>NZ_JABSUV010000002.1:0-264767 GCF_013284275.1 Brevibacillus sp. HB2.2
AGCAAAGAGCAAAGAGCAAAGAGCAAAGGAAAGGGAGAATGCCATGCGATCTGTCCGTCATTACACGCTATGTGCCCTGCTTGCCTGTGGAACGATATTGCCGATGCCTTTCCTTTCCCATCGTGTTCATGCAGAGGAAGCTCAAGATTGGATCGATAGTGAACGCTTGTACAGCCATGTCGAGCAATTGGCAAGAACAGCCCGTCCACCTGCTACTGAAACGGAATTTGCGGCAGCTGTCTATGTGGAAAATACACTTCGCTCTTACGGGTACAAGACAAAGCTCGATCCTTTTTCTTATTATACGTACCGAAAGCCAACGACTCTATCCCTGACGATGGAAGAATGGCCGGGTCAAAAATGGACAATAAGTGGATTTACTTTTGGGATCAATGGAACTGCGACAGCAGAGGTGGTGGATGCAGGCTTGGGTAGGGCGGTTGATTTTACGAATGATGCCTCCAGGGGAAAGATTGCCTTGGTCAAGCGAGGCGAGATTCCGTTCGGAGAAAAAGTACGCCAGGCAGCGGCTGCCGGAGCTGTTGGACTGATCATCTGGAATGATCGGGAGGAAGGCTGGAATGCTTCCCTGGGCGAACCTTTGGATATCGCTGTTCCTGTAATCGCTTTGTCCAAGGGGGATGGCACGAAGCTCCAAAAACGCATCATGGACAAGCGGCCCGTGAAGGGAACCGTCAAGGTAGAAGGAGCCGTAACGACCAAGCAAACCTCGTATAATATCGTGGCAAGCCGAAAGCCCAATCAAAATGACACCGGGCAGGTCGTCATGGTTTCTGCTCACCATGATTCCGCCGGGTTATCAGCTGGGGCAAATCACAATGGCTCCGGTGTAGCGGCCTTGCTTGAGATAGCTCGTAATATGGCTGACAAGCCGATTGATACGGAAGTGAGGTTCGTCAGCTTTGGCGCTGTTACTTCAGGAAGCAGAGGCCCAATTGCTTATGCGAATGCCTTATCAGCCAAAGAGCGACAAGCCATGATAGCAGCCTTCTATGTCGAGGGGGTGGGCAGCCAAAAGACAGAGCTCGTTGCAACCAATCCGCTGGGTAACGAAAATCTGCCAATCCAACTCCTAAGAGCAGCGGGGGTGTCTCCTAGCGATAAGGCTGGAACGCTTGAAGGAATCGGCGCCGCAAGCTCTTTAGCCGCCGCAGGTATTCCTACGGCACTTGTGACGAGTGCGGGGACGAGACAAGCAACAGATGACTCTATCGCACAAATGGATTGGGAACAAATTGCAAAGGCGACGAAGGCGGTCCTTTCAGCGATTCACAAAATGACAGAACAAACAACGCCAGCTTATCCGATGGGATCTCCAAATGGGGGACAACTAAGAACGGAAAGTGAGGCTCTGCAGTAAACGTCTCCTTCGGGGGACGTTTTTCATTTGTGGTAAAATGAGGGAGAGAAACCATGGATAGAGGAGGCCTACGTGACGATGAGTCCGTTGAATATTTTGGTGTTTATCCTTTTGTTCTTGGTCGTGGTCGGAATAGTGAATTGGCTCCTATAGTGCGAAAAAAAGTGGCCAAGACTCTGTCTTGACCACAGGAGCTACGAGGAAACGATCAGGTCAATTCGGCTGCTTCCAAACGTACCAGCCCATTAAGAACATGCCGCAATAGGTCGCTGCACTGGCGATTGCAGACATACTCCAGGGAACAACGAGTGTGAGAAGAGAGAATACAAATACGGTAAGCAGCATGGCGACAATCAGCGGAAGAATTTGCAGATGTTGACGTGTCGCTATTGGATGGGACAACGAATAGAGTAGGGCGGCGACGATGACTCCACCATGCACAAATGAGAGGATAGCGAGAAGCCAATCGCCACCTGGCATCATTTGAACTAAAATTTGTTTGATGGGCAGTACAGAGGCGTGGGAATCATGCCAGTGGGCAAGAAGAATAGCTTGACCTAACAGCGTGAACAAAAGGAAGATTCCGGCTCCGATCATTGCGCCCATCCGAACCGTTCGCTCATGGGACGCAAGTACTGCCAGTGGTAAAGTCGTGGCCAAGCCGATGAGAAAATGCAAGGCAAGGAAAAATACGGCGTGAATCAGCCAGTTCACATTCAGTTGATAACCCAAGCTCGGTATTGGGACATGGGATTGTGCACTAAAAATCAATCCGAATAATAATAAACCGGTGGATAGAGATATGGCTGTTGCAGTGACAATCCATCTCCAACGATTTAAGATAAAGAAGACGGCTGCAATGGTCAGAAGGATGAACCATAGAGGAGAGAACTCCTCCAAGAGGAAATCTGCCTGTTGGCCAAGCATGACTCCTGTATACCCCAATAGCAGAATGTGGGTGATCGCAGATAGGCTAGAAGCGAACGCTTCGCCAAACAATACGTAGTACAGCTCGTACAGGGAGCGAATTTGCTTGCGATGGCAAAAGGTCAACAGCTGGGCGCCGAACCAGCCGAGGCCAAGAGCCGCAAGGGCAATGCCTATTGTCCCCCAGGAACCGAAATAAGTAAAAAAGCGTAACCATTCATATCCGCCCAAGTAGAATCCACCTAACGCAGACCCTGCAAAAAGCACGGCGATATACCAAGCGACTTTGTCCATAGGCATCATCCTCACTTGCAACTTGGTACAAGTGTATGAAGCAAACAGGCTTGTTCAGAACAGATGATATTAAATAAACATAAATGTTTACAAATTATATTTAATGGAATATAATGAGGAGCATACCAGTATTTAGATTATCGATGGGGTGAAACCATGAAAATTGTAGGAATAGCCGGAAGCATGAATGCCAATTCTACGACAAAACAAGCAATTCATATTGTTCTTGAAGCCGCAAAGGCTGCAGGTGCCGATGTTGAAATGATTCATCTTGCGGACTGGAAGCTGCCGCTGTACGATGATCGTGACGATACCAGTACGTACCCTGAAATTGTCCATCGATTTGTCAAAGCGGTTTCTGAAGCAGATGGACTTGTGATCGGTTCGCCTGAATACCATGGCACAATGACAGGTGCTTTGAAAAACGCCATTGACTTCCTGGAAGGGCGCATTTTGCGTGACAAGCAGGTTGCCATCATTGGTGTCGCTGGTGGAAGCATGGGTGCTACGAATACGGTCAACACCTTGCAGTTAATCATGCGCAATTTGCATGCATGGCCGTTGCCATCTAGCCCTTCCATCCCAAGTGCTTACAATGCCTTTACACCAGAAGGCAAGCTCAAGGATGAGCGATTGCAGGCGCGCATGGAGCAGTTGGGTCAACAGCTCGTACAATATGTCCAAATGATGAATCCAACAACAGAAAAACAGCTGCGATAGGTACTTTTCTCTTGCAAATGCTTCTCATTACGCGGTATCATATTTCTACGTGCCTTTTTTGGCAAGATGAAATAACGGTTTGGAAATGAGGGGTTCACAATGCCGCCGACGCCGAGTATGGAAGACTATTTGGAACGCATTTACAACTTAATTGAAGAAAAGGGCTATGCTCGTGTCTCCGATATTGCTGAAGCGTTGGAAGTACATCCCTCTTCGGTCACGAAAATGGTTCAGAAACTAGACAAAGACAAGTATCTCGTTTATGAAAAATACCGTGGGCTTGTCTTGACGCCAAAAGGGAAGAAAATCGGGAAACGCCTTGTGGACCGTCACGCTCTTCTAGAAGAATTTATGCGGATCATTGGCTTAGATGAAGAGCATATTTATCAGGATGTGGAAGGAATCGAGCATCACCTGAGCTGGGAATCGATTACATGTCTGGAGTATCTGGTTCAGTACTTCGAGGCAGATCCAAAGCGTATAGAAGAGCTTCGTAATATTCGTTTGTTAGATGAGCAAAAAGAGGAATAGTCTATATCGTTATCGTATTATAGCGCAAGCCGATCAGGCTTGCGTTTTTTTCTTTGTGGTAACGGAAAAGCTGTCGTCTTATACATGGAAAATGGGGAGGAATTTTAGGGAGGGGAAAACAAGGTGAAAGCGGATGCAGTCTTTGAGGGTGGCGGCGTAAAAGGAATCGCTTTTATCGGTGCCTTGCGAGTCATGGAGGAGAATGGATACACATGGGAGAGACTCGCAGGTACCTCGGCAGGCTCCATTGTTGCAGCTTTGCTCGGCGCAGGCTATTCCAGCCATGAATTGAAACCGATCTTTGAAGAGCTGGATTACCTCCACTTTCTCAAACGCTCAGGGCTGGTCAGGCTCCCTCTCATCGGACCAATCTATGAACTAGTCGTGCGAGAAGGGATTTATCGAGCAGATCGAATCGAGTTGTTCATAGAGGAGTTGTTATTACGAAAAGGGGTACGAACATTCGGAGATCTTCCTCCTGGTAAGCTGAAGGTTGTCGCATCTGATGTCACAAACGGAAAAATGCTTATCCTTCCCGATGATTTAGCACGGTATGGTGTAGAACCCGATCATTTCCCTGTGGCACGAGCTGTTCGTATGTCTTCCTCCATTCCGTTCTTTTTTCAGCCTGCAAAGCTGAAAAGTGCTGGACATGTGCATTACATCGTCGATGGCGCATTATTGAGCAACTATCCCGTTTGGTTATTTGATGTACCGGGTACTCCGCGGTGGCCGACGATTGGTTTTCGTCTGACTGATGATCAAGACAAGAGAGAAGGGACTAGAATCAAAGGTCTTTTTTCCTTCTCCCGGGGATTGCTGGCGACTATGCTCGATGCTCATGACCGCCTGTATGTGGAAAAGGCAAAAGCTGTTCGGACGATTTTCATCCATACATTAGGGGTGAGAACCACTCAATTTCAGCTGTCAAAAGAAATCAGGCAACAATTGTTTGAGTCAGGGGAGGCAGCGGCTCACAAATTTTTGGCACAATGGGATTTTGAAGATTACGTCAAAGTGTTTCGCAATCATTCACCGAAAATACTGGTCTAACAAAAAAACAGGTCGCCGATTCAGGCAACCTGTTTTTTAGTGGGAGATATTATTTTGCGATTTTTCGTCTGGTTTCTCTTTTTGCTTCCCTTTGCTGCCTTCGATCACACGAAACGGATGATCTCTTCTAGGAGGAGTCGACTGCTTTTTCACTGCTTGCCGAGCGATGGAGGGCTTTTGCTTCACCTTGACCTTTGGTTGTCTAGGTTTGCCTGCTCCAGCGCCTTGTGAAAAGAAGGAGCCGGTTTGTAAATAGTTGCGCACGACCAAGAAAAGGACAACGGATAATCCCAAGATGACAATCGTACTGATAGGATCATTGAAGAGGGTGACCAAAAATCCGTAAATCGCCAATACAATCACTATCAGAATCACTGGTGGAATGCGGCGTAACATAGGGCTTCACCTCTATGGGAATAAAAATGCCTCACGTTATCCGGTCGTAACCATTCTTTCCTGCACGTGCTTCTGATCAAGCTCCCGCATCTTTTGGAAGGAAGCGATGGCTACCTCGACTTGGCTGTCATCTGGTTCACGAGTTGTGATCTTTTGCAACCACAATCCTGGATAACCAAGGTAACGTAGGACGGGTACATCACGGAGCTTGTTTGTCCACTGCAAAACCTCATAAGAGACGCCGATTACCAGTGGCAAAAGAACAATGCGTTGTACGACCCTCTCCGTCAGGGAGTCATAACTAAACAGGGAGTAAATCACAACACCGACGAACACTGAAAAAATGAGAAAACTGCTCCCACAACGATAATGCAGGGCGGAAAATTTTTGCACATTGGCTACTGTTAATTCTACCCCGGATTCGAACGCGTTAATCACTTTATGCTCGGCTCCATGGTATTGAAAAAGCCTTTTAATCAACGGCGTTTGTGCAATCGCAGTAATGTAGCCGAGGAGGAGCAAAATTTTAAATCCGCCTTCAGCTAACGTTTGAGGAACGCCATCCGGTACCCATTTTCCAAGTAAAAAGTCTGCCAGGAAAACGGGAACGAGTGTAAATACGAATTTCCCGAACAGGAAGGAAAGTACTCCGACAACAGCAACACCTAAAATCATGGTGAGCTTCGATGGACTTTCAGAAGCTTCTTCTCCAGACTCCTTACTGTATTGTTCAGAGGCGAAGTTGAGATGTTTGGCCCCATTGGCGCTGGCTTCGACCAAACCAACAATCCCACGCAAAAACGGAATCTTTTTTAGCGTAGTAATCCATTTATATTCGGACCTTGGGGATTCAAAATACTCAATTTCATGATTTTTTTTGCGAACAGCTGTAACGGTCGTGGTTTTGCCACCGAACATAACACCTTCGATGACGGCCTGACCGCCGTAGCTAGGTACGTTTTGTTGCGCCAATTCAATCACCATCCTTACCACTATATTAACGGAAATGGCGACTTGAAGCTACAAGGAGTTCGTATTTTTCCAACAAATGTAAAGCAGAAGTGAAAAGCTTAGAGGAAGAGCATACTAGAGAACAGAGGTGATGGAAATGGAAATAAGCAAGACAGGACGAAGGCACAAGCAAGCACGCATATCGCATACAGAAGAAGGCAGGCAAGGGAGTAAAAGAGTCTCCTTCTCGAAGATTTTGGAGGTGGCATTCTGGGGAACGATTATTTGGGGGCTCGTTCGATTGATGGCTCACTTTTTGCACATGACCCCGTACGGAGTCGGAGCATTTGCACGTCCCTTTATCGGTATCGAGGACGAAAATACGTTTACGAGCGTGTGCCTTGGTGGTATCGTGCTGTTCGTTGAAACTTTCGTTGCTTCATTTGTATTCAGCTTGCTATTTAGTCGGATCCGTGTGTGGTGGTTGGGGCTCGTCTACGGGGCAGTCATGTTAGGGATAGCGGGTTTCTTCTTTCATATCGGAAATTGGGAGGTTGCCACCTTAAGCACGGAAGGCGCTTGGTATTTGACGTTTGGCTTGTTCATTGGGATGACAATCATGCTCGAGCAATCAGACGAGAATCATGCATGGAATGAGTACACAAGGTAGGAGGATTTCTCCGTTCCTTGTCAAAATGGATGTAACAATGTTCGAAATGTTGCTTTGGCGAATGTCTACTTTGGATTCAGAGCGGCTTGTGGTAAAATGTTTCATTAATAAAAAAACTTTTATAGGGAGAGGGATGGTCGATGACTTCCGTCTTGTTATTGAACGGGCCCAACCTGAATTTATTGGGGACGAGGGAGCCGGATGTTTACGGAAGGGAAACGCTGGAGGATGTGGTGACAATCCTGACGGGCGTCATGGATGAGTTGGGCGGAAAGCTTGAGCATCTTCAATCGAATCACGAAGGTGCCCTCATCGACGCGATTCATCAAGCGAGAGGTGTCCATGACGGCATTCTGATCAATCCAGGCGCATTCACCCATTATAGCTATGCGATCCGAGACGCTTTGGCCAGTGTAGCTCTTCCGACGATTGAAGTACATATTTCCAATATTCATACACGGGAACCATTCCGCCATCACTCAGTCATCGCACCTATTACGATTGGCCAAGTTGTCGGGTTGGGGATCGATGGATATGAATGGGCGTTAAGAGCGCTCGTCCGTAAAGTCGAAAAAAAATAAAAGCTTTCAAAAAGGGGAAAAGGCTGCCATGAAACAACGTCTGCATAAATTGCGCGAGGCACTTATACAAGTTGGAGCAGAGGCGTTTATTACCGAAAAAACAGAGAATCGCTTCTACTTGAGCGGTTTCACTGGATCAACGGGATGGGTAATTGTCACGGAAACAGAAGCGTTTCTCGTCACTGATTTCCGCTATGTGGAACAAGCGCAAGAACAGGCACCTGAATTCACAGTGGTCAATAACGAGAGAAAAGCTGTGGAAGCGATGGCAAAGCTCTTGCAAGAAAAAGGGATCAAGCGCTTGGCATTCGAGAGCAGCGTGTCCTTTAGCACGTATCAGGAATGGAACAAAGGATTCGACGGAGTAGAGCTGGTGCCAACAAGCGGTCTGCTTGAAAAAATTCGCATGTTTAAAGACGAATCCGAGATGGTTATCATTCGTGAAGCGGTTCGTATCGCGGAAGCAGCATTTACGCATATTCAAGGCTACATCAAGCCAGGTGTGCGTGAAGCCGATGTTGCCTTGGAACTGGAATACTTCATGCGCAAGCAAGGTGCGACAGGCTCTGCTTTTGATATTATCGTAGCGTCAGGTGTGCGCGGCGCTCTGCCACATGGACGTGCGTCCGAGAAAGTGATTCAGGCAGGGGAAATGGTTACACTCGACTTTGGTGCCGCTTATCAGGGCTATCATTCCGATATCACACGCACATTGTCTGTGGGAGAGCCAGACCCGAAAATGCGTGAAATCTACGATATCGTTCTGCGTGCCCAACTGGCAGGTTTAGAAGCACTGAAGCCAGGTGTATCCGCAAAAGACGCTGACGCAGCAACGAGAGATCTCATCACAGCAGCAGGCTATGGGGATGCCTATGGACATAGCGCAGGTCATGGTCTCGGATTGGAAGTTCACGAGCTGCCAGGGCTGTCGACTGTGAGCACCTTCGTATTGGAGCCAGGTATGCTCGTAACGATGGAGCCAGGCATTTACGTGACAGGACTTGGTGGCGTTCGAATCGAAGACGATGTGTGGATTACAGCTGATGGCCATGAGAACCTGAACAAGTCTACGAAAGAGTTGCTCATTTTGCCTGTGTAATTTATACTTATTCTGTTATTGATTGATTTGGGAGGACTACCATGATCT
Organism: Brevibacillus sp. HB2.2; assembly: GCF_013284275.1. Taxonomy (NCBI): domain Bacteria; kingdom Bacillati; phylum Bacillota; class Bacilli; order Caryophanales; family Paenibacillaceae; genus Brevibacillus; species Brevibacillus sp. HB2.2. Next base: position 8,652 of record NZ_JABSUV010000002.1, read on the forward strand.
CTGTAAACGATTTTCGTACCGGTTTGACAATCGAAGTGGATGGCAATATTTTTACCGTGCTAGAATTCCAACACGTAAAACCAGGTAAAGGTGCGGCATTCGTTCGCTCCAAACTGCGCAATCTGCGTAGCGGCAACACAACAGAAATGACCTTCCGCGGCGGTGAAAAAGTTAACCCTGCCCGCATCGAATCCAGCACGATGCAATACCTGTATGCGAGCGGAGACGAGTACACTTTCATGAATACTGAAACATATGAGCAAATGACGTTCACTCGCAACCAAATCGAGCGTGAGCTGCGTTTCCTCAAAGAAAACATGAACGTGCAAATCATGCAGTACAACGGAGAAACAATCGGTATTCAATTGCCGAATACGGTTGAACTCGTTGTAACTGAATGTGAGCCAGGTGTAAAAGGTGACACTGCTTCTAACGTAACAAAGAAAGCAACCTTGGAAACTGGTTTCGTAGTAAACGTTCCTCTCTTCGTAGAAGAAGGAGAGCGTCTGATCATCGATACTCGTACGGAAGCATACGTTTCCCGCGCGTAAAAGTACGGATTGCAAGAAAAAGCTGTGCCCAAATGGGTGCAGCTTTTTTTATTTGCTTCTCCTATCGATGTGGGATTGTAAAAATTATGCAATTCCACTACATTTAGTAGTACAGAGAAATAGTAATGTGGAGGGGCATGGCTTTGAGAACGGAACAAGAAATGATGAACATGCTGATTGATTTCGCTAGGAAGGATGATCGAATCCGCTTGGTAACCTTGGAAGGGTCACGCACGAACAAAAATATACCCGCTGATCCTTTCCAAGATTATGATATTTCGTATTTTGTGACTGAGATGGCTTCTTTCAAGGAAAATGATCAATGGCTCGATGCTTTTGGGAATCGGATCATGATGCAAAAACCAGAGGATATGGAGCTTTTTCCGTCCGAGTTAGGGAATTGGTTTTCTTATCTCATGTTATTTGAGGATGGAAATAAAGTGGATCTGACGCTGATTCCGATAGACGAGACAGAGCAGTATTTTGCAGATAGCGACGGTCTGGTTGAGGTTTTGCTGGATAAAGACGAGCTTATCAAACACGAGGTGCTCCCTACCGATCGCCAATATTGGACCCGGAAGCCAAGTGCCAGAGAGTTTGATGACTGCTGCAATGAATTTTGGATGGTCTCTACTTATGTTGTCAAAGGTTTGGCGAGAAAAGAAATTCTGTTTGCGATTGACCATCTCAACGAAATTGCCCGACCAAATTTGCTCCGCATGATGGCTTGGCAAATCGGATGTGAGAAAGGATTTACCTTTAGTGTCGGGAAAAACTACAAATTTATCGATCGCTATCTTCCAAAAGAAGACTGGGAAGCGTTACTATCCAGCTATAACGAAAACGGCTACCCGCAGATGTGGGAATCGTTATTCACTTGCTATGAGCTATTTCGAAAGTACTCCAAAGCGGTGGCAGAAAATCTCGAATATCCGTATCCAGATTACGATGAAGCCATTACCAAGTACGCGGAACATATCTACCATTCATGGAAATGATGGATGGAACCCGACCGCCTTTTATCAAGGGCGGTTTTCTTGTGTTGTCGATCGCTTGACCACGCTTGTCGAACACTTCTTCTTCGAGAAACATCCGCCCGTAGGGTGGCTTTGCTCGACGGTCCCCTTTTTTAAGTGTAGACGGCCAGTGAATCCCCCTTGCGGGCGTGTCAGAGTCGAAGAGAACTGTGCTTTTTCTTCTCCTCCACAATGTTGACTCAAACTTTTTTTAAAAAATGCATTCATTTTTGGAAAGAAAATACAAAATGATCCGTTAATCCATATGAACCTGCCAAAACGAACGCTGCGCAGCGAACTTTTTTGAAATGGGAGGATTTCCTTTGCAGGATGATTGGTTGCTCATACAACAGGTACAAAAAGGGAATCGGGATGCCTACGCGCACCTGGTCGACAAGTACAAAGAACGATTATACAGCTATCTTTATCGAATGACGGGACAGCAGCAGGATGCTCAAGACCTGACACAAGAGGCTTTCATCAAAGCGTACTGTCAACTCGATAAATATAAGCCGACAGATGCTTTTTTGGCCTGGCTGTATCGGATTGCGTCCAACTTGTGTATAGACGCGTGGCGCAAGAACAAGCACTACGCCAAAACACCTTTGGAAGAGACAAGACTGATTGAATCTGATACACCCGAAAAAGCGTATTTGGAAAAAGAAAAGCAAGATACCTTGCAGCAGCAAATCATGGCGTTGGGGGAAGAATACCGCGTTGTGTTTATGCTGAAATACTTGGAACAGATGAGCTACAAAGAGATTAGCGAAATTTTGCATGTTCCGGTTACAACTGTACAAATGCGTATCCATCACGCCAAGAAAAAGCTCCGGGCTAGTATCGCGCAAGAAATGTCAGGAGGTGCAGCTATCTATGAATTGCTCCAAAACTGAAGAGTTGCGCAGGTATTTGACTGGTGAGCTATCTGAAGGTGATGCTAGACTGCTGGAACGACATGTCGAAGACTGCCTGCTCTGTCAGAGGCTGATGATGGAGGAAGAGGATAGCAACGAGGAGTTCCCGAGCCTGCACGTTCCAAGCGCGTTGCCCACAGATTTTACTTCCCAGGTAATGACGGCGTTAGAGCAAGTGCAATTGCCAAAGCCAAAACCAAACTGGAAAAAAAGGAGTGTAAACATTTTGAAGAAAACAGCGTTAGCTGTGGCGAGTGTCACAGCAATCATTACGTTTGGGTCCATGGTGTCTCCGACTTTTGCGAGCTACGTAAACAGTGTCATACAATCCATACAAGGTATCGACCAAGGAATGAAGCAGGCAGCTGAGAAGGGGTACGTCCAGGAAATCAATAAAAAGGTGACGGATCAAGGACTTACACTGGTTGTAAAAGAAGTAGTTGCGGATCCAGTGCGGATGGCGATCATTGCAAATATCGTGGATCAAAATGGCAAGCGAATCCCTTTTGATGTGGAAAAAGACGGATTGTCCCTTACTTACAAAACCAAGTCAGGTGAAGACCTGAATCCTGGGGGAGGGGGCTATACCTACGGTGAGGAAGGAGAGTATCTTGTCGTCAGCCATGATATTTTCCGATTCCTGAAAGATAGCAAGACATTGCCGGATGAGATCATCGTCGGTGTCGAAGCAACCATGTTAGGTGGGAAAGAAGGTAGCTGGAAGGTAGAGTTTCCAGTTGATATGAAAAAGGCAAGGGCAGTGGCAAACTACACCAAGATTGGACAAAAATATATGACTCCGAATGGAATCGAGATCATGTTGCAAAACATTATGACGGTACCGAGCACAAGTATGATGGAGTTGGAAATAGACTGGACAAAAGAAAGAGAAGAACAAATCCAAAAATGGAAAGAGCAAAACGGTTGGATTGTAAAAGGGCCAAAAACAGGTGCATTCACAGAAGCCGAGAGGATGGAGAGGTATTTCATCGACATGGGGGTAGCATTCCAAATATTTGATGAAAAAGGGAATGTGGTAGCAGGATGGGACGATGCGTTGCATGAAGAACTTAACCAAATTCGAAAGAACAACGTAGAGCACTCGTACCGTGGAAAAGTGCATGATGACGGCAAAGGAGTTACGAAATGGAATGGGATAACTCCACTAGCAAAGGATCAAACGTACAAATTAAAAATGCATTCTCTGTACCTGTATGAGCCAGCGAAGTTTCAGGCAACCATCCCGATTGATACCCTGTTAAAGGATAAGGCAACCGTGACGAATAGTGACAGTACCTATACCTTAACGGGCTTTACCTTAAAAACAACGGAGGAAGATGAAATAATCGGAAATGAGACCTATTTTGGAAAGGGTGCACTGATCTCGTTTTCGGCCATTCTTCCAGAAGGGATCGTCTACACGACTGAATGGTCGGCACTGGATGAGTCCAAACAAACATACAAGGTATCTCTTAACGGAACAACATATACAAGAGGCAAGGACGGAAGAGTACATGTAACAGGAACATTCTTCATCCGCGACCTTGAAAAACAGCCAAAAGAGTTAAAGCTGTCACACGCTATTCAACAACGCCAATACCAAGACCTCAATTGGGAAGTTCCGTTTGACACGTCCAATAACACCAAACGCTAAAACAACATAGACAAATCCCCCTCCTGGATGTAAAAGAGGGGGATTTCGTTTTTATCTGCTTCCAAACCATTCCCACAGCTTCAACACAAACGCTGTAATACCAGCAGCCATCAAAGGGCCGACGGGAATACCCCGAAAAAACACAATGCCAATAATCGAGCCAATGACTAGACCGACAATCATATGTGGCTCCGAGCGTAGCAAATCGAGTCCTTTTCCATTCATCCAGGTGGCAATGGCCCCACCAGCCAGTGCGGTTAAGCCGACAACCGTAGTGAAAAGAGGAGTGACGTCTTTCCATGATATTTTTTCGCTGGCGAATGGAACCAGTACGGAAATAGTCAAAAAGAGCAGCCCGAGCTCCAATCCGCGCCGTTCTACTGTTGGGAAAAAACGCTCCAGTGCCGTTAGCTTCAACACCAACAATATACTTGCGGCAGTCGCAATAATCGGTGAGCGCCCAATAAGACCGATAACGATTAGGATGACCAGCATTACTTCTCCAGACATCATTGGCATCAAAACCCCTGTCCCTGTTCTCTTTTCACATTATGAGACAAGGTGTGGGAGTATGCGTTTCTCCTTGATGTAGGGAACGATTTGATACTGATCCACTTGAGCACAGTACCGTATGTCGCTTGCGAGATGGTGCTGGATGAGCCTTTTTCCTGTTGTCGTGTGGGGTAACAGCTCGCTCAGTTTTCCCGCGTAATAAAGGTAGCTCGCCTTTAGCACTTCACCCAGATCACAAATTTGGATGCTCGGTAACGATTGTTGTACCTGTGCAATCATCAAGCCGGCAGCCAGACCGTCTTCCAGAGCGAATTCCGACCGGGTACCTGCACAATACAGAGTTATGTCGAGATGATACGAAAGAGCGTGCCGCATGCATGCAGTGGCATTCAAGAAGCAGCCGATCAAGAGAGCAGTGGCACGTTCTGCTTTTTGGATCGCACGAGTCCCGTTTGTCGTGGTGAGAATAAGCTGGCTCCCCGTTTTCCCCAAACCTGCGATTTCGGTTGGTGAGTTATTGCAGTCGAATTCGGGGATTTTTTTGCAGTGGCGTTCCCCGGCCAAAATACAGTCGTTAGTGCGTAGGGAGTTTGCTTGCCCAATGGTTTCGACCGGGATGACGCTGCGAAATCCATTACCTAATGCGGTGACAATCGTACTGGAGGCACGAAGCACATCGATGACGATGACTACATGATTGCTGATCTGTTCAAAACGAATTTCTTCCACGGTCGGCACCACCTCTATTCGCACGGAAAACACCTCCCTCTATCCATGATTAGGGCTGTATCGCCGCGCAATCCGCGCCGTAGCGTCTCCAAAGAGAATACATCCGTATAGGCAATATTTCCGAGGTTCACGTCGCTGCCAATGGCCTTGATGAAGCAGACCTGTTGATCTTTTTGAGGTGCTTCCCAGATTAGACGGGATGCCTTTTCTTTGGCTGCTGCAACAATGTCTGAAACGAAGGAATCGTCAATCTTGCCATCCCCGTCACACACGCCGACGGTTCCACTTTCTCTCGCTTCCACAATCACGTGACTGGCACCATTGTGCAGGTCAAAGCTAAGCGTCTCCAGCAATTCCTCTCGACAAGTGCGATAGTCGGCAGCTTTTTTTCCGACCTCTGTGTAGACCACCAAATCGTTGTCTAACGCGTAATTGATGGCTTCCTGGCGCTGTGCAAAGGATAAAGGGAACGTTCCATCGGATATTTCCACCGCAGAAAAACCGAGAGAGCGAATCAGCTTCATATAATCTGCAATTGAATTGTGGCGAATGGCGATTTCAAAAAAAGTTCCTCCTGGCATGATGTGTACACCAAATTGTTTTGCAAGGGTCAGCTTTTGGTTGAGTATCTCGAGGGGGTACAGAGCAAGGGTGCCAAAACCGAGTTTGTATAGATCGATATAGGGAGCAGCCAGCGCTAACAAGTCGGAATATGCAGTAAGTCCAAGGCCTTTGTCAATGACCATGGTTAAGCCCTTCACACGGGGCTTCTCTCGTATTTGCCCGGACGGGTTTGCCCAGCTATCAGGTAAAAACGATTGATCACACTCTACCATCGGCAAGTTCCTCATTTCTTCTAGGCGTATGGTTCAGTGTATGCCCAGTGAAGGGGAGGAGTGAGGGCAAAAGCCTACAGAGATGATTCAAAAAGTGCTGAAATGATGTGGTACAGGCATAGAGTGAAAGGAGGGGAGGACGAGACGGGATGTTGGAAAAAGCGATTATGGGTATGGCAGCACTTAGGGTCTTTTCAGGCAGTATCGAGATCATTGCAGCTTTGCTCATTTTAAAAGTGAACCAGGTCGAAAAAGCTCTGCTCATTAATTCAGGGCTTGCGATTGTTGGGCCAATTATCTTGATCACCACAACGACAATCGGTTTGTTAGGCATGTCGGATCGGGTTAGCTTCGCCAAAATAGCCTGGATTCTGGTGGGGATCTCGTGCATCTTGATTGGCGTCCGTAAATAATTACCCATTTCCTTCCATTTGTAAATGACATCACGATGGGGAACGATAAGTGGGAGAGATTGGATGGGAGGGAATGTGGATGCCAGAATCATTGGCGAATCGAATCGCATACTTGCAAGGGTTGGCAGATGGATTGGAAGTGGGGGAGAAAAGCCCCGAAGGAAAAATTATGGTAGAGATGATTGAGATTCTAAATGAGGTGCAGGGTGAGCTACGAGAGCTTCACGCGCGAGTGGAAGAGGCGGAGGATTATGTGGAGGCCTTGGATGAAGACTTAGAGGACATTGAGCTGTATCTTTTTGAAGATGATGATGACTTGTATGAAACCGTTGTCGATTGTGAGGATGATGACGACGAGTACGCGACTTTCTACGATTTGGATGATGATGAAGACGCACAACAATACGAAGCACAAGTAGATCCCCATCTCGATACGACTTACGAGTTTGCATGCCCTAGCTGCCAGAAAGAAATCTATCTGCACGAAGGCAAAGATGAGGAAGGTTTCAGACATTATGTAATAGAGCCGGTGGATAACAAGAAATCGGATAATCGATGATTCCAATAGGAAAAGCTTGCACTCGTCTTTCTAGCACGAGAGCAAGCTATTTTTTTTGCATAAATCTCGTCCACCTCTGCATAGGATGGAGGTAAGTCAAAGTGGACAAAGGCAGAAGGCTGCAAAAAGGAGGGTACCTGATGAATGAGATCTTGACGATATTGCCAGCAACTTTACGAACGATTTTGACGGCCCTTACTATCGCGGTAAGAGAGAATCTGGAAGAGATTCGGCTTCGGCAAAACCAGCCGCTAGAAGTCCGGTTTGGCCAACAATCCAGCTATGTGACATCGTCGGGGCAAATCACCTCGATACCCGCACAAGGATGGCTATTTTCAGCAGAAGAGGCAGCAAAACTCTTAAACCAGGTCAGCCAGCATTCTCTTTATGCTTTGGAAGAAGAGTTGAAAAGGGGTTACATCACGGTAGTTGGCGGTCATCGCATTGGCATTGCGGGGAAAGTGGTGCTGGACAAAGGAGAAGTGAAGGGAATCAGAGATGTGACCAGCTTCAACATCCGGATTGCCCGCGAGAAAAAGGGCGCGGCCAAAAAGGTCATGTCGTATTTGTTTGAGGATGGCAAATTGCAAAACACGCTGCTCATCTCCCCACCCCAATGCGGGAAGACAACCTTGTTGCGTGATATCGCACGAACCATCAGCTACGGGAGCGAGTGGTCTTCAAGTCGCAAGGTAGGAATTGTGGACGAGCGTTCTGAGTTGGCGGGATGCTTGCAAGGAGTTCCTCAACGAGATGTCGGTCCGCGAACGGATGTGCTGGACGCTTGCCCAAAAGCTGTCGGGATGATGATGCTGATTCGCTCCATGTCACCTGATGTTCTGATTGTGGACGAGGTAGGAAGAGCGGAGGATGGCGACGCAGTCTGGGAAGCGATTCATGCGGGTGTAGCCGTCATTTGCTCTGCGCATGGAGCAAGCGTCAAGGAAGTTGCTGAACGTCCTATGCTAGGTAAGCTGATTCGATATGGTGCCTTTTCCCGCTATATCGTACTCAGCCGCGAAAAAGGTGTCGGAACAATCCAGGCCATCTACGATCAAAGCATGAACCTGGTTGAAAGGGAGAAGGCTGCATGGTCAAGCTGATGGGAGCCGTACTCATCCTGTTTTCGGCGTCGATGGTTGGTTGGCAGATCGGCAAGTATTACGCGAATCGTCCCGTTCAGCTTCGGGCTCTGCTCGTTGCTCTGCAAATGCTCGAAACGGAAATCGTGTTCGGGATGACGCCATTACAGCGAGCGTTTGTGAAGGTCGGTCATCGCGTTTCCGAAGAGGTAGGGAAGGTATTTCTTCTGGCCGCGGAATTCCTACAGACAGAAAAGGTGCATTCGGCTGAGGAAGCCTTGCAACAAGCAATGAATAGACTCTGGACCCAAACTGCCTTGCGCAGACAAGAGCGAGAGGTGCTTGAGAGTCTAGGTCAGGTACTCGGATCATCCGATCGGGAAGACCAGCAAAAGCATTTGCGCCTAGCTGTCACCCACTTGCGAGGGCTGGAAGAGGAGGCTCGTGCGGAACAGGAAAAGTACGAAAAAATGTACAAGAGTTTGGGCTTTTTAGGTGGACTCTTGGTCGTCATCCTGATGTTCTAAAGGCGAGGTGTTCACAGTGGATTTTGATTTGACACCTGTTTTCCAGATAGGAGCAGTAGGTTTCATTACAGCCATCCTGCATACGGTCCTGAAGCAGGCGGGCAAGGAAGACATTGCGCATTGGGCAACTCTGGTCGGATTCATCATTGTCCTGTACATGGTGTCCCATTACATCGGTGACTTGTTCTCCGAGGTAAAACGCGTCTTCCTGTTCAACTGAGGAGGGGCTCCAGATGGAGATTGTACAAATTGTCGGACTAGGACTGGTGGCTACGATTCTCGCGCTAGTCATTAAGGAACAGAAGCCGATGTTCGCCTTTTTGCTGGCGATCGCGAGCGGGGTCATCATCTTTTACTTTCTCGTCGGAAAAATAGCAGATGTTATTCGGATTTTGGAAAGATTGGCGGTTCAAGCAGATTTGAACCTTGTGTTTCTGGAAACGATTCTAAAAATCATCGGAATTGCCTACATCGCTGAATTCGGTGCACAGATGACCCGAGATGCTGGACAAGGTGCGATTGCTTCGAAAATCGAGCTCGCTGGAAAAGTCCTCATCCTGGTTATGGCTGTGCCGATCATCCAAATCATTATCGAAACAGTGATCGACTTGTTGCCGGCATAAGGGAGGTGGGATGTCCATGGCACACACTTGCAAGCTGATCCTGTTCTGGTTCTTGTTCCTTGCCTTGTTTCCAGTTGCCGTGTCAGCTACTGCGACACCCGCTGTGGCACCCGCAGCCGGTCCAATCAATCAAATCGTGCAACAACAGGTCGATCACTTGCAGCTAGACCGAGTCGAAGAGTATTGGAAACAGTTGTTACGCGACTATAAAGGGTACTTGCCCGATTTGAAATCGGAAGGCTTTATCCAAATCCTCATGCAGCAAGGTGACTTCAGTATTTCAGGAGTCCTGCAAGGAATGGGCAAGTTTATCTTTCATGAGATTTTGATGAATGGCAAGCTGCTCAGCTCCATCATTATCATTACGGTCTTCGCGATGATTCTCGAAACGATGCAGAACGCCTTTGAACGCAATGCGGTATCGACAGTGGCGTACTCGATTACGTATCTCGTCTTGATGGTACTTGCGATCAACAGCTTTCATGTCGCCATTACCTATGCAAAAGACGCAATCGCGAACATGTCTGATTTCATGCTGGCCATGATCCCACTCGTCATCGCGCTACTGGCTTCGGTAGGCAATCTGGCATCCGCCACAATGTTTCACCCGCTGATTATCTTCATGATCAACACCAGCGGCATGATGATCTCTTATGTCGTGTTCCCGCTTCTGTTTCTCTCTGCGATGCTCTCTATTGTTAGCCTGTTTTCAGAGAGGTACAAAGTCACGCAGTTAGCGACCTTGCTACGCAATATTGCAATGGGTGTCCTTGGTTCATTTCTGACGATCTTTCTCGCCATCATTTCCATACAAGGAGCGACTTCAGCCGTTGCGGACGGGGTCACTCTCCGAACAGCGAAATACATCACGGGCAATTTCATCCCGATAGTAGGTCGTGTGTTCTCCGATGCGGCAGATACCGTACTCAATGCCTCGCTACTGGTCAAAAATGCCGTAGGCTTGGCGGGTGTTTTGATCCTGATCATGCTATGCGCGTTTCCGGCTTTGAAGATACTGGTACTGGCTCTGATCTACAATCTGTCATCTGCCGTACTCCAACCGCTTGGAAACAGCCCAATCATCAGTGCGCTAGGTACGATTGGGAAAAGTCTTTTGTTCGTCTTCGCTGCTTTGGCAACGGTCGGCTTGATGTTCTTTCTGGCGATTACGATCATGATTGCGGCGGGCAACATCTCCATGATGGTTCGGTAGGTGATGAGATGACGTGGTTAACCCTGTGGTTGAAAAAAATTATCCTGCTCGTCCTTTTGGCTGCCTTCCTCGATCTGATCCTGCCCAATACGACACTGCAACGCTACGTAAAAATGGTGATGGGCTTGATTCTCTTGCTGACGATCATTTCTCCCGTGTTCAGTCTGTTCAGCCTCTCGCAGGAAGATCTGGCCTTTCGTCTGGATCGATACCAACAAGAGTTGAACAAGCCTGCTTCGGCAGAATGGAAACGCATCACTGACAAGCTGCTCGGTCAACAGAACCAACAGATGACGGCTTACGTTCAGTCACAGGTTGCGTCCTCGGTTAAAGCCAGTGTCAAAGAGCAGTACGGCGTAACTGTCGATGATGTCACGATTACCGTCAATCAGCAAAATCCGGAACAGCCAATCCTTGAACGTATCGAGCTGGTAGTCAGTGACGCGAACAAGGAAGAGCAAAAAGGGCAGAGCACGATTGAACCGATTAAGCCTGTCCAGCCTGTTGAGATCACGATTGGCAAACCCACTGAAATGCAACCTGATCCCAAAGCAGATATGGCTGCAACAGCTCATTATGACAATCCACTTTACGCGCAAATCACAACCGATGTCGCCAAAGAGTGGGGGCTATCGAAGAGCCAGGTCGTCATCAAAGACGAATCGAGAGAAAGAGAGAAACAGTAGCGGATACAGTCAGTGAAGCGAGGTGAAAACAATGAACCAATTGTGGGAAAAGCTGAAAAGTCTGCTCATGAAGAAACAAGGCGAGACGATGCAGGAAGAAAAGAAAATCGTGGTGGGGAGCAAGGGGAAAAACCAAAAGCTAAAGCCACTGCATTATTTCATCGTCATATTAGGAATTGGCGTTGCCATCATGATTCTGACGGACTTCCTCAGAGTGGAAAAAGACCAGCCACTCGGATTTGGAGATATAGGGAGTGAGGCCCAGGGTCCTCCTGGTGGTGATGCAACTTCCCAGGTGTTGGGGGGATCACCGACTACAGATATCATTGCAGAGTATGAAAACATTTACGAGACACAGCTTCGTGAGATCCTCGCTTCCGTTGTCGGTGTCGGTGAAGTACAGGTCATGGTCAATCTGGAATCAACACCAGAGCTGGTTGTAGAAAAAAATCGCAACATTCGTTCCTCAACCAATCAGGAAATGGACAAAGAAAAGGCAACCCGCAATCAAAATGACCAGTCACGAGATGAGCAGGTCGTCATCGTGCAAGGCGGCAAGCAAGATGCCCCTGTTATTGTGAAGACGTTGAAGCCGAAAGTCCGCGGGGTCCTGGTAGTAGCAAAAGGGGCCGATAACATCCAGGTTAAAGCGTGGATCACTGAAGCCGTTCAAAAGGTTTTGGATGTTCCCGCTTATAAAATATCCATTTTGCCCAAAAAAGGGTAGGAGGTAATGGCGAATGATTCTGCGAAAGCAAACGGTTTGGTTGTTGACAATGCTTGCTGTTATGGTTGTGCTCTCTGGATATTACTTGGTGAAGGGACCGCAAGAACAGGTCCCAACATCAGGACAAGAGCACGCTGTCCAGAAGCAAGAGCAAATTTCCGGTGTGGTGGTTGAATCCAAGCAAGTTGATCACGCCCCACAAGCAACGCCTGTCGATCAAGCTCCAAAGGCAAACCCAGTAGAAGGAAAAACTGGCACACAAGGAGCGAAAACTCCTGCTGCACCAGAAGCAAAACCAGCGACATCGAACACGGTCGTCCCAGTAGCAGAAACGGCGAGTGAAATCTTCCAAGGTTTCAAAATGAAACGCGAAGCCATGCTGGCGCAACAAAAAGACGAACAGCTAGCAATCGTAAACAGCACGGAGTCCTCTCCGCAGGCAGTTGCTGAAGCGATGGCCAAGTTTGAAGAACTGTCCAATATGGAAAGTGCTACGATGACTGCAGAAGAAATGCTAAAGGCGAGCGGCTATCAGGATGCGGTCGTTACTGTCCAAAATGACATTGCGACAGTCATTGTACAAAAAGATAAATTGAGCGCAAACGAGGTAGTGGAAATCATTGCCAACGTGAAGCAACACCTGAATATCCCGGCGACAAACATTAACGTACAATACAAGGCATCCTAATAAAGCTACGGCACTTTCTCGTTATAAGGGATAGGAGAATCGGGCATGATGGTAAGGATTTTCTCGCTTCTGTTAGAAAAGAAGCGGGGAAATCCTTTCTTGACGTGGTTTAGGCAACAGGCTACCATGGATTTATGGTTTGCCAAAAGGATACATACTGGACTTCACGAACCTCTATTGAAAGAAAAGAAGGAGTGCTTGTTCGTAATGAAAATGCATGAAATACGTGAAATTATTAAGTTAATTGATCAATCATCCATTCAAGAATTTAACTTGGAAACAGAAGGTGCCAAGGTGTCTCTGAAAAAATCCAATGGTACGGAAACGATTGTCGTCACGCAACCAGCGGTTCAAGCTCCTGTTGCAGCACCCGTAGCACATATCCCGGCTCAGCCAGTTGTCGCGGCAGCGCCAGTCGCAGCAGAAGCTCCGAAAGCAGCAGCTGTACAAGCAGCGGATGACGCAAATCTCCACAAGATTGTATCTCCAATGGTAGGGACTTTCTATAGCGCACCAGAACCAGGCAAGCCGGCTTACGTACAAGCTGGTGACAAAGTGAATGCGAGCAAAGTTGTTTGCATCGTGGAAGCCATGAAACTCTTTAACGAAATCGAAGCAGAAGTAAGCGGAGAGATCGTGAAAGTGCTCGTAGAAGACGGCCAATTGGTTGAGTATGGCCAAGCATTGTTTTTGGTGAAGCCAGAATAAGGTGGGGGAGAGCGGAATGTTTCAAAAAGTATTGATTGCCAATCGCGGGGAGATTGCCGTGCGTATTATCCGTGCATGCCGCGAGCTGGGCATTCGTACGGTCGCCGTCTACTCCGAAGCGGATCGTGAAGCGCTTCATGTGAAGCTGGCCGACGAAGCCTACTGTATTGGTCCCAAGGCATCCAAGGAAAGCTATTTGAATATAGCAAACATCATGAGTGTAGCGACCAAGGTAGGGGCAGACGCCATCCATCCTGGTTATGGCTTCTTGGCAGAAAACGCCGATTTTGCCGAGATTTGTGCCGCATGTAACATTACCTTTATCGGTCCAGACCCAGAAGCCATTGTGAAGATGGGGGACAAGTCCACAGCGAAGGATACGATGAAAACGGCAGGTGTACCTACTGTACCAGGTACGGAAGGGCTGATCGAAGATGTGGCTGACGCTGTCGTTACCGCAAACAAGATTGGCTATCCTGTCATGGTCAAAGCGACGGCGGGTGGCGGCGGACGTGGTATGCGCGTAGCCGTTGACGATGAAGATTTGGAAAAAGCGATCCGTCAGGCGCAAAACGAAGCAAAAACGGCTTTTGGCAATCCAGGTGTTTACTTGGAGAAGTTCGTAGAAGGCCCGCGCCATGTGGAAATTCAAATCATGGCTGACAAGCATGGCAATGCCGTATACCTAGGTGAGCGCGACTGCTCCATCCAACGCCGTCACCAAAAGCTGATTGAGGAAGCGCCATCTCCAGCATTGAGTGAAGAGCTACGCCGACAAATGGGGGATGCTGCTGTTGCGGCGGCAAAAGCCGTTTCTTATCACGGTGCGGGAACTGTCGAGTTTTTGTTGGACAAACATGGAAAGTTCTACTTCATGGAAATGAACACGCGTATTCAGGTAGAGCATCCTGTGACTGAGCTGGTGACTGGCTTTGACCTGATCAAGGAGCAGTTGACCGTAGCGGCAGGCCAACCATTGTCCTTTACGCAAGAGGATATCGTATTGGATGGCTGGGCTATTGAATGCCGCATTAATGCTGAGAATCCTGCGAAAAACTTCATGCCTTCGCCAGGTCGTATCACGGAATATTTGGCGCCAGGCGGCTTTGGTGTGCGCGTAGACAGTGCAGCGTATGCAGGATATTCCATTCCACCATACTACGACTCGATGATCGCCAAGCTGATTGTGTGGGGCAAGGATCGTAACGAAGCGATTGACCGTATGAAGCGTGCTTTGGGTGAATTCGTCGTAGAAGGTATTACGACAACGATCCCATTCCATTTGAAGGTATTGGAGCACGAAGTATTTGTCAGCGGGAATTTCGATACGAAATTCTTGGAAACCTACGACTTGAACCTGGATGAAGAGTAAGTAGGGCTGATTTGTAAAAATACGGTGTGCTTGGTATAATGAATTACAAATTAGAGGGAGGTGCGAAGCATGGAAGAGTTTACTCCAGACTTAGATAGAACAGAACTTGGTAAAGTCCAGATCGCTCCCGAAGTGTTGGAAGTGATCGCCGGCATGGCTGCGTCCGAAGTAGAAGGTGTAGCGCAAATGAGCGGCGGTTTCGTAGGAGAAATAGCTGAACGATTAGGCCGTAAAAATATAGCACGTGGTGTGCGTGTAGAGGTTGGCTCCCGCGAAGCGGCGGTGGATGTTTCGATCATTGTCAAATACGGACATCGCATCCCGGAAGTCGCTCGAAATATTCAAGATAGTGTACGCAATGCGATTGAGAGCATGACAGGTCTTTCTGTAGTGGAAGTAAACGTACATATCGTTGATGTTGAATTGAAAGCAGAAGAAAAAGTACCGGCTCCAGTACCGGTTGAAGAACACCAGCGCGTGCGCTAACAAGCAGCGGATGGATGCCCCCTACGAACAGGGGGCATTTTCCTCATTTGAAAACGTGATTTTAGTTTAGGCGTAGAGCATACATTCATGGAGTTTTCTGGAGCGTGCCGTGTTTGTCTCCTTTTTCAAACATGGCTGAAAGGAGAGGTGCTTGTGAACTTGTTTGACCGCTTTATCTTGACGATTTATAGCTTTGCGCTCATTGTTTTGTCCTGCATCGCGATAGCAGCGACCAGCGGATTGATCTCGCAAGATTTTTTCCGTCCATATGTGGATCAGATGCTGGCGGGTACGAACATCACCTATCTTATTGTCGCGATCATTTTCCTCGTAGTAAGCCTTCGCTTCTTTTTCAGTTCTTTCCGCTCTAACAAGCCTAAAGTAGAACGGGGAATCCGTCAGCGCAGTGATTTGGGTGAGGTCAACATTACGATCCAGACGATCCAGACCATTGCAGAGCGTGCCGCCCGCCGAGTAAAAGGCGTGCGCGATCTGAAAACGACAGTCAAAGCACTCGAGAGCGGCAATATTATCACCCTGCGTGTTTCGGTAGATGGAGAAACGCCATTGCCTGAACTGACACAGAAGCTACAGGCTGACGTGAAGGAGCAAGTCGAGGGGATTGCTGGTGTTGTCATTTCTGAGGTGACCATTGTCGTGACGGAAGTAGCTCAGCAGGAAAACTACTCGTCTCGTAAACGGGTGGAATAGAAGGTGAAGTAAATGATGCGGGAGTTAATGTGGGAACACAAGGGAAAGCTAATGGGGGTTTTTGCCGGACTTTTTTTAGGCATCATCTACCTTCTCGTGGGATTTTGGGATACACTGGTTTTTGTTGTGTTTGTCGGGACCGGTTATTATATTGGACGAAAGCTCGATCATAAAGAAGACTTGCGTGAAATACTCGACAAGATTTTGCCAGGCAAGTTTCGGTGAAAGAAGCAAAGGCCGAGCTCATTTTAATTAGTAGGTGAATGAATGGTATGAAACGAAGAACAGCACGAGAAAAAGTAGTTCAATGTCTTTTCCAAATTGATATGGCAGAGGTTCCGCTAACAGATGCGGTTGCTCTCGTCATGGAAGAATCCGAGGAAAATGCACAGTATTTACGTTATCTCCTCGATGGTGTATTGAAAAACTTGACTGAGATTGATGCAGAAATCAAGAAGTATCTGCGTGGATGGCAATTGGAACGCATCGCCAATGTAGATCGCGCTATTCTTCGTCTGGCTTTTTACGAGATCATGTTTGAGCAAGACACACCTGACAAAGTCGTGATGAACGAAGCGATTGAGGTCGCGAAGCTCTTTAGCGACGAGCAGTCCCACAGGTACATTAACGGTGTGTTGTCAAGCTTCTTGCAATCACGTGAAACCAAGCAGGCGTAATAGGTAGGAGATACAAGCATGAGTAAGGTAATGTTGGGAATCGACACGAGCAATTACCGGACATCACTGTGCTTGGCTGAGGAAGACGGCCGAATTGTCGCAGAAGCAAAACGCCTTCTGAAAGTAAAGGAGGGCAAGCGCGGACTGCAACAATCCGAAGCCGTCTTTCAGCATGTGATGAACCTGCCGGAATTAAGTGATGAGATGAAGTGGAAGGACTACGAGATTGCCGCGATTTGTGTAAGTGAGAAGCCACGCCCGCAAGACGGATCGTATATGCCTGTATTTAAAGTAGGAGAAGGCTTGGCGAAATCGTTGGCGACTTATTTGCGCGTTCCGCTGCACTTGACGACTCATCAAGAGGGACATATTGCGGCAGGGGAATACACTGCTGAGGTGCGTCCGACAGAAGACCGCTTTTTGGCTGTGCATTTGTCTGGAGGTACCAGCGAGTTGCTGCTGTGCGAGCGTCATGCAGCCGGATATACCATTGAGAAAATCGGTGGGACGATCGATCTGCACGCAGGTCAACTGGTCGATCGGATTGGTGTGGCACTTGGTCTGTCCTTTCCTGCAGGTCCTGCATTGGAGCAGTTAGCAAAGGAAGCAACAGGTGAGTTTCGGGTTTCTTCGGCGGTTGACGGACTCTCCTTTAGTTTTTCTGGTCCAGAAGCATCGCTTTTACGGGAAGTGGAGAAGGGGAGTACGAGCCCTGCTGAGATTGCGCGAGCGACAGAGCAATGTATTGCCAATGCACTAGAGAAGTCCTTGCGCCATGCAGTAGAGCAAGGCTACCCGAAGGACATCTTGATTGTCGGAGGAGTAGCTGCTAATTATTACATTCGTGAGCGGTTGATCAAACGCCTGGAACACCCTGCCGTGAAGGCGAAGCTGTACTTCTGTGATCCCGTTTACTCCGGTGATAATGCCTATGGAGTCGCAATGTTGGGTTGGATGAAGCAAAAGGCGAACATTAAATAAATAAGAACTTTTTATAATTCGCCTTTACAGCTGAGAGAGAAATCGGTACACTTAACGTATCGACGTTGATAAAGGAGGCATTTTCTCCATGGCTGCAACCATTCTCCAGGGAAAAGAAGTCGCACAGAGTATTCGGGCCGAATTGGCGAACGAAGTAGCTGAATTGAAAAAACAAGGGGTCGTCCCGGGTTTGACTGTTGTCATTGTAGGAGACGACCCAGCTTCTCACTCTTATGTACGGGGTAAGGCAAAAGGCTGCGAGGAAGTCGGTATTTCATCCGAGATCATTCGGAAGGACGCTGACATCACAGAGGAAGAGTTGTTGGTTATCATTCAACAGTTGAACGAAAATCCGAACGTTAATGGGATTTTGGTTCAGCTTCCTCTTCCTGCTCATATTTCAGAGCATGCGGTCATTGAAGCCATTGCTCCTGAAAAAGATGTGGACGGTTTCCATCCGATTAGCATAGGCAACATGGTATTGGGAAATGATACGATGCTTCCTTGCACACCGCATGGAATTATTGAATTGATCAAGCGCACAGGCACCCAGATGGCAGGCAAACACGCAGTGGTGATCGGACGTAGCAACATCGTTGGTAAGCCGGTATCATTGCTGCTGCAACAGGAAAATGCTACGGTAACCATGTGTCATTCTCGCACGCAAAATCTCGAGGAATACACCCAAAAGGCGGACATCCTCGTCGTTGCAACTGGTAGGGCTCATATGATTGGCAAGGAGCATGTTAAACCGGGCGCTGTCGTCATTGATGTTGGTGTGAATCGCATTGAAACGGGTAAGCTCGTTGGAGATGTCAAGTTCGACGAGGTCAAAGAAGTGGCTAGCTTTATTACCCCAGTTCCAGGCGGTGTCGGCCCGATGACGATTACGATGCTGCTGAAAAATACTGTTGCGGCGGCGAAAAAGCAAGCAAAACAATAGAAGAAGATCGGCAACTTATTATAGAATGGATAAGGCATAAGCTTTATCCATTCTTTTGCATAGTCCTTGTTGCATGCACGGCAAAGCCAAGTTTTTGTAAAGGAGGGGCCGCATGGCATTACAAGATATTTTATCTGTCAGTGATCTCAATCGTTATATTAAGCTGGTGCTGGAAAAGGAACCCCACCTGCAAGATATATGGGTGAGGGGAGAAATCTCTAATTTTACTCACCATTCCAGCGGTCATATGTATTTCACGCTAAAGGACAAGCAGTCACGTATCAAAGTCGTCATGTTTGCGAGTTATAATCGCTTCCTGCGTTTCTTGCCCAAAGATGGCGCAAAAGCGATTGTGCGTGGGTCTATTTCTGCATACGAACGGGATGGCGCGTATCAGTTTTACGCCAAAGAGATGCAGCCAGACGGTCTTGGCTCGCTTTATTTAGCATTCGAGCAGCTGAAAGAAAAATTGGCGCAAGAAGGGTTGTTTGAAGCAGAGAGAAAGCGGATGCTCCCGCGTTTTCCCAAACGTGTCGGTGTCGTCACTTCTCCGACAGGAGCTGCCATCCGAGATATTTGCACGACGATTCGTAGACGATATCCGCAAGCAGAAATCGTACTTTCACCAGCCGTTGTCCAAGGTGCGGATGCACCTGCATCGATTGTCTCCGCTATTCGGATCATAAACGATCAGCCTGACATTGATGTTCTCATTGTAGGGCGTGGTGGAGGTTCCATCGAAGAACTGTGGGCGTTTAATGATGAAAACGTCGCGAGGGCAATTGCTACTTCACTCATTCCCGTCATCTCCGCTGTAGGACACGAGACGGATGTGACCATCGCCGATTTCGTAGCAGATGTACGGGCAGCTACGCCGACAGCCGCTGCTGAATTGGCTGTACCGCATTATTTGGAATGGGTCGAAAGAGTGCGACAGCTCGAGATACGGATGCATCGAGCAGTACGTGGTACCATGACAGAGCAGAGAAATCGTTTGACACGCTTGGGCAATTCGTATGCAATGCGCCAACCGGAGCGTAGGCTGGAGGAAGCGGCAGAACGATTGGATCGGGCACATTTGCGGATGCGTCAATCCATGAAGCATTTGCTGGACAGAAGACGCGAACGCTATACGCGATTAGATGAACAGATCAAGCGCTATCGCCTCGCTGATCAAATTGGAGAGAAAAGAAAAAATCTGTCTAAGCTCCGCGCCACCTTGGACGAACGGATGCTGGGCCGTCTCAACCAAAAAAGAATGGCATTCGCAGCTCGTATAGCGACGTTAGAAGCACTGAGTCCACTAAAGGTCATGCAACGTGGATTCTCACTCGTATACACCAATGACAGGCTCGTGAAATCAGTGGAACAGTTTGCCCCTGGCGATGAGATCATGGTACGATTAAGTGATGGCAGTGCGACTGCACGTGTGGAAAAAGTGAACCGGGAGGAGGAGAAGCAGAGTGGCTCGCAAAAAAACGGAACAAGAGACTGATATGCAGTTCGAGGACGCGATGAAGCGCCTGGAAGAAGTCGTCAATCGACTTGAAGAAGGAGATATTCCCCTCGAAGAAGCGATTACGCTATATCAGGAAGGAGTAACTCTTTCCAGAATTTGTGGTCAAAAGCTGGACGCAATCGAAGCGAAGATTACCCAGTTGGTGGAAGAAGACGGACAGGTAAAGCAGAAGGCGTTTCGCGTGGAAGGAGAATCATGATCGGCGTGCATACATTCGAGAGTTATTTGGTGGAAAAGACCGCCTATATAGAGCAAAGACTCCAGCCAGCCCTTGAGCAGCAAGGAGTTCCGGAAAACTTGTACGAATCCATGAAGTATTCGCTCATGGCAGGCGGAAAAAGGTTGCGTCCCATGCTGGTGTTGGCGGTCCTCGAAGCATTGGACAAGCCGATTGAACGGGGCGTGGCATTTGCGGTTGCCCTGGAAATGATACATACGTACTCCTTGATTCACGATGACCTCCCTGCGATGGACGACGATGATCTTCGTCGCGGTAAACCGACCAATCACAAAGTATTCGGTGAAGCAACAGCCATTCTCGCAGGAGATGCCTTGCTGACGCGTGCGTTTGCATACATTGCAGAAGCTTACATGGATCGCACCGATGTTTCAGCGGCTACTACCGTGAACCTGATTGCGGAGCTGGGAAAACGTGCAGGAGCAACTGGCATGGTCGGCGGACAGATGGCGGATATCGAAGGGGAGAGCAAGCGCCTTAATCTGGATCAGCTCGAATTTATCCATCGTCACAAAACAGGTGATCTCTTGATCGCAGCCTTGCGCGGGGGAGGCTACCTCGCAGAAGCATCCGAAGGCCAAATGGAAGCATTGACACGCTATGGTGTTTGCATAGGTCTTGCTTTTCAAATTCAGGATGACATCTTGAATGTGGAAGGGGATGCCCAAGAGCTGGGGAAAGCAGTTGGCAGCGATGCGGATCGGGAAAAGGCAACGTACCCATCACTTCTTGGTCTAGCCGAATCGAAGGCGCGTCTTGACGAATTGATTACCGAGGCAAAAGCAGCGCTTGCGGATGCGGGAATCGAGAACTCTGCACTCAGCCCGTTGGCAGACTACGTGCGTGATCGTAATAAATAAGGGAAAGCTGGCAACCCGTACGGGAACTGCCAGCTTTTTTGTACACCTACTGATTACAAGCTTTTATCGTCAATACTATTTAAGAATTGTTCAATCTCGCCAATCACCGATGGAATGCAGTCGTCCTCAAATGGAGAATAGAGCTTCGCCACTTGTACCAGCTCGAGGAACGATTTACTTCCGCCTTCGCGGCAAAGCGTCAAATAATCCTCCCAAGCTTGTTTTGGCTCAGATTGAGATCGTTTCCAAAATTGGAACGCGCAAATCTGGGCCAGTGTGTAGTCGATGTAATAGAAGGGGCTTTGGAAAATATGGGTTTGCTGCTGCCAGAACCCGCCCTCCTCAAGATACGCATTTTGTGCGTAATTGCGATGCGGTAGGTACTTGCGCTCAATTTCACGCCAAGCCTGTTTACGCTCCGCAGGGGTCATATCTGGATTCTCATAGACAACATGTTGGAACTCATCAACAGATACGCCATACGGTATGAACTGGAGTCCGCTGCTCAGATGTGAGAATTTGTATTTGTCGGTATCTTCCTTGAAAAAATGCTCCATCCATGGCCACGTCAAAAACTCCATGCTCATCGAATGTATTTCACACGCCTCAAAGGTTGGGAAATGATATTCAGGCACCTCAAAATCTCGGCTTACATACACCTGAAACGCATGTCCTGCCTCGTGCGTAAGTACGTCGATATCACCGGACGTACCATTAAAGTTAGCGAAAATAAAGGGGAGCCTGTATTGGCTGATGTATTCACAGTAGCCGCCAGTTGCCTTCCCTTTTTTGCTCAATAAATCTAAACAGTCATTGTCCAGCATGAAGTTGTAAAATTCGTCCGTTTCAGGTGACAACTCGGCGTACATCTTTTTCCCGTTTTCCACAATCCATTCCGGCGGGCCTTTCGGGCTTGGATTCCCTGTAGCAAAATCAAAGGAAAGATCGTAATACTCAAGTGTACCGACACCAATGCGTTGTCGCTGACGTTCGACGAGCTTTGATGCTACTGGAACGATGTGCTCAAGCACTTGCTGGCGGAAACTGGCTACCATTTCTGCATTGTAGTCGGTACGATTCAAACGTGCATAAGCTAGCTCCACAAAGCTATTGAAGCCGAGTTTTTTGGCGATGCGTGTGCGTACCTTGACGAGCTGATCGTAGATGCGATCAAATTCGTCCGTATGTTGCCGCATATAATCATACTTCGCTTCATTAGCGCGTTTGCGCATGTCTCTATCTTGCGCAATTGTAAAAGGAATCATCTCTGAAAGGTTTCGCTCTTCTCCTTCAAACATGATTTTGGCAGACGCTTTCAGTGCGACATATTGACTGGCCAAACGGTTTTCTTCCTGCAAATCAGAAATGACTTCCGGCGAAAATGTACGGAGTGTGCTCTCCGCGATGCGAAACAGCTGTGCTCCCCATTTTTGCTCCAATTCTGCGCGGAAGGAAGAATCGACGATCGCCTGATAGTAGCGGGAAACGATGCCGGTATACACAGGAGTGGCTTCATCCCAGTAGTCCTGTTCCGCCTTGTAGAAGGAATCTTCTGTATTGATCGTGTGGCGGATTTGTGCGACATACCGCGCAGATTCCACTTCTTGTCTCAGTTTGTTCAATTGAGCCATGATCGAATCTTGCTCAGAGAAGCTTGAAGCATGTTGAAACGCTTCCAATAATTGCGTGAATTGTCCTTCAACTTTGTTCATATCCATGCGCTCATACTGAATTTGTGAGAACTTCACGGACGTCACCTCTTTTGTTCGGAGTATGTATTCAAAATTATCTTACCAGAAAATACAAGATATCGCCTTCATATTCGTATATGTTGATCAAAAGTGGTGTTTTTATTAAGAAACCGTTATAATGAATCAAGCTGAAAATAAGCGGAATCGGCTATAGCAATAAGGAAAGCCGGGTTTTCTAGTGGCTTGATTGATATGCAGCATGCACAATCGCCGGAGAACGAACAGTGGAAAGTGAGGAATACCAATGCTGCTTACTACTATAAATGATCCTCAAGACTTGAAAAAGTGCACGCAACCGCAGTTACATACATTGGCATCTGAGATCCGTCAGTTTCTAATCGAAACGCTCTCGAAAACAGGAGGACATCTCGCGCCGAATCTGGGAGTTGTCGAGCTGACGCTAGCTCTGCATTACGTTTTTGACAGTCCAAAAGACAAGCTGATTTGGGATGTCGGACATCAAGCCTACGTACATAAGATGCTGACAGGACGCCGGGAGATGTTTCCGACCTTGCGCCAGTACAAAGGTCTGTGCGGGTTCCCTAAAATGGTGGAAAGCCCGCATGACGTCTGGGAAACCGGGCATAGCAGTACTTCGTTGTCTGCTGCAATGGGGATGGCGACTGCTCGGGATTTGAAAAAGGAAAAGAACCATGTCGTAGCTGTGATTGGTGACGGTGCCTTGACAGGTGGTATGGCTTTAGAAGCCTTGAACCACATCGGTCATGAACGCAAGAATGTCATCGTTGTGCTAAATGATAACGAGATGTCTATTGCGCCAAACGTTGGTGCCTTGCACAACTACTTGGGGAAGATTCGCTCGACGGAGAACTATCAGTGGGCGAAGGATGAAGTCGAAGGCTTGTTGAAATCGATACCGGCTGTAGGGGGCAAATTGGCTCACATGGCTGAGCGCTTCAAGGACAGCATGAAGTATCTGCTCGTATCTGGCGTTCTTTTCGAAGAACTCGGCTTTACGTATATTGGTCCGATTGACGGACATAACATGGAGCTGTTGCTCGATACGTTGAAGACGGCCAAGCATACAAAAGGACCTGTATTGATCCATGCCATCACGAAAAAAGGACTGGGCTATGCCCCAGCTGAAGCTGATTCGGTCAAGTGGCATGGTATCGGTACGTATAAAATCGAGTCAGGTGATACACCGAAATCCGCACCAACATATACATCCGTTTTTGCCGATACCATGATGAAGCTTGCGGATGAAGACCATTCCATTGTGGCTGTGACTCCTGCGATGCCAGCGGGTTCAGGCTTGATCCCATTTGGACAGAAGTATCCTGACAGACTGTTTGACGTTGGGATTGCAGAGCAGCACGCATGTACATTTGCGGCAGGATTAGCGACACAAGGTTTGAAGCCGGTCTTTGCGATTTATTCGACTTTCTTGCAAAGAGCCTATGATCAGTTGATCCACGATGTCGCACGACAAAAGCTCCATGTGATTTTCGCCGTTGACCGTGCTGGACTCGTCGGAGCAGACGGGGAGACACACCAAGGGATGTACGATGTGGCATTCATGCGCATCATTCCGAATATGGTCATCATGGCACCGAAGGATGAAAATGAACTGCGTCACATGATGAAGACAGCAGTGGAATATAAAGGCGGTCCGATCTCTTATCGTTATCCGCGATTGCCGACTCGTGGCGTCAAAATGGATGAAGAACTGCAAGTGCTGCCAATCGGAAAAGCGGAGATTGTACGCGAAGGCAAACACGTGGCGATTCTCTCGTTCGGTCACGTATTCGAAATTGCGGAGGCGGCGGTCAATCAGCTTCAAGAAGAGGGAATCAAACCGATGCTGGTCAATGCACGTTTTTGTAAGCCGTTGGACGAAGAGCTTCTATTCCGTCTGGCAAAGGAAGGCTACGATATCATTACGGTTGAAGAAGGCAGTGAAATGGGCGGCTTCGGCAGCGCTGTCATTGAATGCTACAGTCGTGCAGGCTATCACGGCATGAATGTGCAGGTTGTCGCGGTACCAGATTATTTTGTTGAGCATGGAAGTGTGAAGGAACAGCGGCAAGAGGTAGGGCTCACAGCTGATCATATCGCTGCTCGTGTCCGATCCTTGATGCCAATTTCGAAGGGCGTAGTGGAAGCATGAGTGTAAGAAAAGAACGGATTGATATTCTCTTGGTCGAAAGAGGCCATTATGAGACCAGAGAAAAAGCAAAAGCAGCTGTAATGGCAGGTCTTGTGCAGGTAGCTGGCGACCGCTGTGACAAGCCGGGAACCAAATTTGCCGAGGATGTTGCGATTACGGTGAAGGGCGAGGTACACCCGTATGTGAGTCGGGGTGGCCTCAAGCTGGAAAAAGCATTACGTGTCTTTGAAATCGACATGAAGGATCGTGTCATGATGGACATCGGGGCGTCCACTGGCGGATTTACGGACTGTGCGCTACAAAACGGTGCACGGCTTGTATACGCCATTGATGTCGGGTACGGACAACTCGCGTGGAGCTTGCGACAGGATGAACGAGTGGTCGTCATGGAACGGACGAATTTCCGTCATATGGACCCGGATGCGTTTGAACATGAACGGCCAAACGCCGCATCGATTGACGTATCGTTTATTTCGTTGCGATTGATCTTGCCAGTGCTGTACCGTTTTCTGACGGATGGCGGTGACGTCGTCGCGCTGATCAAGCCTCAATTTGAAGCTGGCAAGGATAGAGTCGGAAAGAATGGAATCGTTCGTGATCCAGACGTACACGAAAGCGTACTGACTGACATCGGCCAATTTGCCAGTGGATTGGGTTTCGCGCTAAAGGGCTTGGATTACTCTCCCATTACAGGGGGAGAAGGAAACATTGAATTTGTTATGCATGTCCAAAAAAGTGAAGGCGGCATGGATTCGGAAGCTTGGCTGCAATGCGTAACAGAGGTAGTTGCGTCTGCTCATGCGAATTTGAAATAGGATAAAAAACCAAAGCCTCGGGAGTTTTGTCACAATCGAGGCTTTTTATTTATGCATGTGAAGTTGTATACTTGTATATGAGGTTGTTCAAGAAGGATTTCCAACCAACCAGTTTTGGGGTGGACCACGTGAAGAAAATTGGAATCATAGCGAACAAAGGAAAACCCGAAGCACGTATCGTTGCACGGGAACTGCTGTATTTACTGGAGGACAGAGGGGCGCAAGTATTCCTGGATGATCATATCGCATCAGATGTAGGGCATCCAGAACTGGGCACATCTGTAGAAGAGATGGGGAACCAAGCGGATTTGGTTTGTGTATTGGGAGGCGATGGCACGCTACTCAGAATTGCTCGCCAGCTTGCCGGTCACTCTATCCCGATCTTTGGAATCAATTTAGGCACGTTAGGCTTTTTGTCGGAAGCGGAGCCGGAGCATCTGCCACAGGCTGTCGACAATCTCCTTTCAGGAAAGTACGACATTGAAAAGAGAGCGATGCTGGAAGCCTGTTTGGTGCGAAAAGGAATCACACTGGGGACATACACGGCCATGAATGATATAGGGATTGCCAAAGGGTCATTTTGCCGGATCATTCAATGTGCAGTCTTTTTGGATGATGAGTACGTCGCGACGTTCAGTGGAGATGGTGTCATTGTCTCCACACCAACGGGATCAACGGCATACTCACTTTCTGCAGGCGGTCCGATAGTGGCTCCCAATGTGGACATGCTATTACTGACACCAGTGGCTCCTCATTCCTTGACGGCTCGACCAATGGTATTGTCAGGCAATCAAACGATCCGGGTCGAAGTGGATGCCATTCATCAGGAGATGGGACTGTCCATTGACGGTCAGTTTGGCTATCGACTCGAGGGCGGCGATCAGATTTACATTAAAAAGTCACCGTGTGTTACCCCGCTGATTAAGTGGAAAAAAGGTGGCTTTTTCGAAGCGATACGAACGAAATTACAAGGGGAATGGGAGTAATCCATATGAACAAAGGGCAACGACATATTCGTATTCGGGATATCATCAGTAATCAAGAGGTGGAAACACAGGATGATCTGGTGGACCGCTTGCGGACTGCTGGCTTTAACGTGACGCAAGCGACTGTATCCCGAGACATCAAGGAACTACATTTGGTAAAAGTGCCGCTCCCTGATGGACGATATAAGTATTCAATGCCTGCTGAACAAAAATTCAATCCACTGCAAAAGCTGAAACGCATGCTTGTGGATTCCTTTATTAGCATTGACCAGGCCGATCATTTTATTGTACTGAAGACACTTTCGGGACATGCGAATGCGGTAGCTGAACTGATTGACAACCTTCCCTGGGAAGAAATCATGGGGACAATCAGTGGCGACAACACTATCCTGATTATTTGCCGTTCCAAAGAAAATACCAATGAAGTGACAAAACGCTTAATGGAAATGTTGTAGAAGGTGGTCGCTCGCGATGCTAGTGGAACTCTCGATCCGAAATTTTGCCATCATCAAATCAGTGACGGTCTCATTCCAAAAAGGCTTAAACATCCTGACAGGGGAGACTGGTGCCGGTAAATCCATCATTATCGATGCGCTAGGACTGTTGTTAGGGGGCCGGGCTTCGGCTGATTTTGTCCGATATGGTGAGCCTCGTGCAGAAGTGGAAGGACTGTTTGAATTGCCGCCTGGTCACCCTGGACTTGACGTTTGTAAGAATGTCGGCATCCAGATTGAGCAAGACGGAATGCTCGTGGTACGCCGAGATATCTCGAACCAAGGGAAGAGTATCATTCGAATCAATGGACAACTCGTGACTCTCGCAATGCTGCGTGAGTTAGGGCCATGGCTAGTTACGGTACATGGACAACACGATACGCATATGCTGATGCAGTCAGACAAGCATATCAATTGGCTTGACGCGTATGGGGAAAGTGCGTTGGGAGCTGCGAAACAAGAGTACAGTACCCTGTATACGGCGTACCGCAAAACAAAGCAAGATCTGGAGCGAATGGCACGCAATGATCGGGAGCTGGTACAGCGTATCGATCTGTTGCAATATCAGCTCGATGAAATTGAATCGGCAACCCTTACACCTGGTGAAGACGAGAAGCTCATGCAGCAGCGGAAAAAGTGGATGAACATTGAAAAAGTTTATTCAACGATTCAAGATGCATACCGCGCATTGCATGGTGACCAGAAGGGCATGGATTGGTTGGGACATGCGATGGGGGAGCTCGAGCGTGGTGTGAACTACGAAGAACAGCTCGTTCCGATTTTGGAGATAGTCCAATCGGCATACTATCAGATAGAAGATGTGGTGCATAACCTTCGTCAATTATCGTACCAAATGGATTTTGAACCGGAGCAGCTGGCAGAAGTAGAGCGTCGCCTTGATCAAATCCAGTCGCTAAAACGCAAGTATGGCAAAAGCGTAGACGATATTTTGGAGTACGCGGCCACGATTCAGGATGAATTGGATGACATGCATCACTACGAAGATCGCCTCCAGCAGGTGGAAAAGCAATTGCAGGAGTTCGCAGCCGATTTGGCAGTGGAGGCATTGGAGTTGTCGGTTATTCGTTCCGAATGTGCAGGAAAGCTCGCACAAGAAATCGAGCAGCAGCTAAAAGAACTGCACATGGAGCGTGCTCGTTTTGCCATCGACGTCAGACAGACACCGGATGATGACGGGGTAGAAATCGACGGGATCAAGCGCTTTGTAGATGCAAATGGAATGGATCAGATTGAGTTTTTAATCTCACCTAACCCGGGAGAACCATTGCGTCCCTTGGCGAAGATTGCTTCTGGTGGGGAGTTGTCTCGCGTCATGCTGGCCATTAAAACGATTTTGGCAGGCACGGATCAAGTGGAGACCCTTATTTTTGATGAAGTCGACACGGGTGTAAGCGGAAGAGCAGCTCAAGCGATAGCAGAAAAGCTCGCACGAGTCGCTGGGCAGCGACAGGTCCTGTGCATTACTCACTTGCCACAAGTCGCATCCATGGCAGACGCTCATTTTCTGATTAAAAAGGAAATGAGCGAGAATGAAACAGAGACGCGGGTCAATCGTTTGTCTGATGATGAACGGGTATCAGAGCTGGCTCGTATGCTAAGCGGGGCAGAGGTCACAGCAAAAACAGAAGAACATGCGCGCGAGATGATCCTCCTCGGCCGTGAACGAAAGACCGTCAGATAATTTGGTTGGCGGTCTTTTTTTATTGGAGGAAGAACAACGATGGTCTCGTCAAGGGGGTGTGAAGGCTGGTTTTCTAATGTTTTGAGTGGGTTATTTTCCTGACATAATCCGCTTGGCTGGTGGCAACATTAAAGGTACACAAGGTGGAGGTGTCCCTCATGACCGCTTTCGGTCAAACAAAATGGACCTGACCGTTTTGTTTTGTAGGTGTAGGTAGGGAACGGTAGGAGTGATTACTGGTGATCCGACAAAACAAAAGAAAATGGATGGGAAGTCTCCTTCTCCTCATCACGGCGCTTGTCGTGAGTTCCACCCCGTTCCGCGATCTGTCCTCCTTTCCCCGTGAATTGCGTTTGATGGAAGGGTCCCACGAGCAACTGCGGGTCTCTGTGCCGGTAATGGGCACGCTAATCAATAGCAATCCTGATATTTTGCACGTTAACGGGACAGAGGCGCGTGAGGTATCCGTTGATTTGAGCAGGCCTATGTCTGTAGAACCGCGCAGGGCTGGGGAAGCCCAATTGCAGGTGAAGTGGCATAACATTCCGCTGACTGCTGTAAAAGTTAATGTATTGCCAGATCTGCGGTTGTACCCTGGTGGACAGTCAATCGGGGTGAAACTGCAAACAGCGGGTGTTTTGGTTGTCGGTCATCATTTAGTAGACGATGGGAAAAACAAGTTTTCTCCAGGTGAACAGGCAGGTATACACGTCGGTGACATGATTATCAAAATGAACGACATGTACATCAATGACATGAACGACGTAAAGAAATTGATTAACGAAACGGGGAAAAAGAATCATTCCGTTCAATTGCTTGTCGTTCGTGGCAAGGAAAAGCTATCCCTCACTTTGCACCCGGCAAAAGATAAAAAAGACAGTGAATACCGTATGGGTCTCTATATTCGGGATTCAGCGGCAGGAGTAGGGACACTGACCTTTTATGATCCAAATTCCAAAGCGTACGGGGCATTAGGGCACGTCATATCCGACGTTGATACTGGTCAAGCCATTGTTGTTGGAGATGGCCAGATCGTGCAAGCAAGTGTCACATCGATTGAAAAAGGACAAAGTGGTAATCCAGGGGAGAAATTTGCACGTTTCTACAATGAAAGTGAAGTTCTTGGAAATATAACGAAAAACACCCCATTTGGCATTTTCGGCAAAATGAAGGACGAGCCCAAACGCAGCTATTATCAGGAGCCGTTACCAATCGCTCTTGCTGAGCAGGTAGAGGAAGGGCCAGCTAAAATTCTTACTGTCGTGGAAGGTCAAAAGGTAGAAGAGTTCGATATTGAGATCGCAAACGTGGTCAAGCAGCATTTTCCTGCAACCAAAGGGATGATTATCAAAGTCACGGACAAACGCCTTTTGGAAAAGACAGGTGGCATCGTACAAGGAATGAGCGGCAGTCCTATCATTCAAAAAGGCAAGATCGTCGGTGCTGTCACGCATGTGTTTGTCAATGATCCGACTTCGGGATACGGCTGCTACATTGAATGGATGCTTCAGGATGCTGGCGTGAATGTCCGAGATACTGCTGAATCCCGAACCCATACACCCAAGGCTGCCTGAATAAAGTGCCGTCACGCGAACGAAGCGAGGCGGCTTTTCCGATTTTTGCAGTCCTTTGACGAATCGGTTCGGAATGAAAGAATTCTTTGTCGAAATATCAGTTAAATCATTCAATCTTTCGTCATTGGCAGGAATGGAATTTGCTTTGTCGAATAATTTTTGTAGAGAAAAAGATGGTATGGACTAATCCCTTTAGATTTGTTAACTTCTAGAACGCCACCTTCTTTCCAAAAGACCGTCCATTGTTAGGAGGAACGACCTTGAGCAAGATTGAAGTGTTGTTGGCAGATGATAACCGAGAATTTGTGAATCTGTTAGAAGAGTACATCAGTAGCCAGTATGACATGAATGTTGTGGGTGTTGCTTACAACGGCAATGAGGTAGTTCGACTGCTGCAGGAACGTGTACCCGATGTATTAATTTTGGATATCATCATGCCACATCTGGATGGCTTGGCTGTTTTGGAGCAAATTCAGGCCATGCGCTTAAGTCCTCAACCTAAAATTATCATGTTGACTGCTTTCGGGCAGGAAGAGATTACGAAGAAAGCAGTAGAGCTGGGAGCTGCTTACTACATTTTGAAACCGTTCGATATGGAGGTGCTGGCTCAGCGCATCCGCCAAATCATTACCACCAAGCCTGCCTCTTCTTTTGTTTCTTCTGCGAAACCGCAAGCTACCTTGCAAATCCGCGGTCGCAATTTGGACGCGAGCATCACCAGTATCATTCATGAGATTGGAGTTCCTGCACACATCAAAGGTTATTTGTATTTGCGGGAAGCGATTACGATGGTATACAACGATGTCGAGCTGCTTGGTTCGATTACCAAAGTACTGTACCCGGACATTGCAAAGAAATTCAATACAACCGCTAGTCGTGTAGAACGTGCCATCCGTCATGCGATTGAAGTAGCATGGTCCCGTGGTAATTTGGACTCCATTTCTAGCCTGTTTGGTTATACGATTTCCAACACCAAGGCGAAGCCGACCAACAGTGAGTTTATTGCCATGGTGGCGGACAAGCTGCGAATTGAGGCGAAGATTAGCTAAGAGTAGGCAGAGCAAGGGTTTTAACGTGTCAAGGGCTATTGCAAGGATGGCTATAAATAATGGAAATGATCCATTATGAGCCGATAAATATCGAAGTGACAAGCCAACAAATTCCACTTGTTTATTGGTCTTCCTAGAAGCCGATAAAGGAGTGGTATTTTTTATGACCGACATTGAATTAAATCGACAACTTCATGCGGTATTGTTCTCAAGAATTTATCTCGTAAGACATTAGCAAGCTATGAACAAACCCTCAAACCGCTTGCCTTGTTTCTCAAGGACAGCTTCTGCATTGAAGAGGTAAAGAAAGTCCAGTGGTCAGTACATCAAGTTTTCGCGTGATCGTGGCAAATACACAGTGGTCAATAAGGAAGAGAGCAAGAAGGTTAATCATCCTGACAACGGAAGTGACTTTAAAAGGGACATATCGATAACAACCATGGCTAACTATATCGGTTTTTCAATTATCTGTACCATGCTGAATGGGAAATACCGAAAAATCCTGTGGATAGCATTGATGATCCGAAGCCTGAACGCTAAATAGAAGACCCTGTCTCCTGTAATGCCTATGTATCATTCAGTGAATTGGTGATGGTTGTCCTATATTATAGAGTATTTTACTAATAATTAATTTATTGATTCCACAGAGTGCTACGAGGGTTTTATTCAACCTAGAATGATATTCTACGAATTAAATAACGTATTACTATTCCTAACTAAATTTATGGTAGAATATTACTATATTCCATATACTTGTGTGAAATTCCTATTATTAATTGAACAGAAAACTTTTGTGTTTATTAATATAATTTATGATTGAAAGGAACGGTACTATGTATATATCTAATGTTCAAATCAATGGCTTTAGAAACTTTAATCAGGCAAATATCAATTTTAAAAAAAAGACTCTTATAATTGGTTCAAATGATATAGGGAAATCAAACTTGATTTATGCACTCAGATTGTTACTTGATAAAAAATTATCTGAATCTGATTTAGAACTTAAAGATTCTGATTTCCATGTATATGATGAAGAAAATAATGTAATATACATACGAATAAAATTTGAGAATGTTGTTGAGGATTGTGTAATTGGGAAAATTGGTAAATATGTAAATGACCAAGGTGAATTTTATCTTGCATATGAGGTTAAGAGAGGGAGTTCTGGGGAGAAAAGTTATCAGTTTTATATTGGTCACGATGAAAGTGATTTACAACCGATTGAGTCCCGGTATTACTTGAAGGTATTGAATATGGATTACATAGAGAGTAGTAGAGAGCTTCATTCGTATATAAGGAAAGAAAAGAAAAATTTACTTTTAGAATCGAGAAAACAGAGAAGCGAAGAAACAGTACAATCTGATGATAAAATAACTAAAAAAATCGAAAAATCTATACACTTGTTAAATAGAAGAATTACGAAGCTATCCTACATTAACAATGCTACCAATAGTTTAAATGATGAACTTCTAAACTTGTCCTTTCATCATATATCAAACACTATTGATTTTGATGCAGGTGGGACAGGTGTAGATGATTTTATAAACAATGTAACACTTGTTTCTAAAGTCAACGGTAAAAGTCTAGCTGTTGGTGGAGACGGACGTAATAATCAAATTTACCTTGCATTAAGAACTGCAAAAAACAGAATTTCTGACGATACCCCACTAGAGGTAACTTTTTGTTGTATTGAAGAACCAGAAGCTCATCTCCATCCACATCAACAAAGGAGGCTATCTAAATACTTAGTGGAGTCACTAAAAAGCCAAGTTTTAATAACCTCACACTCACCTCAAATTGCGTGTGAGTTTTCTCCGGATTCTATTGTCAGGCTTTACAACCAAGCTGATTCTTCAACTAAAGCAGCTAATGATGGTTGTAACACAGGATTAGAAAAGTCAATGCTTGAATTCGGATATAGATTGAACATCGTTCCTGCAGATGCTTTTTATTCAAATGTTGTACTGCTAGTTGAAGGACCTTCAGAGGTTCTATTTTACAAAGCATTAGCGACAGATTTAGAGATTGATATTGATAAGTATAACATTTCAATCTTGATGGTCGATGGAGTAGGTTTCGAGCCTTTTATAGATGTTTTAAGCAGTTTAAGTATTAATTGGGTCGTTAGAACTGATAATGACATCATAAAAGTTCCGTATAAAGATTACCATTATTATGCTGGGATTTCACGTTGCCTCAAAATTTACGAAGCCTATTGCAATAATGATGAAACTATAAATCAACTAATCAAAGAAAAGAAGAATCTATTAACAAATATTAATTCAAGAGAAAACCTAACTGAATCTGAGGTCGAAGTAGGTCAAGAGTTTGTAGCTGCGTTGGAGTGTCATAATATGTATCTATCTGAAATTGACTTAGAAAATGATATATTAAACTCACCATTACGCTCTCAAGTTGAGACATATTATGGGGAAAACAATTATGACAACTTACTGAATAAAATGCAAAAAAGTAAAGCGACATTTATGTACGACTTTTTATATAAAAATCAAGGAAAATTGAAAGGTCTATTAACAGATAATTTATCTAGTCCTTTAATCAGATGCAAAGAAATTGTTGAGGAGTTATTTGATGAATCCCACACCAGAACAAAAACAGATAATTGATTACATTGGACATACGGTCGTTATAGCTCAACCGGGAAGTGGAAAAACATTTACAATATCCAGGAAAATTATTGGTATATTAAAGGAGTTGTCTTTTTATCAAGGAGTTATAGCGATTTCATATACTAATAAAGCAAGTAGAGAACTTGAGAAAAGGTGCTTGGAGAATGGGGCTGATAAAAAAGGTTCATTCTTTGGCACAATGGATAAATTCTATATAACAGAAATTGTTTTTCCTTTTGGTAGGCATATTCTCGGTGCTCCTAAAAAAGAACTTGAGATAATTGACATGAAAGATAACTATTTCAAAGAATACACAGGATTTGAGATTGGAGAAGAGGATGCTGACAATTGGATTAGTGGTCATCTTGATACGATAACTAAACTCTATGTAGAGGGCTATGTATTGCTCGAATCAATTTCAAAACTTGCTTTATTTATAATTGATAATTGCGCTTCCTGCAGGAACTATTTAAAAACTAGGTACAAGTATGTATTCATTGACGAATATCAAGATTCTGGTGCTGACCAACACAATGTTTTCATTAAGTTGAAACAGTTGAATATTATTTCAATTGCAGTTGGAGATGTAAATCAATCAATATTTGGATTCTCAAATAAATCTTCTGAATTTCTAATACGACTAGCTCAAGATGCCGATTTTAAATTGTTTCAAATAACTAAAAACCGAAGATGCCATCCCTCTATTATCAACTATGCAACAAAGTTAATCTCAAAAGATTTTATTGAGTATATTCCATCAGACGAAATTCGTATATTTTCTAAAAAAATAATTGGTGGAGAAATTGATATTGCGAAATGGCTAAATGATGTGATTCCTAAAGTTATGTCAAATTTTGGAGTCCAATCAAGAAATGAAATAGGCATTCTTGTGAGAAGTGCCAGAACAGGAAGGATTATCCAAAAAAATTTAACAATAGAAAGTAAGTTCTTGGGTGGAACGCCGTTTGATAGTAATAAAACTCTTTGGGGTAGTGTATTTGAAGGAATTTTAAATTTTATATATGATGATTCATTTACTAAATATGAACTAGTAGAAAGTTATTTGGAAATTGAACTACAAGTCGAGAAAGCAAGACGATTTATGCGATTACTAAGTGAACTAGAAAGTAATAGGGACAACATATCAAACTTACAAAGCAGTATTACTAAATTTATTGAGGTTGCTAAAATAATATATCCTAGAGCAGAAAACCAGAATGCGATTTCTATTTTGAACAACATTCTAAAAAGTGAAGAGTTGCTTGAGTGTTTTAAGCCAGCTGATAAGAACCAAATTCAAATTATGTCTCTACATAAATCGAAAGGTCTGGAGTTTGATGTTGTATTTCATCTTGACTTACACAGATACGTTCTGCCAAAAGAGTTTGACGGAGTTTATACCGAAGCTATTCAAGATTTAAATTTGCACTATGTTGGTATAACAAGAGCCAAACAGTGTTGTGTTCTCTGTACAAGTACAGAAAGAATAAATGGTAAGGGAGAAGTTAAACGAGGTGTTCCTTCAATATTTTTGGAGCTAAACAGATTAGTTTCTTTGAGAAGTCCTTTTATTTTTTAATTAAGGCTATGAACGCATTCTTCAAATTTGTACTTAGTAACATATATAATTAACTAAAGGTAATAATTACGGATTGTGAGTCAAAATCCGGTTGTTGTTCTTGGCCATATTGAAAATGGCATATTTTATTAGGTAGGACTTAAATGTTACTATGGAAAGCTCATAAACATTCGGATTTTTGGTAAAATGACTTCGACATTCTTAAAGCTCAAAACAAATCTTCACTAACTAAAACCCTTAATAAATCATGCATTTGACACGTTTTCCTGATGGAATTAATCAATATTATCTAAGGCGAAGCCTACCAACAGTAAGTTTATTGCCATGGTGGCGGACAAGATGCGGATTGAGGCGAAGATTAGTTAAGGTGTAGATGCTCATTTACATTATCCTTAACCAATACAAAAGACATTAGCACTTGTTTGCTAGTGTCTTTTTGTATTGGTAGGACTCTACATGCTTGGGAAATTTTCTTTACCTTAAAAATGCAAGTAAAGTTAAAAAGGTGGGAGCGGGTAATTTGTTACGGAATCACAGTCATTTAATAACAGATGCTATGGCTACATACTGGACGCTGCAAACTGAAATAGTATGGGAACATTTTAAGAAGCAAGGCTATCTTGAAGGATCGCCAGCACATGCAATGTATCCAGAAGAATATAAATGGATGATGAATCAAATGAAGAAACGATTGCCTAATTATAGGGGAGAACATCCAATCTGGCTTTGGATGAAAAAACCTGATATGCGACAAACGGGTCACTTTCAAGAAGGAACAAGGTGTGTGAGGTTGACAGTAGAATTAGATGAGAAAGATGTTCTAGTTTCTGATTTTGAAGATTGGCACTTTGTGTTGAATAATTCGTTTTGTTCCAATAATGAACAGGAAGACAGTGCATTTGAAAAAGGACTATTGAAAATTACAAAAGAAGACAGTTGGGAAAGAATATTTGATCTGAATAGGATTCGAGATCCGAAGTGGCATGGCGATGGAGAAAGAATGCTACAAGGGACAACTGGACGAATCGAAATGCAACGCGTGAAAAAAGTGGAACATTTTGTAACGAGATAGCCATTTGCGAAAAAACAAATCTATTGGAGGCCGTTTTGAAAATCCAATTCCTTCAAAAAGAAATCTGGTTACAGAATAAAAAGTACATTGTTCTAACTCCTGCATTTCATACGAAAGATATATTCGCATGTGAATTTGATAAGGACATGTTTATGATTTTTGGCAATCAACAATCGTTGCAGTATTTAGCTTGTGTTCTTCTTATAGGTGCAGATCACAGAGATAAGATCATTCATGTAACAAATATGGAAAAAGACTTACCTATACACTTGCATAGATTTTCACATGCGAAAAAGAATAATGAACTTGTTTTCCTTCATCATTCCCTCCAGCTTAATACGCATCAGTGGAAAGAGCTAAGACAGAAAGCAAATCAGCAAAAGGGAACAGTTAGAAGTTTTGAAGTGAATCCAAGAAAATTTTCTGATTTAGACTATGATGATTATTTAATGTTCCATTATAAGGAAAATAAAGATAAGATATTGATGAAGCGAGATTATGACACTCTTTTTATAATAGGGAGCAAAATAGTATTTGAATACGCTTCTGGTTTATTTGAGCCACTTTCAAGAACGGGAGCAGGTTCGTTTCTTAGGAGTTTCGGTCATGATCACTATCATTTAGATCTATTTACGCGAAATAATCAAGGTCTTTGTGTCGATTACTATGACAAAGCATTGTGGAACAACCATTTAAAAAATTAATGAAATATCAAAATAAATAGGGAGGTACAAAATGAAAAATCAAATCGAACAATGCCCAAAATGTGGAGGTAATGAGATTGGAAAAGGGAGACAAGCTGGAGATGCGGCAGTGTTTCCTTTAGGCAAGATTATTCCTCTTGGTTCTGCCATCATTCATAGAATCTGTACGCATTGTGGTTATGTTATCGAGAGTTATGTTGAAAACCCCTCGAAATACAAAGGTTAATACGATCTTGGAGATAATGAAAAATGAGCAAACTATTGTCCTATAAAGAAATTCATATTCGTTCTTCTACATCACCAATTGCGTATAAGCAGGCTGGTTATCGTCAAAGGTTTCTAACCATTGAGGGGAAAAGAGATCGCCAATACAGGTATAGATTGTGAAACCTGTCTTTTTTATGCCAGCGCTTCAGGAATGGATATGAAAAGCGCAACAAAAATATCCAACCGATTAAATCAAGGGATAAATACACTAGACCAAGAATTCCTGTCTAATTTATCCTGTCTCATTCCCAATGGTCATTACATTGCAACTTTGCTGAAGGTGTATCCTAGGCTGAAAAGAGAGGCACATGGGACTGAGTACTATAAGGCTGGGCTAAGGAATATTAGCAGTATGAGGAAAATTGAAGAATATATAGTACCCATTCAATCCAGTGAATCATTAAATCCTATAGCAATTAATGATTACATGGACAGAGTGGATTTAAAAGAAACCCCTACAGCGTTGAGCATTTCTTTCCTAGATATAAAATATCCGTTAAATCATTTTGATGAGATATGGGTTTATAGTCATTTTTTATTGGATGGCCATCACAAAATGTTTGCGGCAAATAAAGCCCAAAAAGCAAGTACCTTATTATCCTTTTTATCGATAGATGAGTCATTCGCAAATAAGGAACAAGTAGAAAAGCTTTTCCAAGTTTTAACCTGATGAAATGGCTATTGTGTCGGGGCAAGAAATAAGCCAAGGTATTTTAACCCTGGCTTTGATCATCATTTTACTAAATAGAATTAAGGTCACTTAGTAGTTTCTTTAGCTGGTGTAGTAGGTGGTTTTTCGGGGCTTGCAGCGGGTGCGTTTCTATATTCAAAGACCATTTCAGAGGTACTACTCAATCCGGTTTGTTCCATGCCTTTACTCGTCAAGGCAATTCTGCCAAATGCCGTTACAGTGTGAGGAATCCTTCCATCTGGTTTGATAATGGTCACAGAAACGGAGTTAATCTCCTCTTTCTTGTCTTTCGCTAAGGTCCGAGTATTTTCCACTAAAGCGCGCAATTCCTTTTCATCATTTGATTCTGTCGCTAAAGCAACCATCCACATTCCGGTGCTTTCGTCAAATCGGTCAATGGCTAATACATATGCAGGTAGCGGCACTTCTGGTGTGCTTGCCGTTTCACTACAACCTGGAAGGATTAGTGCTAGTGCAAGTAGTAAGGCTAGTCTAAATTTCAATCTGCAACTCTCCTAATTCTGTTTTTATTGATTTTACCAAAGTTGGAGTATTTTTACTATAACTAAAAAACTACTCTTTCCGGAGGAACTGAATCCATGTGCCTAGAATTATTCGTCATGATAAGAGAAACACCAGGAATTGAGCCTAATCCAGCATTGCAAGAATGATGCATCTACGTGCTTGGTACGAGGAGCTACTTGATCACGACAAGACGCAGGTTGAACTGTATGATCTATGGATAGGTGACAAATTCACAAAAAGAGAACCCGTTTACTCAACGATCGAAGACCTCTTTTCACCAAAAAAATTTCGTTTGGACGAGCAGCATTACATCCTGACAAAATGAACCATTTGATAAGAAACTGCCACAGTCCCTTGCGAGATTTTGATCCTCCTATGTAAAATAGAAAAGCATACGATACAAATACATACTACTAATAGCGAGGCAGGTGCTGTGAAAGTGCGCAATTTGGATGAAATTCTCGCATTTAACCGTGAATTTGTGGCCAACCAAGAATATGAAAAGTACCAAACCACCAAGTTCCCTGATAAACGATTGGTCGTGTTGTCTTGTATGGATACCCGTTTGGTTGAACTTTTGCCGAAAGCCATGAACATGCGCAATGGGGATATCAAGCACGTGAAAAGCGCCGGGGCAATCGTGTCCCATCCTTTTGGGAGTATCATGCGCAGTATTCTAATTGCGATCTACGAATTGAATGCCGAAGAAGTGATGGTCGTCGGGCATTATGACTGCGGGATGAGTGCGATCGACAGCAAACGCACGATGGAGAAGATGCTAGAGCGAGGAGTCTCGGCTCAAACGTTCTCCACGCTTCAACATGCGGGGATTAACTTACATAAATGGCTGCACGGTTTCGATCGTGTAGAAGAAAGTGTGAAAAATAGCGTAGAAACGATTAAAAATCACCCGCTCCTCCCACCGAATGTGGAGGTACATGGCTTGCTTATTGACCCGTTGACGGGGAGATTGGACGTTGTCGTGAATGGGTATGAGCGAACAAAAGATAGTGAATGATCCTAGCCTTGCTCCCATTTCAAGGAAGACATTTCTCCACAAAGTCAGTAAATGGGTAGGTGGATTGATTGGACTCGGTATAGCGACTGGCGTGTACGGTCATGTATGGGAACGAAAAGCACTGGATATCGTACGATTGTCCATCACAATACCGGGATTGCCAGAAAGCTTTAAGGGGACAAAGCTCATTCATTTCAGTGATGTCCATCTTGGTCATTATTTTGAACCGAAAGAGTTGGAGCCAGTTATTGCCGCAATCCAGAGCGAAAAACCGGATTTGATTTGCTTCACAGGGGATATCGTTGATGAAGTGACGCGACCGCTATTCGCCGCCGTTCCCCTTTTCAATCAGCTTCTAGCCCCATTAGGCAAATTCGCCGTTTTGGGCAACCACGATTATCGAGCTGGTGAACAGCAAAAGGTTCGAGATGGCTTAGTCGCGTCAGGCTTCGAAGTGTTGGATAATCGGCACGTTGTCGTACACAAGGATGGCCAGCAGTTATACATGGCGGGGGTCGATGATATTTTCTATGGTGTACCTGATCTTTCAAGGGCGCTCGAAAATATCCCGCCGGAGGGCAGCGTAATCTTATTGGCGCATGAGCCTGATTTTGCTGATATTGCGTCAGAGCATCCTGTGCATCTCCAACTGTCCGGCCACAGCCATGGCGGACAAGTACGCTTGCCCTTCATTGGTCATCTCATGACGCCTCAATACGGACGTAAATATGTACAAGGACTGTATCAGGTAGGCGGCATGGCTGTGTACACCAACAGAGGATTGGGTACGACGATCTTGCCAGTTCGTTTATTTTGCCGCCCAGAGCTTACGGTATTAACACTACAGTGAACTTTTGTTAATAATGTTCTTTGATCCATTGGACGAATTGCTGGAAAGCATCGTCCTCTTTTTTTGGGTGTAGGTAGGCGATGAGAGTGGGGCGCACTAATTCGCCGTTTGCGATATCGTAGGCAACCAATCTTTCGGTCGCCAGCTCTTGTTGGATGGTTCTTTCCGGCAGGATGGTGATTCCTAGCTGACGTTCGACCATTTTTTTAACAGCATTGAAACTGTCTAATTCCATAATAATATTCGGAAAAACTCCCTGCTGGGCCAGATAGCGGTCGATTCGTTGGCGATAAGGAGCGGTGTGATTCCCGAATACAATCATTTCCTCGGTTCCCCATGCCTGAAAACCTGGAAACCCGCTTGCCCAAGGATGACTGGGCGCCATGACGAGCAGGAGTCGATCGCTGGGAAGGAATTCTTGATGGATGTGCGGGTGATACATTTCACTCCCGAGAAAGGCAATATCAGCCGTTCCTGTTAGCAGGGCGCTAAGGGACTCCTCGTACAACGTAGAGCGGACGTAGCAGGTAAAGCCGGGATGAGCAATCCGGTACTCCCCAATAAGTCTCGGCAGTTCATAGGCGACAAAAGCTTTTCCTGCGACGATGTTCATCGATTGGCGCTGTTCTTTC
This sequence comes from Brevibacillus sp. HB2.2, assembly GCF_013284275.1. Taxonomy (NCBI): domain Bacteria; kingdom Bacillati; phylum Bacillota; class Bacilli; order Caryophanales; family Paenibacillaceae; genus Brevibacillus; species Brevibacillus sp. HB2.2. Next base: position 50,348 of record NZ_JABSUV010000002.1, read on the forward strand.
TCCTGGATAAAGGAGCGCATTTGCTCAACGATATTCGTCGCAACCGGTAGCAACCGACGTCCTTCGCCTGTAAGACTTACTCCTGAGGCAGTACGAACAAACAGCGCACTCCCAACCTGGCGCTCTAGCTGCTTCAACCGGTGTGTCACTGTTGATTGCGCCAAAAATAAAGCCTGTGCAGCGCGATTAATCGATCCATGACGAGCGATCGTCAAAAATACCTCAAGACTTTCTCGATCCATTGTAAGATGCCTCCTATTCAAATTGTCGATAACTAGTTATCTGTATTCTATAACAAGGATGACAAACATTGGAATATGATAAAGGCAGGAGGTGTTCCCGATGAAGAATGAGGAGATCAAACAAGCTGTTCAAGCACAATTTGGAAAAAATGCAGAGCAATACGTGCAAAGCAAGACGCATGCAAAAGGCTGCGACCTGGAACTAATGGTAGAGTGGATGCAGCCAAGAGAGAACTGGCGGGCACTGGATATCGCTACAGGAGGTGGGCACGTAGCGAGGACTTTGGCTCCTCATGTGAGCTTGGTCGTCGCCACGGATTTGACTCGCCCGATGCTCATGGGGGCATCTGCTGCCAATGAAACAGCACTTGTCAATAATGTGATGTATGTGCAGGCTGATGCAGAATCTCTCCCGTTTCTCGATGAATCATTTGAGATTGTCACATGCCGAATTGCAGCTCATCATTTTCCCGATCCGGCGGCTTTTGTTCGTGAGGTGAGTCGCGTGCTGACCCTTGGGGGTTTGTTTCTCTTCATTGACAACGTTTCGCCTGAGGACTCGTCGCTTTCCGCATTCATAAATGAAGTAGAGAAAACACGCGATCCCAGTCATGTGCGATGTCTTTCCGTCGGTGAATGGCACGCTTTGTTTGAAGCGAATGGCTTGATTTTGCAAAAGCAGAGGGAACGCAAAAAAAGGTTTGAATTTTTACCATGGGTTCAGCGCACCTCCGAATCATCTGAGCAGGAAGTGAATGTGGAAAATCTGCTGCTGAACGCTACAGATGAACAAAAGGAGTATCTTGGGATTACCACAAACGAAGGAAGAGTAATGACCCATCAGATTGACGAATGGATGGTTCTGTGCAAAAAAAGAGGAGGACAAGAAGACGATGACAACCAAGCATGAATGGATTGGGCTCGACCATGTACAATTAGCAGCACCAGCAGGGACAGAGGACGTAGCGCGCAAGTTTTTCGGTGAGCTTTTGGGAATGCCAGAGGTTCCAAAGCCAGCGAAGCTTCTCGTTCGAGGTGGTGTATGGTTTCAATGTGGGGCGCAAATGATTCATATTGGCGTAGAGGAAGGATTCATCCCTGCGAAAAAAGCACATCCGGCGTTCCTTGTGCAAAACATTGGTTCGCTGATGGAGCATCTGCAAGCAAATGGGATCTCATTTCGGATTGACGAAGAAATTCCTCACCTTATTCGCTTTTTCACAGAGGACCCATTTGGAAACCGTTTGGAGTTCATGGAGGCGAAGCAGGAATGACAATTGATTTTCACGCGGAAAAAAACCAGTTGAGCTATACGGGGAGAACCGCTGATGATTCGTGGAGTCAGACAATCCTGTCACTCGTCAATCCCGTGGGGAAAAATGTCGTGGACATTGGTTGTGGCGGAGGAATTTACAGTAAGGCTTGGTCTAGGCTAGGAGCTGCCTCTGTCACGGGCATTGATTTTTCCCGCGTGATGGTGGAAGCGGCGAGCGAGCAATGCGCAGACGATCCGAAGCTTTCGTTTGCACAAGGGGATGCCCGCTCAACCGGATTGCCGAGTCAGTGTGCGGATATTGTATTCGCTCGCGCCTTGATCCATCATTTCCCGGAACAAGACCTGCAGAAGTTTTTTAAAGAAGTTATCAGGCTATTGGCACCGGGCGGGATTTGCTTAATCCAGGACCGGACAATGGACGATGTCAAAATGCCAGCCTCACCGACTCATTTTCGCGGTTTTTTCTTTACTCGATACCCGCGCTTGCTAACGATAGAGCAGACACGAAGACCAGATGATACAATGGTGCAGAACACGATGAAGCTCGCGGGGCTTGAACAGGTGAATAAGACGACGCTATGGGAGACAAGACGTGAATACGATAGCTGGTCTGAATTGGAAGCTGACTTACTTTCCAGAAAAGGCCGCTCCATTTTGCATGAATTAACCGATGAAGAACTGAAAGGCCTCGTTCATACCATTCATGATCACGTAGCCGGGCAAGAAAAATGGAATGAGCAAGATTGCTGGAGTATATGGATAGGTAGCGCAGCATGTGGCACAATAAAAGGGAAAAAATTGTGAAACTTTTTGTTCACAAATTTGGATATGCTTGTCTCATAATACCTGAAGCTATATAATGGAATTGCCATTGTATTCCTGTTTGCGTCATCATGGTGAAGGAGTTGTCGTAAATGAAAATCGTTTTATTTGACATCCTGATGTTTATCTTCACATTCTTTATCGCTTGGGGCTGTTTGAATTCCATCAAAGCGAAAAACACCTTTGCAATTCTATTTGGTTTTGTATCTTTGATGGTCTTCCTGTTCGCTGATGGTTTGATCATTTACTACCTGGCCAAGGGTGCGTAGATTAAACTGAAAACGTTTCGCTTAAAAGAGGTTGTGCATTCGATGCACAGCTTCTTTTTTTTGTGAAAAACATCTCGATGTTTTTCATTGAACATGACGGGACCGCTGGCGGTCTGCAAAAAACGGTCTGACCGTTTTTTGCATGTAGGGAGGAAATATTTAGCATACTAAAGGCGGAGGTGGAAAAGTGGGCAAACGAAATGGTTCTGCAGCACATTCATACACCGCTGTCGTAGCGGCTGATCTGAAGACGAAGCAGTTGTGCAAACGTCTCCACTCCCATCATATCGCCATCATTGATCATCCGGACGTTGATGAGATAGCAGCACAGTCCTTACTGGAAAGAGGGGTAAAAGTCGTCCTCAACCTTTCGCCATTTATGACGGGTCAATACCCGGCTGAAGGAGCTCGCCAACTTTTAACAAACGGTGTCACCCTTTATGAGGTACTGGATGTAGATGTGTCGGATTCGTTCATGGAATGGATCGAGGGCAAGTATGCAACGATACGTGAAGAAAATTTGTACATCCTATTGGAAGAGAAGTGGGTCCATGTGTACAGGCTACAGCAGGTGACAGTTCCCTCTGTTTTGAACCGATGGCATGAAGCGCAGGATAAGTTGGATGACACACTCTCGTCGTTTATCGATAATACACTTTTGTACGCCAGCAAGGAGAAAGACCTGTTTTTGAAACCACTTTGCCATGTGCAATTACATACAAAAATGGAACAGCGACACGTCGTAGTAGTCGTTCGCGGGAAACATTATAGAGAGGACTTACTGACGCTAACTTCCTATATTCGGGAATATCGTCCTGTTTTGATCGGGGTCGATGGCGGTGCAGATGCCCTCATGGAAGCGGGGTATCGTCCAGACCTGATTGTGGGAGATATGGATAGCGTCTCGGACAAAGCACTCCAAAGCGGAGCGGAGGTCGTTGTCCATGCTTTCATGGATGGGACAGCACCTGGAACGATTCGCATAAAAGCTCTCGGTTTGCCTTTTCATGTTTTGCCAGCACCTGGTACGAGTGAGGATGTGGCGATGCTGCTAGCGTACGAAAAGGAGGCTGAGCTAATCGTCACGATCGGTGCCCATACCAATATGATTGATTTTCTGGAAAAAGGCCGCAAAGGCATGGCGAGCACGTTATTGGTTCGCACGAAGATTGGGACAAAGCTAATTGATGCCAAAGGAGTCAGTCATCTCTATCGGCCGAGCGAGTCATGGAAGCTGTGGGGTTGGTGTATAGTCGCGATGCTTCTCCCTGTTTCAGCCGCGCTCGTGATTAATCCAATTACCCGACATGCTGTACAGATGATTTGGACCAGTTGGCGGACTTGGACGTTATGAACAACGCACTTCATGGAGGTAGACATGATACCCTTCCGCTATCATTTGATTTCACTGGCTGCCATATTTGTCGCACTTGGGGTAGGTATCTTGTTAGGAGGGACCGCAGGCCATTCATGGATAACGCAAGGAACAAAAGGCATTCTTTCCAATATGGAAGCAAAGTACGATCGCGCTCTCAAAAGCAACCATGAATTAAGGCAGCAAATAAATCGTCTGCTGAAGGAAGTTGCGCGCAGCAACCAAGAAGTCGTCCAACTCATGAGCATACGCTATGTGGATGAACTTGCAGGAAGCAAGGTGTATGTTTGGCAGGAGGATGGCAACGTTGCTGAACAGATTACGCAACTGATGCATTCAGTAGGCATGGAAGTGATTTCTTATCACGAGGGTAATAATTGGGGAGATGGGGTGCTTTTGGTGGTAGCAAGACAAGCCCCGCTTTGGCTACGGGAAAAACAGGTGAATTCCTGGATACAGGTCGTAGATGTGCCTGACTCTCCCGCAAAACAATGGGCACTTTTGGAGCAAGTGCAAAATAGATTGGCTGAGAGGAAGGGCTCGCGTGAAAAAAGTTAGCGTTGTCATCCCAGCGTTCAACGAACAGGCTTCCATCGGTGATACACTCCGTGCCATCCGTGAACGTTTATTTTGTGATGAACTAATCGTTGTTGATGATGGCAGTCAAGATGAGACGGCACACATCGCAAGCAAGTGGGCGGATAAGGTGATTCAAGCACCGCGCAATCAAGGGAAAGGTGCAGCTGTTCAATTGGGCTGGAAGTGTGCCAGTGGGGATGTGGTCATGCTTCTCGACGGTGATTTGCGAGACAGCGCAGCAGAAGCAGCACATTTGCTTACGCCTGTTCTACAAGATGTCTGTGATATGGCGGTAGCTGTTCTGCCACCTCCGCAAGTGAAAGCAGGTCTCGGATTAGCAAAAGGATTGGCCCGTTATGGCATCCGGATGTTGACAGGCTTTGAAGCAAAAGCACCTTTATCGGGACAACGGGCAATACGTCGCGAGCTTCTTGACCGATTGGGGAGTCAGGATAAGGGATTTGGCCTAGAGGTGGGGCTCACTGTCGATGCTTTGCGGGCAGGGTATCGTGTAGCAGAGGTCCCTGTCTTTTTTTCGCATCGTGAAACGAAAAACGATTGGGCAGGCTTCAGTCATCGCGGGAAGGAGTTTGTCGCGATTAGCCGAACGCTATGCTGGAAATGGTGGGAGGGCCAAGAGTGGAAACGAAAATCATGATGCTCATGATGCTCGTCGCTGTCGTTATTCCACTGGTGTTGGACCGTCCGCTGTATAAAATCGGCACGCAAAAGCTCAAAGCTCTGGGGATGAATCGGTTCAATTACGAAGGAGAGCCAGTACTGACAGCAGGGGGGGTTATCCTCGTGTGTTCGAGCATTATAACCGGTATCGCGCTGATCGGAATATTTTTGCTCAGAGGGGTCAAAAGTGAGTTTCTCCTGCACGGTTTATTATTTCTAACAGGTATGATCACAATGGCCTTTTGGGGATGGCGTGATGATTGTGCATCAGATCTAGATGCAAAAGGCTTTCGTGGACATTTTGGCGTGCTATGGCGAGAGAGGCGAATCACCAGCGGGATGTGGAAGTTAATTGGAGGGACAAGCACGGCATTTTGTCTCACTCTAACTCTTTCGGATTCGTTATGGGCAGGCTTTGTTGCCTTTGGTTTACTTGCGCTCTCACCCAATATCATTAACTTGTTTGATTTGCGGCCTGGACGAGCGATTAAAGTATTTTGGTGTCTGACAGCATTGGCAGGAACTTTTAGTCTGTGGACAATAGGAGCCAGTACGGGGATGGCAAACTGGATTTTTTTGACCCCTGTCTTCCTTGCAAGTATGCTCATGTTTCCCCATGACGTTGGAGGCAAAATCATGCTCGGAGATACAGGGGCGAATGCCTTGGGTTTTGCAGCAGGCTTTTCCTTTGTCATCGGGACACCGATTTATGTTCAGGCGAGTATGCTCGTGCTTTTCCTGTGTATGCAGATTGCGGCAGAATTTTGCTCGTTTTCCCGCGTGATTGAACAGGTCAGTTGGCTCCGACGACTCGATCAATGGGGGAGAGTTACAAAAGCTGAAAATAAAAAAAACCAGACTGGCTCGTCCGGTTTGGTCTAGTCCTCGTCATCAGGTTCAGGAACCATGAAACGGGGCTGTACGCGATTTTTTTTGCGTTCATGATGGAGAATAAATCCGGCAATAAACCATACAGGGAGAGCGAAAGCCAGTATACCTAGAATGAGTTTTCCCCATAAAAATCCGACATCCGGAGAGGCAGAATAAAAAAATGCGTCACGGATTAATTTGATTCCGTACATGGCGATTGCCGCCGGGATTACCATAATTAAGAGTGCAATGATTTTCTGAAATACCAAGGGTTTTCACCCCTTTCTCGAATGCGTAAACAACTACAACAACCACAGTATGGTCATTTCATCATATCGAATGCCAACAGCCTTGTCCACCGTACCTGTTGCACACGAACGAGCGCACGTTAGGGAAGAACGCCTGTCCATCAACGGTTTGTTGGAGTACAATGGTAACGAGTAAGATCGTAAACAGTAGGATGGTAAAGAGGTTGTTCAAAAAGTGAGGGGTCTCTCGCATGCACAAGCTGCTCATCGTTGGTGCGGGACGTGGTGGAACAGCACTCCTGCGGATGTTAAACCAGATGGACCGATTACAAGTCGTTGCTGTTGTTGATCAACGGCCTGACGCCCCAGGAATACTGCTCGCTCAATCATTGGGGATTCCTGTCGATCAGGATTATCAGCCTTATTTGGATGAGGATCTGGATGTCATTTTAGAAGCTACAGGGGACCTGGGGGAGTATGAGCATCTCAGGCAATTAAAGAAAGATAAGACGGTGCTCATCCCAGGAACGTTTACGAGAATCGTCATGAAATTGATTCGGGAACGCGATAAGCTGATTGCAGTCTTGATGCAAAATCAGCGGGAGCGGGAAACGATGTTGAACTCCACGCATGATGCGATTATCGGGGTCAATCGCCAAGGAATTATTACGTTGTTTAACAAAGCAGCAGAGCGATTGATGGGCATCGAGGCGAGTGAAGTGCTGGATACAAAAGTTTCGGAGCGTATACCGAACACTCGGTTACATATCGTATTAAAGACAGGCTCTCCCGAATTGAATCAAGAGCAGGTATTGCCAAACCAGACGCGGATTATTACAAACCGCGTGCCCGTTCGCAACGATCGTGGGGAAGTTGTCGGAGCTGTTGCCATTTTCCGTGATATTACAGAAATCATGGCGTTGGCAGAAGAAGTGACGAACTTGAAGGATTTGCAGAGCATGCTGCAAGCGATTATTCAATCATCGGACGAAGCGATATCAGTCGTTGACCAATACGGGAATGGACTTTTGATCAACCCGGCCTACACAAGGCTTACGGGTTTTTCGCAAGAAGACATTATCGGAAAACCAGCGACGGTAGACATTTCTGAAGGCGATAGTATGCACATGCAAGTCCTGAAAACGAAGAAGGCAGTGAGAGGCGTCCCTATGAAATTGGGACCAAAGCGCAAGGACGTTGTGGTCAATGTTGCACCGGTTGTCGTCGATGGGGAGATGAAAGGAAGCGTTGGCGTCATTCACGATGTCTCCGAATTCAAGCGCCTGACAGAAGAGCTGGAGAGTGCTCGTCGTATCATCCGCAATCTGGAGGCAAAATATAGCTTTGCAGACATTATCGGCTATAGCGAGTCTATGCAGCAAGCGATCGAGCAAGCCAAAAAGGCGGCGTCAACACCAGCAACTGTCCTTCTTCGTGGGGAATCGGGAACGGGGAAAGAACTGTTTGCCCACGCCATACATAATGAAAGTGAGCGAAAATACAACCAATTTATTCGGGTTAATTGTGCAGCGATCTCAGAGAGCCTCTTGGAGAGTGAGCTTTTCGGTTACGAGGAAGGCGCGTTTACAGGTGCCCGTCGAGGAGGAAAGCGGGGGCTGTTTGAGGAAGCGAGCGGCGGAACCATCTTTTTGGACGAGATCGGCGAGCTATCCATGAGCATGCAGGTCATGCTTTTGCGCGTTCTGCAAGAGCGAGAGGTTGTGCGAGTCGGTGGAACGAAGCCGATCAACATCGATGTTCGCGTCATTGCGGCTACCCATGTGAATCTGGAGGCTGCGATTGGAGCGGGACGTTTCCGTGAAGACCTGTACTATCGTCTCCACGTCGTACCGATTCATATCCCTCCACTCCGACAGCGCTTGGAAGATATTAAGCCGATTGCTATGTATCTGCTACGAAAAGCCAATCTGGAGTACGGAAGAAATGTAGAGGAGCTGCATGAAGAAACATTGCAGATGCTTCTGTCCTATCACTGGCCAGGCAATGTACGCGAGCTAGAGAATGTACTGGGCAGGGCGATGATTCATATGAGGATTAACGAGCGAATCATTATGCCCGAGCATTTACCTCCACTGGAAAGAAGAATCGTCTCGACCAAAAAGGAAGAGGTCCCGCAGGAGGGTTCCACGGGCACCACGTTAAAAGAAGCGGTGGAAAAGGCAGAACGTCAGCACATATTGCGGGAACTGGCAGCAGCCAAAGGAAATCGCACCCTTGCAGCCAAACGCCTCGGAATCGCGATTCGCAGCTTGTACTACAAGATGGAAAAATTGGGCATCATGGATGTGCAGGAAGAGTAAGAAAAGAGACTATGCAAAATATTGCACGCAAATCTTTGCGCGTATATGCAAAAAAATGCAGACTTGACGTAGGGACACTCATTCCGCGTTCTTGTAAATAAAGCGCTTTCATAAGTTTGGTTTTGTTGGCATGACTTTTGCATATACCTCTTGTCGGGAAATTCTCCAAATGGAGCCCACTGTTACGCCAGCTTACCTAAGCGGAAAACGAAAGATACTAGGGAGGTTTCTTCAGTGAACATCTTTGACTACATGCAAAAGTACGATTACGAGCAATTGGTATTTTGCCAAGACGAAAATTCCGGTTTGAAAGCAATCATTTGCATTCATGATACGACATTAGGACCAGCACTCGGTGGTACGCGCATGTGGCCGTATAAAACAGAAGAAGAGGCGATTGTAGACGTACTGCGCCTTGGTCGTGGGATGACTTACAAAAACGCAGCAGCAGGACTGAACATCGGTGGTGGTAAAGCAGTCATCATCGGTGATCCACGCGAGCATAAGAGCGAAGAGCTGTTCCGTGCTTTCGGTCGCTATATTCAAGGTCTGAATGGCCGTTACATCACAGCTGAGGATGTAGGAACAACGGTTGCAGACATGGATATGATCCACTTGGAAACAGATTTCGTAACAGGAGTTTCTCCTGCATTCGGTTCCAGTGGCAATCCATCCCCTGTAACAGCTTACGGTGTCTACCGTGGAATGAAAGCTGCTGCTAAATTGGCGTTTGGTTCCGACTCTCTCTCCGGACGAGTGATTGCTGTACAAGGTGTAGGAAACGTAGCGTATAATCTGTGCCGCCATCTGCATGAAGAAGGCGCGCATTTGATCGTAACGGATATCAATCAAGAAAACGTAGATCGTGCAGTGAACGATTTCGGTGCGAAAGCCGTTGGCGTTAACGAGATCTTTGGCGTAGAGTGCGATATCTTCTCTCCTTGCGCATTGGGTGCGATCATCAACGATGACACGATTCCGCTCTTCAAAGCAAAAGTGATTGCAGGGGCAGCTAACAACCAGCTGAAAGAAGAGAAACACGGCGACCAAATTCACGAAATGGGTCTGATCTACGCACCTGACTACGTGATCAATGCTGGTGGTGTAATCAATGTGGCAGATGAGCTGCAAGGCTACAACCGCGAGCGTGCACTGAAAAAAGTAGAAACGATCTATGACAGCATCCTGAAAATTTACGAAATAGCTGAACGTGATGGCATGGCTTCCTACAAAGCTGCTGACCGCATGGCAGAAGAACGCATTGCAAGTGTTGCAAGATCACGTAATACTTTCCTGCAAAACGGCAAGACTGTTTACAAGCGCTAATCTCGTTTCTCTAGTAAGTTCATACTCCTGTCCGCTCTTCGATGGAGGGCGGTCGGGAATACATAAACGATTTTCTTTGAATATTCATATTCTCGTTAATACGCAGGTTAGCTTTCCGAATGAAAGGAGAGATCGTGGTGTCTCAAGAGTTTGATTTAGTCGTCCTCGGGGGAGGTACCGGCGGTTATGTAGCGGCAATCCGCGCTTCCCAATTGGGAATGAAGGTAGCAATCGTGGAAAAAGAAAAGCTCGGTGGTACTTGCTTACACCGTGGTTGCATCCCATCCAAAGCGCTATTGCGCAGTGCAGAAGTATTCTCCACCCTGAAGGAAGCTGACAAATACGGAGTCTCGGCAGGTGCAGTAGGCTATGACTTCACAAAAATACAAGAGCGTAAGCAGGGCATTATCGACCAACTTCACAAAGGGATTCAATACTTGATGAAAAAAGGCAGCATTACTGTCTTTGAAGGCTTTGGAAGAGTGATGGGGCCTTCCATTTTTTCTCCGCAGGCAGGTGCTGTGCGCATTGAAAAGGAAAACGGGGACCAAGAAATGATCGTTCCACGATTCCTTTTGCTGGCAACGGGTTCACGTCCACGCACACTTCCAGGTTTGGTCATCGACGGAGCTTATGTGGTAACTAGCGATGAAGCATTGCAGTGGGAGCAATTGCCTGCTTCTGTTGTCATCGTTGGTGGCGGTGTCATCGGGATTGAGTGGGCTTCCATGCTCAATGATTTCGGGGTAGAAGTGACTGTTGTGGAGTACGCCGACCGTATATTGCCGTTTGAGGATGAAGAAGTGAGCAAGGAATTGGCTCGTCTTTTGAAAAAGCGGAAAGTCAACATCGTGACGGGAGCAAAGGTGCTGCCTGAATCGTTGGAAAAAGGGGAAGGCAAAGTCTCTATTCAGGCGGAAGTCAAGGATGGAGTCCAAACCTTTGAAGCTGAAAAGGTACTCGTATCAGTAGGACGCCAAGCGAATGTAGAAAACATCGGTTTGGAAGCAACAGAAATCAAAGTCGAGCGCGGAGTAGTCGTGGTTAATGAATTTTTCCAGACTGCAGAGCCCCATATTTATGCGATTGGTGATGTTATTGGTGGTCTGCAATTGGCGCATGTTGCTTCGCATGAAGGAATACTTGCGGTAGAGCACATGGCTGGACAAAACCCGCACCCGATGGATTACACCAAGGTTCCGAAATGTACGTATAGCCGACCTGAAGTCGCAAATGTCGGACTCACTGAAAAAGAAGCAAAAGAGCAAGGCTACGATGTGAAAATCGGCAAGTTCAGCTTTAAGCCGCTGGGCAAAGCGCTGATTCACGGTGAGAATGACGGCTTTGTGAAGTTGGTCGTTGATGCCAAGACGAATGATTTGTTAGGGGTTCACATGATCGGTACACATGTGACAGATATGATTTCTGAAGCGGGCTTGGCCCGTGTACTGGATGCGACTCCGTGGGAGATCGGTCAGACGATTCACCCGCATCCATCTTTATCCGAAGCAATCATGGAGGCAGCGCAGGCTGTCGACGGAAAAGCGATACACAATTAGCAAGGAGGGTATGTAACGATGACAACCAAGCGACATGAGCAAGTGGGATTGACCGATGCGCAAGTCCTTGACATGTATTATTACATGCTATTGGCCAGAAAAATTGACGAGCGCCAATGGCTGTTAAATCGTGCGGGCAAAGTACCGTTCGTGATTTCCTGCCAGGGTCAGGAAGCAGCTCAGGTGGGAGCCGCTTTTGCCATGGAGAAAGACAGAGATTTCTTGTGCCCGTACTATCGCGATCTTGGTTTGGTGCTGGTCTTTGGCCAAACAGCCCGTGATTGTATGTTGTCCGCTTTTGCGAAAGCAGAAGATCCGAATAGCGGTGGTAGACAGATGCCAGGTCACTTCGGTGGCAAGAAGTACAATATTTTGACGGGTTCAAGCCCTGTGACGACTCAAGTCCCACACGCAGTCGGAATGGCTTTGGCGGGTAGAATGAAGCAAGAAGATTTTGTTGTGTATGCTTCGTTCGGAGAAGGCTCCAGCAACCAGGGAGACTTCCACGAAGGTGCGAACTTTGCGGGTGTCCACAAGCTCCCGGTTATCTTTTTCTGCGAAAACAACAAATACGCGATCTCTGTACCACTGAAAAAGCAGTTGGCTTGTGAAAGTGTAGCAGACCGTGCGATCGGTTACGGATTCCCGGGAGTCAGTGTGGACGGAAACGATCCGATTGAAGTATATCGTGTCATGAAAGAAGCGGTTGAACGTGCCCGCAGTGGTCAAGGGCCGACGCTGATCGAAGCCGTTATGTATCGCCTAGTTCCGCACTCTAGCGACGATGACGATCGTGTGTATCGTACGAGAGAAGAAGTGGAAGAAGCGAAGAAAAAGGACCCGTTGATTGTTTTCGCTGAGTATTTGAGAGAGATCGGACTCTTGGATGAACATAAGGAAGCAGATATGCTTGCTCGCGTACAACTGGAAGTGGATGAAGCCACTGAATATGCAGAAAACGCGCCATATCCAACACCAGAATCGACTATGACATACGTATACGGGGAATAAGGGGGGATCTTTTATGGCAGTCATTTCTTTTATTGATGCAATTACAATGGCGATGCGTGAAGAAATGCGTCGTGATTCCAACGTGTTTATCCTCGGAGAAGACGTTGGCGTTCGCGGTGGGGTTTTCCGTGCGACAAACGGATTGATTGAAGAGTTTGGCGAGGAGCGCGTGATTGATACGCCACTGGCTGAATCCGCAATTGTCGGTGTAGGGATTGGTGCGGCCGCTTACGGTATGCGCCCAATCGCAGAAATTCAGTTTGCGGACTTTATCATGCCAGCAGTGAACCAAATTGTCAGTGAGGCGGCGAAAATGCGCTATCGTTCAAACAACGACTGGCATTGCCCGATCACGATTCGTGCCCCATTCGGTGGCGGGGTTCACGGTGCACTCTACCACTCACAATCTGTGGAAGCGATGTTCACGAACACCCCAGGTTTGAAAGTAGTGGCACCTTCGACACCCTATGATGCAAAAGGTCTTCTGAAAGCAGCTATTCGCGATGAAGATCCGGTACTCTTTTTCGAGCACAAGCGCTGCTATCGTTTGATCAAGGGCGAAGTGCCTGAGGACGACTACGTTCTGCCGATTGGCAAAGCGGACGTCAAGCGAGAGGGGACAGACATCACAGTGATCTCCTATGGCTTGACTCTGCACTTCGCTCTGCAAGCTGCGGAAAAGCTTGCACAAGAAGGCATTAGCGCGCATGTTCTCGATTTGCGCACACTGTATCCGTTGGACAAAGAAGCGATCGTAGAAGCGGCTTCGAAGACAGGCAAAGTATTGATCGTACACGAGGACAACAAAGAAGGCGGCGTAGGCGGCGAGGTAGCTGCTATTGTAGCGGAGCATTGCCTGTTCGATTTGGATGCACCGATTAAACGTCTTTGTGGTCCAGATGTACCAGCTATGCCATACAGCCCGCCGATGGAAAAATACTTTATGCTGAACCCGGAAAAAGTATTGGAAGCAATGCGCGAGCTGGCCAACTTTTAAGGCGAGGAGGACCAAGGATCATGGCAACGAAAGTACTAATGCCCCAGCTCGGAGAGAGCGTGACCGAGGGCACCATCAGCAAATGGCTGGTCAATGTAGGCGACACAGTCAAGAAATACGATTCACTGGCTGAAGTAACGACGGATAAAGTAAACGCAGAGGTTCCTTCTACCGTTTCAGGACGCGTTACGGAGATCGTCGTGCCAGAAGGCGAGACAGTCGCTGTCGGCACATTGATCCTCTATATAGAAGAAAGTGGTGCAGAAGGTGGAACTGCAGCGCCTGCTAGCACGACGGAAACTCCGGCTCCACAAACGCCTGCAACCGAGCAGCCAAAGGCAGCTACACCGGCTGTATCCATTCAACAAGCACCAGTCGTCGATGGGCCAAAACAACGTTATTCACCTGCTGTTGTCATGCTCTCACAGCAACATGGCATTGATTTGTCCCGTGTTGTAGGGACTGGAGCAGGCGGTCGCATTACCCGCAAAGATGTCCAAGCGATTATCGACGCGGGCGGCCAAAAGCCAGCTGAGACAGTAAAAGAAACAGTCGCGCAGGCTCCCGTAGCGGCGGTCGAACAAGCTACTGTCGTTTCAACACCTGCACCGGTAGCACCAGCTACGACTCCTGCTGTTTCCGTAGATATTCCGGTTGCAAGTGGTGATCAAGTTGTACCTGTAACGTCGATTCGTCGTACGATTGCAAACCGGATGGTACAGAGCAAGCATGAAGCTCCACACGCTTGGACGATGGTCGAAGTAGATGTGACCAATCTCGTTAACTTCCGTAATCAGGCAAAAGGCGAATTTGCGAAAAAAGAAGGCCTCAACCTCACGTTCCTACCGTTCTTTATCAAAGCGGTTGTAGAAGCGTTGAAAGAGTTCCCGATGATCAATTCCACATGGGCTCATGACAAAATCATTGTGAAAAAGGACATCAACATCTCCATCGCAGTAGCTACGGAAGAGGCTCTCTATGTTCCTGTCATCAAGCATGCTGACCAAAAATCAATTCTTGGCATTGCGAAGGCAGTCGATGATCTGGCAGCACGCACCCGTGCGGGGAAATTGACGATGGATGACATGGCAGGCGGGACCTTTACGGTTAACAACACAGGCTCCTTTGGCTCTGTGTTGTCCCAGCCGATTATCAATGCTCCGCAAGCTGCGATTCTAAGTGTCGAATCCATTGTGAAACGCCCTGTCGTCATTAACGACATGATCGCAGTGCGTTCTATGGTTAATCTGTGCATGTCCTTGGATCACCGCGTGCTGGATGGTCTGGTTTGCGGGCGATTCCTGCAGAGTGTGAAACAAAAGCTTGAGAATGTAGGACCGGATACCAAGCTGTACTAGAGTGTCGAAAAACCAGGTCAAGCAAAGACCTGGTTTTTTTGATAAAAGAATCACCAAAAAAATTTTCCAAATGGATCACTTCGTATGTAACTTTTTCCGAGTCATCTTCGTCTTAACAATTGGAGCCAGGAAGTCTCATAAATGACATAGAAATGATTCCCACCTGATAGCATTTGTGGTAGACTGGTAGCGTCATGCTAGAGGGTTTTCCAGATTAACGGTAATTATGGGAGGAAAAACATGGAGAAAAGTAAAAAAGCACTACCAATAGTGCTGGCATCAGCGCTGGCCGCTACACCTTTTGTTGCAGTACCGCAAGCATATGCTATTGAAAAATTGGATGTATCAGCTGACAACGATGGTGCCGGTAAAGAAAGTGACTATGATATTAAATTCACGCTTGAAGAAGACTTGTCGAGTGGAGATACCATCACGGTTGAGTTCGACGATGATTTCGATGTGGATAAAAAGATCAGTAAGAAAGATATTTCCGGAATCGATGTCAAAAAAGTTGAAGTCGATGACAATGAAGTGATTATCACGGTGGATGAGGATTTTGATGAAGGAGATAAAATCTCATTTACCATTAAAAGCGGGATCACCAATCCTGATGATAAAGGTACATATGATGTAAAAGTAGAAACAGAAAATGAAAGCTCTGACACAGACGAAGTTGAGATCAAAAAAAGCAGCTCCAGCAGCAGTAGCAAGTCCAAAAACGATTACAGCGTAACGCTGAGCAGCAAAGCAGCAGGCGATAAAGTAAGCCTCAAGCTCGGCAAAATTTCTCTGAAGGGTAACGATGAGCTGGAGACGAACTCCACCATTACCGTCACTTTCCCAGAGAAAGGCATGCTGCCTTCGAGCATTGATGAAGACGATGTAAAGGTAAACGGTACGAAAGCGAAATCCGTTAGTGTTAGCGGTAGCTCGGTAGATATCAAGATTCCGAGTGGAGCAGACTCAGATGATTACATTACGTTGGAATTTGACAAAGCTGCTGGCATTGAGAATCCAAGTTCCGGTGACAAATATGTTATCAAAGTGAAATACGATGGTACGACATATGAGTCAGATACATTCGAAATTACGAAAAACGGCTCCAGCTCAAACGCTTCCGACAGCTTTACGGTTAATTTGTCTGATCCAGGAGTAGGAGCTCGCACTAGCTACACGTTTGATGCTGACTTCGGCAGCAAAGAGTTGAAAGAAGATGGAGAACTGGTTCTTGAGTTCCCGTCGTCTGATATGGTACCGGGCATTTTGACAGCATCCGACTTCTTGATCAACGGGAAAGCAGCGAGGAAAGCAACTGCAGTCGGAAACAGAGTCGCCTTGGTTGCACCAACAGGCTTCAAAGCGACTAGCAAAGTGAAGGTTGAAGTGACTTACGGAGCGTGGATTTCGAATCCAAAAACGGCTGGTAGCTACACGTTGAAGGCTACTGTTTCCGGAAGAACTTTGGAATCCAAATCCTTCAGCATCGGTGGCTCTTCGGTGACCCCGACGCCAACCAATCCGACGCCTACTAACCCAACAACACCAGTACCTACACCAAATACTGGTATTAACAATAGCACCGCAACCATCGCATTGACACAAAATGCACTTGGCAAGCAGACGGGTGTGAATGTAGCAATCAAAGGAATGGGTGTTGGTCTGCAAAAGCAGCGTGATTTCATCGAGATCGTATTCCCAGTGGGCTACAAGGTACCGGCTTATATCGCGCCAGCTAACATCTCTGTGAATGGTGTAGGTTCGAATTTTGTTGCCGTTCGTGGACAAAACGTTCTGATTTATCCGTCTCAGGATATTCCTGCGGCAACTGTCGCTAATATTGCGATCAATCCAGCAGCGAACATCGTAAACCCTGCTGTGAAAAACACATATAGCATTAGCGTATTTACGTCCGAAGAAAGAGGCTTGTTGTTTTCTCGTATTGTTGGTGTAGGAATGCCTACCCCGGCTCAAACAAAGCCTGTAACGCCTACACCACAACAGCCGCAACAACCGTCGACAGCAATTCCAGCGAACTCGGCTTCCTTTAAAGTAAATACAGCAAGCTTCACCCTGCACGGCAAAACGTATCCTCTCTCTGTAGCTCCTTACATTGAAGGAAATACGACCATGGTTCCAGCTCAATTCTTTAAAGAAGCTCTGGCACTGACTACGCAATGGAACAATTCAAGCGTTGCTGTTATCAGTGGAACCAAAGTCGTGAAGTTTACAGTTGGGTCGAAAACAGCAAAAGTAGGGAAAACAGACATTCAACTGCCAACACCTGTTGTCCTCAAAAACGGTATGCCAATGATTCCAATCCGTACCGTTACTGATAATCTTGGTTACAAAGTCGGCTGGGCTGCTCCAAGCGTATACGTATACAAATAAAAACAAGCTGGGATAAACGAAAAACCCCTTTCCGCTTTTCGGTCGGAAAGGGGTTTTTACTTGTTGATCATCCCTCGTTTATTGAAAGTAAAAAAACGTGGGAACGATGAGTGAGAGTATTAGAATGCCGATCAGGATTTTGGCAAAGAGCGATTGGTGTCTCATTCTAATCAAACCTCCTTTCAATGTAGAGGAAATTATCAGGTGATTCTGTAAGTGGCTGTGCTAGAATGAAGAAAAGGATATCATTGGCTTTCTTTTTTTGCCTATGCTGAAATTGTACCGAATTGCAGCCAATGAGACAACCACTTACAAAAGGATGATGATTCATGAGCGCACCGAAAAAAATTGCCCATATTGGCATTGCGGTAAAAAGCTTGGATAAGACGCTTCCCTTTTATACCGAGCAATTGGGATTGGAGTTGGTTGGAACCGAAATCGTAGAGAGCGAACAAGTACAGGTGGCATTTTTAAAGATCGGTGAAAGTCATATTGAATTACTAGAGCCGTTGAGTGATGAGAGTCCGATAGCAAAATTTATGGAAAAGCGCGGCGAAGGCATCCATCACATTGCTTTTGATGTAGATGACGTTACGGCTCGTTTAGCCACATTAAAAGAGCAAGGTGTACCCCTTATTCACGAGATCCCCAAAGCGGGTGCGCATGATGCGTTGATTGGATTTTTGCATCCGAAGGCAGCAAATGGCGTTTTGTATGAGCTGTGCCAATATCCGAAAGAATCATAGGCGTTTACGTAGTAGAAAAAAATTTTTTGCGGTATACTGGAACTTGTGAATATGTACCAAAATCGGGCAGTACAATCAGGAGGTAACGAGTGTGAGTACGATCAACCAAGAGCGTTTGTTAAATGAATTTTTGGAGCTCGTCCAGATTGACAGTGAAACGAAGAACGAAGCAGAGATCAACAAGGTTCTCAAAAAAAAGCTGATTGAGATGGGCTTTACCGTAGAAGAGGATGACGCAGCAGCGAAAACCGGACATGGTGCCAACAATCTGATCGCAACGTTGGAGGGAACTGGAAAAGGTCCAACCATCCTGTTTAGCAGCCATATGGATACGGTCGTACCAGGAAACGGAATCAAGCCTCAAATTCGCGATGGCTACATTTATTCTGATGGAACAACGATCCTCGGTGCAGATGACAAAGCAGGAATCGCGGCGATCTTTGAAGGTATTCGCAGCTTGAAAGAGCAAAACCTGCCACATCCAACGATCCAAGTTGTATTGACTGTGGGAGAAGAGTCCGGACTTGTTGGCTCCCGCGCAATGGATTCCAGCCTGCTGAAGGCAGAAATGGGCTTCATCCTCGATTCAGAAGGTCCAGTCGGAAAAATTACAGTAGCTGGTGCTGGTCAATACCGCATCGTAACCAAAATCCACGGCAAAGCAGCGCATGCAGGTGTGAATCCAGAGGATGGCATCAGTGCTATAACGGTTGCTAGTAAAGCTATTTCCCGTATGCCGTTGGGCCGTATCGATGCAGACACAACAGCAAACATCGGTCGCTTTGAAGGTGGAAAAGCGTACAATATCGTAACGGATTATGTGGAAATTTGGTCCGAGGCTCGCAGCTTGGTAATGGACAAGTTGGAAGCGCAAGTGAAGAAAATGACAACAGCATTTGAAGAAGTGGCAGCTGAGATGGGTGCGACTTGCGAAAATGAGGTTATTTTTATGTACCACGGCTACAAATTCAACGAAGAAACGCCAGTTGTACAAAAAGCGATTGCGGCGGTTAAACGTGTAGACCGCAATCCTGAGCTGGTTGCAAGCGGTGGCGGAAGCGACGGTAACGTATTTAACGGCTACAACGTGCCAAGCGTAAACTTTGCCATTGGCTATGAAGAAATCCATACAAAAAACGAGCGCATGCCAATCGCTGAATTGAACAAAGCGGCTGAGCTGGTGCTTGCTGTTATTGCAGAAGTACAAGAGTAACCAAAAGAGGTCGGAATCTCCTTGCGAGGGGTTCCGGCCTTTTTGTTCGTTCGTTTACTTGTTTGCATGATTGAGACAACCACTGTTCATCATAGACTGAATAGAAAGCTCGGGGACGAGTCAGGAATGAAAGGGGGAGGCTGAGTGCTCCGTTTGGTGGTAGGGACGGTCCAAAAAGTTCTGGAAAAGCAAAAAGGGATGCAGCTACTCGAAGTTCGGATAGAATCGGTTGCGGGATTCAAAATGGAGAGAGTGCTGTCTTTTTTGCAGGAGGATTATAAAAGTGGCGATTTACTTTTGATTAATATAACCGCTGTTCGCCTTGAATTGGGGACAGGCGGTTATCACTTTGTAGTAGGAAAGGTCACACAACCAGAGGAAACGGATGTCCTTCCGAATGAGTGGGGGCATGTCATGAAAATGCGCTATTCGCCATGGCAGCTTGCGGTTGATTCGGTAGAAGAACAGGCCAGTCCTTACCACCATTTGTTTCTGCAAGAAGACTTATCCTTGGAAGGTACCCCTGTTTTGATCAGCGAGCTGCACAGTCTTCTACCGGTTGCTGTCCTTGCCCTGCGTAAAAAAAATCCAAATGCCCGTATCGTATATGTGATGCCGGACGGCGCATCTTTGCCGATTGCCTTGAGCCAGCACGTCCATCTATTAAAAGCAATCGGGGGCTTGGATGCGACAGTGACGACTGGTCATGCGTGGGGCGGAGATCGTGAGTCTTTGACGATTCATAGTGGCTTATTGGCAGCACGCCATGTAGAGCATGCCGATATCATTATTTGTATGCTGGGACCTGGGGTAGCAGGTACGGGTACATCTTATGGCTTCTCGGGAATTCAGTTAGCTGAGGTCATTCATGCCGTATCCACTCTTGGAGGAATACCCTTTTTTATTCCCAGAATCAGCTTTGGGGACCAACGTGCCAGACATTACGGTGTCAGTCACCATACCGTATCGATCGTAAACAGATTTGCTCTTTGCCCTGCTCTGGTTACAATCCCGATTTTCGGGGATGAAAGAGATGAAATCCTTTCGCGGCAAATGAAGACAATAGAAGTTGGGGAGAAGCACATTTTCATCAAGGGAAAAGTCCCAGACCTGTCAGAACTGGCATCACTGGAAAAGGGGTATGGCTTGTCCTTTTCTACAATGGGGCGAAATTGGCAAGAGGACCCTGCGCCTTTTCAAACGGCATGGATGGCAGCCGATTTTGTAGGAAACAGTCTGGGCTATATCGTCCAAACCGTTAACGACGTCCCGCATTTGCCCGTCTCAGCAAGTACTCTTGAAGGGTTGCGTCTTTATTTGACCAGGAACGAAGCGCAGCCTTGATCTCCCAAGCTTTCCCTACCATACGCAATTGCTTTTCGCTAACATATGTTTTCATTCATGATCTCCTCCGATACAATAAGGTGGACAAGCTCTATGCTCCCAACTTATGGAGGGAATCGACGATTTAGAACGACTTCACGAAAAAAGGATGATGACGACCGTGAGTAAATATGATCACTTATATGAAAAAACCATTTCGAGTCAACCGATTTATGACGGAAGAATTATCAAGGTCAAGGTAGATGAGGTACTTCTGCCAAATGGCAACACAGCGAAGCGAGAAATCGTGAATCACCAAGGAGCGGTTGCTGTATTGCCGATAACAGATGATAACAAAATGGTTGTGGTTCGACAGTTCCGCAAGCCATTGGAGCGTACGATTGTAGAAATCCCAGCGGGAAAACTGGAGCCAGGGGAAGAGCCGCTCGCATGTGCAATTCGCGAGCTGGAGGAAGAGACAGGCTACGTTGCGAGTCAGTACACACCGCTTAGCTCTTTTTACACATCGCCAGGCTTCGCGGATGAAATATTGCATGTTTTTGTGGCTACTGGTTTGAAAAAAGGAGAAAGCAAGCCGGACGAGGATGAGTTCGTTGATGTGCTGGAAGTGACACTGGAGGAAGCACATGCTCTGCATCAAAGTGGAGAAATTCGAGATGCCAAGACAGTAGTGGCATTGTTTGCATGGGAAAACAAAATGCTGCGTGAGCGTCGCTAGTACCATGCTTACCTCGTATTTTTGTGACATGCATATTCACATCGGTGGTACGTGGACGGGTAAACCTGTGAAAATAACGGCTTCTCGCCAAATGACTCTCACCAAAATTTTGGAGGAGGCCTCAGATAAAAAAGGGATGGATGTCATCGGAATTATCGATGCACATTCGCCGGAGGTTCAGGATGAGCTGGTAGATCTGTTGGAAAAGGGATTAGCGACTGAACAGGAGGATGGAGGAATTTCCTACAAAGATACGTTGTTAATCTTGGGGTGCGAAGTAGAAATCAAAGAGCCAGGACGTGGTGCAGCTCATTTTCTCGTTTATTTGCCGAAGCTGCAAGAAATGAAGCAATTTACCGCATGGCTGTCTGAACACTGCAAAAATGTGCAATTAAGCTCTCAGCGTATTTACACCTCACTAAGGGAATTGCAAGCCTGTGTCCACCAATTGCAGGGCCTTATGATCCCGGCCCATATTTTTACGCCACATAAAGGGATGTACGGAAGTTGTACAGATTCGATGGCCGAAGTGCTTGATCCTTCGCTTGTGTATGCGGTTGAGCTCGGATTGAGCGCCAATACTACTATGGCGGACCGCATATCCGAGCTCCATGACAAAACCTTTCTCACAAACTCAGATGCCCATTCTCTGGCGAAGATAGGCCGGGAATATCAAGCGATGCATATGCAAGAGCGGTCCTTCGTAGAGTGGGTGAAAGCGATTAAGCGCAACGGTGGAAGAGGGGTTCATGTGAATTATGGTCTGCATCCCGAGCTTGGAAAGTATCATCAAACGGCTTGCCAAGGGTGCCAGTCCTTACTCGCGGCGGATGCCTCAGGCAAATGTCCGGAATGCGGCTTTCAACGAATTGTGCGAGGGGTTGCAGCGCGCATTGATCAGCTGGCGGATGTAGAGGTTGGCCAGCATCCGACGTTCCGTCCTCCTTATATCGAGCAAATCCCGTTGGAATTCATTCCGGGAGTTGGTCCGAAATTATTGGATAAGCTGTATCGGTCGTTTGGTACACAGATGAACGTGCTGCATCGTGCGACTGAAGAAGAGCTCACCCATGTGGTCGGCGAGAAAATCGCTTCACTTATCGTACAAGCACGAGAGGGAAAGCTCTCCATTCAAAAGGGCGGCGCCGGTACTTACGGAAAGATCGTCCC
Source organism: Brevibacillus sp. HB2.2 (assembly GCF_013284275.1). Lineage (NCBI taxonomy): Bacteria > Bacillati > Bacillota > Bacilli > Caryophanales > Paenibacillaceae > Brevibacillus > Brevibacillus sp. HB2.2. The sequence continues at coordinate 72,861 of NZ_JABSUV010000002.1, forward strand.
GATGTAGGTTGTCATAGGGTGGAACTCGTCCGCATAAGCTGTACAGTAATCAGCCAAGCGGGAGGCGACGAAGCGTGCGTTCACGAGTCGGACAAACTATCCAATCCTATGCGAGAGAGCATCAGTCACTCTACTGGTTCACGATCGTCCTGTTTACGATGGGCATTATTTTCGGAGCCGTCCTCGTCAATTCATTGCCATTATCACAGAAGCAGGAGCTGTACGGTTTTCTGCAATATTTTTTCAACAGTCTTGGCAGTGATGGCATCCCTGAGACCAGTGCCCATTTTCAGCAGGCGTTTGGTCATTATGCCAAAACCATAGCGATCATGTGGGTGCTGGGATTATCCATTATTGGGTTGCCTATGATTTTGTTGATGCTCTTCTTAAAAGGAGTCGTGGTTGGTTTCACTGTTGGTTTTTTGGTGAGTCAGCTCCAATGGCAAGGGGTAACATTTGCCATGGTGGGTGTTCTCCCGCAAAATTTATTAGTCGTCCCTGCCCTTTTTATTGTAGGTGTCAGCGGAATTTCGTTCTCGCTTCGACTCATACGGACGAGAGTGCTAAGTAAAAGGGATGTTATCATGCCGCATTTTATGGGCTATACCGTTCTTGTTCTTAGCATGCTGGCGGTATTGACGATTGCAGCCTTGTTTGAAACCTTCATCTCCCCAAGGCTGATGCAGCTCGTACTTAATTAAGAATAATTCTCAGGTAAGAACTTATGCATTTGACTTATTCGATGCCCCTCTACTATAATAGGAACAGGTTTCATGCGAGCGGGGAGGGGCATTAATGTTGGAAGAAAAATTAGAGAAAATTAAGCAGCAGTTGCATTCACAAAACTACAAGCTGACACCACAGCGTGAAGCCACTGTTCGCGTGTTGTTGGAGAATGAAGAAGATCATTTGAGTGCGGAAGATGTTTACTTGCTGGTGAAGGATAAAGCACCGGAAATCGGGCTTGCAACCGTATACAGGACATTAGAGCTGTTGAGCGAACTGAAGATCCTTCATAAAATGAATTTTGGCGATGGCGTAGCTCGTTACGATCTTCGTGATGATAATGCTGCCTATCACCATCATCACCTCATTTGCCTTAATTGCGGTACGGTGGATGAAATTTTTGAAGATCTGCTTGTCACAGCAGAAGAAAAAGTCAAGAATGTTTACAACTTTTATATTACCGACCACCGATTGACCTTCTACGGGATCTGCAATCGTTGTGTAGATAAAGTGAACGTGGAGGACTTCAAATAAAGTCGACTTCTCTGGGAACGGAGAAGTTTTTCTTTTTTCCTTGGGAGCTTTTGTAATGGCAGACCTATTCCTGTGGAATCCTAAGAGAGGATCGATTCGAATGGAGTAGGGGACAAGTGCATATAAATGAAAGAAAGTCTGTAAGGAGGCTTACGGATGAAGGTCTCTTATCGCCGCTTGATGGAGGGGCTTCGTTTTTTGCTTCTATTCATTACCTGTACCTTGCTCTCCTATGGCATCATTACGTTGCTAGCAGACAAATTTCTCCCGGCAAACCCATATCATGAACCGCATGGTAACGCGGTGAAGGTAGTAAAAGTGATCAATACCTCTCAGACACAGGATTTTGACGGATATGTTGCACGACTACAGCTCTTTTTTTTAACGGGAGAGTAATGCAGGTTTGAGTTTTTTATCTGGAGAAGCAGGAGTTTCTTTTTCTTTGTGGAAAGCAATACAAGATACTTATCAGCTAGAAGGGGACAGCTTCATGGACAGTCTGATTGATCAGTTTATTCATTTCCTGACTGTGGAGAAAGGGTTATCGAGAAATACCCTGGAATCCTATCAACGGGATATGGTGGCCTTTACCTCGTATTTACAAGAGCAAGGTGTCACTCGCGTAGAGGATTCTACTCGGACGCACATCATTGGGTACTTACTTGTTTTACGGGAAAAAGGACGTGCTACAGCAACGCTTTCTCGCAACATGGCATCGATACGGGCGTTTTATCAGTTTCTCATTCGGGATAAATACATAGACAAAGACCCATCCATCCATCTGGAAACACCGAAGATCGAGAAACGCTTGCCGAAAGTGCTCTCTGTTGAGGAAGTGGAACGTCTTTTGGAAAGTCCTCCTGTCAATCATCCTGCCGGGCTGCGGGACAAGGCAATGCTTGAGCTCTTATATGCGACAGGCATTCGTGTCTCGGAGTTAGTCAATCTGGATAGTGCTGATGTGAATCTGGATATGGGCTTTGTCAAATGCTTGGGAAAAGGCTCAAAAGAGCGAATCATTCCGTTAGGCTCAGTTGCCATTCAAATGGTTCGCCACTATTTGCAGGCAGGGCGCCCCAAGATGGTAAAAGGAACTGGCGATACTGCATTATTTCTGAATCACTTGGGCAAACAAATTACGCGGCAAGGTTTTTGGAAAATTATTAAGCGATATGCCCAAAAATCAAACATCCGTGCTGAGATTACACCCCATACGCTTCGCCACTCTTTTGCCACTCATTTATTGGAAAATGGAGCCGATTTGCGCTCTGTTCAAGAGATGCTTGGGCATGCTGATATTTCAACCACCCAGATTTACACACATGTAACCAGAACGCGGATTAAGGATATCTATGCCAAGACACATCCGCGAGCATGAGTATGAAAAAACGATCGACTCCGCCTGATTGTCGGGCGGAGAAAAATTTTCTGAATCAGGTCAGACGTCTGACGACTTGATGATAGAAAATGAATGACTGGTAAACAGGAGGCGTTAAGATGCAATATTCTCGAGTTTTTCTGATCGTCATGGACAGCGTAGGGATTGGCGAACAACCTGATGCCCCTAAGTTCAATGATGCAGGAGCGAATACCTTAGGTCATATTGCGGAACGAGTGGCAGGATTTTCATTGCCCAACCTGGAAAAATTGGGTTTGGGAAATATAGCACCACTACAAAACGTTGAACCAGTAGCAGCTCCTATGGCCCATTATGGGAAAATGCAGGAAATCTCCATGGGGAAAGATACGACGACGGGTCACTGGGAAATCATGGGACTGCATGTGTCTACTCCGTTTAACACGTATCCAGACGGATTTCCCCAAGAGTTGATCTCGGAATTTGAGCAGCGTATCGGTCGCAAGGTGCTCGGGAACAAAGTCGCTTCTGGAACAGACATTCTCGACGAGCTTGGCGAAGAGCATATGAAAACGGGTGCAGTGATTGTCTATACATCTGCGGATAGTGTATTCCAGGTGGCAGCACACGAAGAGATCGTTCCGCTTGAAGAGCTGTACCATATTTGCGAGGTAGCCCGTGAGTTGACGCTTCGTGATGAATTCGCAGTTACTCGTGTGATCGCGCGTCCATTTGTTGGGCAGCCAGGCAATTTTAGCCGCACAGCAAATCGTCATGATTATTCCGTGAAACCATTTGCTCCGACAGTCATGAATCGTCTGCAAGATGCTGGTCTTGCTTCTATTGCCATTGGCAAAATCAGCGACATCTACGCAGAAGAGGGTGTTACCCAATCTATCCGTACCAAAGATAATATGGATGGTGTAGATCAAATTTTGGGCACGATGAAACAATCGTTTACGGGCCTTTCCTTTGTCAATCTCGTGGACTTCGATGCGAAGTTCGGTCATCGCCGTGATCCAGAAGGGTATGGTCATGCATTAATGGAGTTCGACGCTCGTATTCCAGAGCTTTTGGAAGCGCTACAAGAAAATGATTTGCTGGTAATCACGGCAGACCATGGTAACGATCCTGTACATCATGGCAGCGACCATACCAGAGAATACGTTCCGTTGCTTGCTTATCACAAGGGTATTCAAGCTGGACAACATTTGGGTATCCGCGAGACATTTGCGGACTTGGGTGCGACCATCGCAGACAATTTTGGAGTAACTGCTCCCGTGATTGGGAAGAGCTTCCTGAATCGTTTATAAAGGTAAAGTAAAAATAAACATTTATATAATAGAAGAAACACAAAAAAGGAGAGAGTTAAATTGGCAAATTTCCATGACGCAGTAGCATATATCGAACCGAAATTGACAGAAAAACCAACCATTGGTCTCGTACTCGGATCAGGGCTTGGTGTATTGGCAGATGAAATCGAAAATCCAGTGATCATTCCTTATCATGAAATCCCTGGCTTCACTGTGTCCACGGTTGTCGGCCACAAAGGACAACTCGTGATTGGTAAGCTGCAAGGCAAACAAGTCGTTGCCATGCAAGGTCGTTTCCACTTTTATGAGGGGCACGGACTGGATGCTGTTGTTTTCCCAATCCGTGTCATGAAGCTGCTTGGCGTAGAGATTATTATGGTGACCAATGCGGCTGGCGGAATTAACGAAGGCTACAATCCAGGCGACCTCATGCTGATTTCGGATCACATCAACATGACGTTCCGCAATCCGTTGATCGGTGCAAATGATGAACAACTGGGAGCGCGTTTCCCGGATATGTCTGAGGCTTATTCCAAACAGCTCCGCAAGCTCGCTCATGAAGTTGCGTCTGAACAAGGAATACAGCTTCGTGAAGGTGTATACGCAGGTCTGCTAGGCCCTTCCTACGAAACTCCTGCGGAAATCCGTATGCTTCGTCTGTTGGGCGGGGATGCTGTAGGGATGTCAACTGTACCAGAAGTAATCGTGGCACGACACATGGGTGTGAAGGTGCTCGGTATTTCGTGCATTAGCAACATGGCAGCAGGGATTTTGGAACAGCCTCTGTCCCATGATGAAGTTATGGAAACAACAGAGAAGGTAAAATCTCAATTCTTGGCTCTGGTCAACGGTATCGTAGCCAAATTGTAAGTAACGGATTCGGAGGGATTAACAATGCGTATGGTCGATATGATCGCCAAAAAACGTGATGGCGGAGAACTGACAACAGAAGAGATTCAATTTCTGGTGACAGGCTATACAGATGGAAGTATTCCCGACTACCAAATGTCTGCATGGGCAATGGCAGTCTTTTTCCGTGGCATGACGGCGAGAGAGACGGGAGATCTAACCTTGGCAATGGCAGGGTCAGGCGAACAGCTTGACCTGTCTTCTCTGCAAGGAATTAAGGTAGACAAGCATAGTACAGGCGGAGTAGGGGACAAAACTACTCTTGTTGTTGCGCCACTGGTAGCGGCAGCGGGTATTCCTGTGGCAAAAATGTCTGGAAGAGGCCTTGGATACTCAGGAGGCACCATCGACAAGCTGGAGTCCTTCGCAGGTTTTGAAGTAGAGCGCACACGCGAGCAATTTTTGCAGCAGGTGCGTGATATTGGCGTGTCCGTAATTGGACAGTCTGGCAATCTGACACCTGCCGATAAGAAGCTGTATGCTCTACGTGACGTGACAGCTACTGTAGAGGCTGTGCCGTTGATTGCAAGCTCCATTATGTCCAAGAAGATTGCGGCTGGAGCAGATGCCATCCTGCTTGACGTAAAAGTAGGGAAGGGCGCTTTCATGAAAAGCATTGAAGAGGCAGAAACGTTAGCAAATGCGATGGTTGCAATCGGCAGCCAAGTAGGACGTAAAACGGTGGCGGTTATCAGCGATATGAACCAGCCGCTTGGCTTTGCTGTGGGCAATGCACTGGAAGTGAAAGAAGCGGTGGAGACACTTGCAGGTAGAGGTCCACGCGATTTGACCGAGCTAGTGTTGTCTATTGGTTCCCGTATGCTTGTAATGGGGGGCCTCGTTGGTGATGTGGAAGAAGGACGCAAGAAGCTCGAAGACCTGATGGCTTCCGGAAAGGCAGTAGATAAACTGGCGGAAATGGTAGAAGCTCAAGGCGGCAATAAGCAGGACGTCTATGATTTGTCTCGTCTGCCTCAAGCAAAGATCATTCATACCGTTACAGCCGAACAGGACGGCTTTGTAAGTGCGATTGATGCGGAAGCGATCGGTCATGCTTCTGTTGTCCTGGGGGCTGGCAGATTGACAAAAGAAATGCCAATTGACTTGGCAGTAGGTCTCGTTCTGCACAAAAAACGTGGGGATCAGGTGAAGGCTGGAGAAGTTTTGGTCACCATCCATGCCAACGAAGACCAACTTCTGAAAAATGCGTTGAAAGAAATGGAAGGTGCCTTCCAGATTTCGACGGCAATCGACGGAGAACGACCGTTGATCTATAAAATTATCGAAGCATAGATTGTAGGATGTTAGTTGATCAATCAAATAAAACAAGGCGTGCACAGCACATGAGCACGCCTTGTTTTATGAGTAAAAATACAGTTTCTCGAAAAAATATTGTTGATTAAATCTAGTTTTTCATATTCAATAGTAAGATGTAAGTCGTTTTTTTATTATATAAAAAATATTTTACTGTTCGGATTGACTTTATAAAGTTTTATTATTCTACTTGTCAAATTTCGTTGACACCGCTATCATTTCCGATTACTTTTATTGTATTAGACTGTTTGTAAAAGATTGTTGCGAAATTCGTAAAAAAATGATGGAGGTTCCCAGAAAATCGTATTTATGAAAAAGCTGGACCATGTCGACAGACAGATTCTGCAAATTCTCCATGAAGATGGGCGTATCCCATATACAGAAATCGCCCATCAGCTAGGCGTAAGTGAAGGAACGATTCGATCACGTATCACTCGCCTTTTACAAGACGGAGTCTTCCAATTCGTAATACAACCCGATCCAGAGAAATTAGGATTACATGTGCAGGCTATCATCGGGTTAACCACAAAGTTAGGTTTGCAGAAAGAAGTGGCAGAAAAATTAAGCAAATTTTCTGCAGTACGCTTTGTAGGCGCTTATAGCGGTAAGCACGACTTGATTATCCAAGCGTGTTTCCATAGTAATGATGAGCTGATCACCTTTGTCAATGAACGACTCTCTCAAATTGAAGGAATTGCAGCTGCGGATGTTTCACTGGAACTGAAGCAGTACAAAGACACCTTCTCTTTCGTTCAAGACGACGAGGTGACCCTGCAATGAAAGGGGTTGATGCCTTCCAGCCGAAGTCAAGCAGCTTCGTATAGTTTTCGTTTTTTTTTCGTCCTTTATTTTCAGAAAAAAGACAAAAAAGAAAAACGTACTGGGGGTTATTGCGTTGAAAAAGAATGTGTTTGCACTTGTGAGCTCGATTGCTGTATTAGGAACCGCCCTGGCAGGGTGCGGAGGAGGACAACAAACTGCCGCTCCACCGGCAGGAGGTACACCAGCACCTTCACAGCCTGCAACACCAGCTGCTGAGAAGAAGCCACAAGTTTTAAAGATGAACCTGCACTCGGAGCCACCTACAACTGATCCAGGGCTCGCAGAGGACACGACTTCAGGCGCGATTATCTTGGCAACCTTTGATGGCTTGACCCGCATTGGAACCGATGACAAGCCGCATGAAGCTGCTGCTGAGAGCTATACCGTCTCTGATGATAAGCTCACTTACACATTTAAAATCAGAGAAGCGAAATGGAGCAATGGTGATCCTGTAACAGCACATGACTTTGAGTATGCTTGGAAGCGTGCTCTCGATCCAAAAACAGCTTCCAACTACGCATATCAGCTGTACTACGTGAAGAATGGCGAAAAAGCAAATAAGGGCGAAGCAAAGCTTGATGAAGTAGGCGTGAAGGCACTTGACGATAAAACGCTGGAAGTTAAGCTGGAGAATCCGACTCCATACTTCCTGGAATTACTCGCATTCCGTACTTACTTCCCAGTTAACAAAAAAGTACTGGATGCAAATCCGAAGTGGGCAGGCGAAGCAAGCTCGCACGTCGGTAACGGTCCTTTCAAAATCGAATCTTGGGAGCACAAGAGCAAGATGGTGCTCGTGAAGAACGAAAATTACTGGGATAAAGACAATGTAAAGCTCGAAAAAATCGAATTCTCCATGGTAGAAGACGAAAATACAGAGCTCTCCATGTTCGAAAATGGCGAAATCGATTGGGCTGGCGCACCGATGAGTGCTTTGCCAACAGATGCGATTTCAGCATTGAAAGAGCAAGGCAAGATTCAAACCAATCCAATCGCGGGTACGTATTGGTACAAGTTCAATACCGAAAAGCCGCCATTTAATAACATTAAAGTAAGAAAAGCATTTGCCTACTCGATCGATCGACAAGCCTTGATCGACAACATTCTCCAAACGGGTCAAATCCCGGCAACAGGCGCTGTACCTCCATCCATGGTACTGAATCCAAATGGCTATTTCAAAGACAAGGATCTAGAAAATGCGAAAAAGCTTTTGGAAGAGGGACTGAAAGAGGTTGGCATGAGCAAGTTGCCAGCGATTACCTTATCCTACAATACATCTGAGGCTCACAAGAAGATTGCTGAGGCCATCCAAGACCAATGGAAGAAAAATCTCGGCGTAGATGTGAAACTCGAGAATAAAGAATGGAAGGTTTACCTGGAAGATATGCATGAGGGTAACTTCCAGATTGGACGGATGGGCTGGCTGGGTGACTTCAATGACCCAATCAACTTCTTGGAACTCTTCAAGGATAAAATGGGTGGAAACAACGATACACGTTGGGAAAATGCAAAATATAAAGAGTTGTTGAACCAATCCGCTAAGGAATCCGACCTCGAGAAACGTAAGAAAATTTTGGCAGATGCGGAGCAGATTCTGATGGATGAAATGCCAATCATGCCAATTTACTGGTACACACAATCTTGGGTACAGAAACCAGAGGTCAAAGGTGTTCACCAAACGGGCCTAGGTGATGTGGATTGGAAAGGCGCGTACATCGAGTAATTTCATAACGAAGGAAACGGGATTTGCAGCAGAGGGTATGTGGTTGCACATATGCCCTCTGCTATGCAAGCCCTTCCCATAAATACCAGCTGGCATGATTGCCAGCAAAGAGAAAATAGAGAGAGAAGCTTTATTGCAAGAGATCTAAGGGTTATTTACACAGCCGATTTTTACACTGTGTCGGCAGCGTTCCGCAGTGTAAAGATGGGACGTGAAAGCAATCAAAAATCTACCAAGGGGGTAAGTTAGTTGATCCGTTATCTCGGTAAGCGCATCATTTTTATGCTCATCTCGCTCTTCTTAATTGTAACGGCCACCTTCTTCATCATGAAAGCAGTACCAGGTGGTCCATTTACATCCGAGAAGCAGGTCCCGCCGGAAATTAAGGCAGCACTAGAGGCAAAGTACAAGCTGAACCTGCCGTTGCATGAACAATACTTTGAATATTTAAAAGGTGTAGTAACTTGGGATCTCGGTCCGTCGTTTACGGAGAAATCTTCGAATGTTAACGACATGATTAATCGTGGTTTCCCTGTTTCTGCTCACTTGGGAGCACAAGCTTTATTGCTCGCTATCTTTGGTGGAATTACGTTAGGGGTTATCGCAGCACTAAACCATAATAGATGGCAAGACTATTCTGCAATGGTTATCGCTGTTTTGGGATTATCGGTACCAAGCTTTATTTTGGCGTCCTTTTACCAATACATTTTCGCTATTCAATTGGGCTGGTTTCCAATCGCGAAATGGGAAGGATTCGAGTACACCATCCTTCCTTCATTGGCACTCGCCGCATCACCGATGGCATTTATCGCGCGTTTGACGCGTTCCAATATGATTGAAGTTATGGGTCAAGATTACATCAAAACTGCAAAAGCAAAAGGATTGCACACTGTTGCCATTACAGTAAAACACGCAATTCGTAATGCGCTCTTGCCAGTTGTTACTTACCTGGGTCCACTGATTGCCGGTATTTTGACAGGTGCATTCGTTATTGAACGTATTTTCGGTGTTCCTGGTCTTGGTCGCGAATTCGTATTGTCCATTACAAACCGCGACTATACGGTAATCATGGGTACGACCGTGTTCTACTCTATTATCCTGGTTGTGATGATTCTGATTGTTGACATCGCATACACCTTGGTAGACCCACGGATCAAACTTTCGGACGCAGGAAAGGAGTAATGACACGTGCAAAACTTGACAAAAGAACATTTTGAGCCAATTTCCGTTGACCTTCGTCAAGCAGAATCAATCAAGCGCCCTAGTCTCTCTTTCTGGTCTGACGTTTGGCGCCGTATGAGAATGAATAAAGTTGCAATGGCTTCCATGATCTTTATTATTGCCTTGATCGTATGTGCCATTGTGGTTCCGTGGCTTACTCCACAAGATTATTTTACGACCGATTTGGCTGGGAAGAACAAGAAGCCATCTGCTGAACACTGGTTTGGTTCAGATGACTTGGGTCGTGACGTATTTGAGCGAATCTGGTACGGTGCACGTATCTCTCTGCAAGTAGGTCTTGCCGCAGCGTTTATCGATCTGATCATTGGTGTGATCTGGGGCGGTATCGCAGGTTTCTATGGTGGCAGAGTCGATGAAATGATGATGCGTATCGCGGATATCCTGTTTGCGATTCCTTACCTGCTGGTTGTTATTTTGTTGATGGTTGTGTTAGAGCCTGGTGTCGGAACGATTATTATTGCTTTAACGATAACGGGATGGATCGGTATGGCCCGGATTGTGCGTGGTCAGATCCTTCAATTGAAAAACCAAGAGTTTGTACTGGCAGCGCGCTCCCTTGGTGCTGACGCTAACCGTCTGATCTTCAAACACTTGATTCCTAATGCTTTGGGTCCAATCATCGTAACATTGAGCTTGACTGTACCTTCCGCGATTTTCGCAGAATCCTTCTTGTCCTTTATCGGGTTAGGGGTTTCGGCTCCGATTGCATCGTGGGGAACGATGTCCAATGAGGGCTTGCCGGCCATGAAGTACTATCCATGGCGTCTGACATTCCCGGCAATCTTTATTTCATTGACCATCTTGGCATTTAACTTGTTCGGTGACGGTCTGCGCGATGCAGTAGACCCACGCCTGCGTAAATAGGAGGGATAGTCGTTATGGAACGCATTCTTGATGTAAAAGACCTGCACGTATCCTTCCATACGTATGCAGGTGAAGTAAAAGCAGTCCGCGGTGTGAATTTTCACGTCAACCGCGGAGAGGCTGTAGCGATTGTAGGGGAGTCCGGTTGCGGTAAATCCGTAACCGCTCAAACCCTCATGAAGCTGATTCCTATGCCTCCAGGTGAAATTAAAAAGGGACAAATTCTCTTCAATGGCGAGGATATCGTCAAGAAGTCGAAAAAAGAGATGGAATCGATCCGCGGTAAAGATATCGGGATGATTTTCCAAGATCCAATGACTTCCTTGAACCCAACGATGACCATCGGTAGCCAAATTACCGAGGGTTTGATCAAGCACCAAAACATGTCGAAAGCTGCAGCACGTGATCGTGCTATTGAGCTGTTGACTATGGTTGGTATTCCGCAACCTGAGAAACGTGTGGAGCAATATCCACACGAGTTCTCTGGCGGTATGCGTCAACGTGCGATGATCGCGATTGCTCTCGCTTGTTCACCGAAGCTGTTGATCGCAGATGAACCGACGACAGCTTTGGACGTAACGATTCAGGCGCAAATTTTGGACCTGATGAAAGAATTGCAAAAGAAAACAGGCACTTCCATTATCTTGATCACGCATGACCTTGGTGTTGTTGCCGAGATGTGTGACCGCGTAATCGTTATGTACGCAGGAAAAGTGATCGAGACTGGAACCGTTGACGATATTTTCTATAATCCGCAACACCCTTACACCAAAGGCTTGCTTCGCTCGGTACCACGTCTTGACTTGAACCGTGACGAGCCACTGACACCGATTTTTGGTACGCCGCCAGACCTTCTGCGTCCGCCAGTTGGCTGTGGATTCACTGCGCGTTGCGAATCAGCGATGCGTGTGTGCCAAGAGATCGATCCTGAGCTGAACGACATCAGCACTACTCAGCGAGCAGCTTGTTGGCTTCAACATCCGCTTGCTCAGAACCGTGCGTAGAAGGAGGGATATCAGTGGATAAACGTGAAAATTTGATTGAAGTACGCAATCTAAAAAAATTCTTTTCCATTGGCGATAACACGCTGAAAGCTGTGAATGATATCTCGTTTGAAATCAAACGTGGAGAAACACTGGGCGTAGTAGGAGAGTCAGGCTGTGGAAAGTCCACTGCTGGTCGCACCATCTTGAGACTGTATGATGCGACTGAAGGGGACGTCCTGTTTGAAGGAAAGAGCATCATGAATTTGAACCAGCAGGAAATGAAGGCGATGCGCCGCAACATGCAAATGATTTTCCAAGACCCTTACGCTTCGTTGAATCCGCGTATGACAGTCGGGGATATCATTGGCGAGGCACTGGATATTCATGGCCTTGCATCTGGTCAAAAGCGCAAAGAGCGCATTCAGGAGCTCCTTTCCTTGGTGAGCTTGAATCCTGAGCATATGAACCGCTTCCCACACGAGTTTTCAGGTGGTCAGCGCCAACGTATCGGAATTGCCCGTGCATTGGCAGTAGAGCCAAAATTCATCGTGTGTGACGAGCCAATCTCTGCTTTGGACGTATCCGTACAAGCACAGGTTGTAAACCTGCTCGAACAGCTGCAAGAAAAAATGGGCTTGACCTACATGTTTATTGCGCATGACTTGTCCATGGTAAAATACATTTCCGACCGTGTAGCGGTTATGTATCTGGGGAAAATGGTTGAGCTGGCAGAAAGTGATGCTTTGTATGAAAAGCCACTCCATCCGTATACGCAAGCGCTGTTGTCTGCGATTCCGATCCCGGATCCAGAAATTGAGCGTAACCGTGAGCGAATTGTACTGCAAGGCGATGTACCTAGCCCAATGAACCCACCAAGTGGTTGTCATTTCCGTACGCGTTGCCCGAAAGCAATGCCGGAATGCGCTGCATCCGTACCTGTGTGGAAAGAAGTAGAGCCAGGACATTTCGCTGCTTGTCATTTGTATAACTAAATCAATTACAAATAGCGAGTTCCGAGGCTACTCGTGCAGCCCGGAACTCGTTTCCCTTCATAAGGGAGGTTTTACCTCTGAAAAAAATGGGTATTGTACCCAGAGGCAGTTTTTTCAGGGGTATTTTTTCGGAGTTCTTGCACTGGAAAATCGTAGCAGTGATAAAGGGGGCAAGTAGCATGAGCAAATTTTTGTCGCCACGATGGAAAAAGAAGGAGGGAATATCCAATCTCTTAAAAAAAGTGAACCTGACTAGCCAAGTAGCATCGGAAAAGCTAAAAGGCTCACTTGCCACAAAGATGATTGTGTTTGGTCTAATTCTTGTACTTATTATTATCGGTTCTTTGCAATACATAGCCCTTTCCTTTTCGAAATCAACATTGTTTAGCATAACCTCTAACCAAGCGAAAATGCTGGCTGACCAGCATGCAAATAGCATGGAAGATGACTTGAAAGCGATTGTGAACTCGACCAAATCGGCAGCATCCAAACGTGTGATGATGACAGAGCTGCAACCGCTTATCATGGAGCAATTTACCCTATTGCGTCAGGCGCATAAAGAAGTATCCAGAATCTATCTGATCGACACTTCTACTGGGAAATCCCTATATTCCTTGACCGGAACAAATGAGATTGACTTTAAGCAAAAGCAATACTTCCAAAGAGCGCTAACCACGAAATCTTTGGTCGTTTCTGATGAAGAAATCGTTGAAGGTAGCAACAAGAGTTTTCTTTATATTGCGACACCCATTGGGGAAAAGGCCGATGATACAAGCCGGTTGTTCGTTGTTGGCTTTACGATTGATCAAATGATTCAAAAGATTCCTGAGATCTCTTTCATGGAGAATGGCTACGCATTTGTCGTTCGCCAAGATGGTTTGGTTGTGGCCCATCAAAATCCGAACAACAACAACAAGCTCGTGCTGGCTGGGGACAAAGATTATGAAAAGATGCTGGCCCTGATGAAGCAGGAGACAAGTAACAGCTTATTGTACTCGGACCATGGAATTGATTCATTTGCTGCTTTTGCACCGATTCCCTTGTTGAAATGGAATGTCGTTTTGTCTACGGGAACTGACGAGGTGTATGGTGAAGTAGACGGAATGTGGCTGTATTTCGTACTCTTCAGCTTGCCGATCATCGGACTCTCGGTTTGGGCGATCTGGTGGTTTGCGAAACGGATTCGATTATCTCTGTTTGCGATCGCGCAGGATATGGATCAAATCGGCGCGGGACATTTTAATATCAACGTAAAAGTAAACGGAAATGACGAGCTGGCTATGGTTGGCCGCAAAATGAATGACATGGCAGCTGAACTCCGAAAGCTGATTGCCCTTGTACAAGGACAAGCGACTCAACTGAACGTAGCGACAGATGAGCTGACTCTATTTGCGCAAGAAAACAAGGGAGCCATTAACGTCATCACGGATAATATTTCGACGATTGCCCAACGCGTCTCTACACAGACGAATGAAGTGCAAGCAACGGCTAATACCGTCTCGGAAATATCGGAAGGTGTTGAGCAGGTTGCTGTGGCTGCCGAATCTACATCGGTTGCCACGACTCGTACGTTTGAGAGAGCGCAAGGCGGTATGGAGTTAGTCGAGAACGTAATCAATACGGTAAGACGTGCCACTAGTGAGGTAGAGCGTACTGCTGGGCAAATGCACAGTCTTCGTGAGCGGGCTCGTGAAATTACGAGCATCGTTGAAATGATTACGAGTATTGCATCACAGACGAATTTGTTGGCGCTGAATGCAGCTATTGAGGCTGCGCGTGCTGGAGATGCTGGACGAGGCTTCTCAGTTGTAGCCAGCGAGGTTCGCAAGCTCGCAGAGGAAAGCAGCTCCTTCTCTGAGCGTATCGCTGCCATTGCCCATTCGATCAATGATGAGGCAATGGATATGAGCAAGCATATGGACGAGATCGTTACCATGGTGAGTGGAGGCTTGCAGTCAGTAGAGTCTGTGGGTACCGCTTTCCATAATATCGTGGCAGAGATTCAATCGGCTGCCGAGCAAAGCGAATCGATGACGGCGACCTCGGAAGAGATGGCGGCTGGTAATCAGGTAGTGACGAACTCCATGCAACGTCTTGCCACCATGTCGGATGAAATTAGTGAATCCATTTCAGGTGTGGTAGAGACTGTGGATGAACAATTGAATTCAATTGCACGCATTAATGAAAACGTAGAGCAATTGAAAAAAATGGCGGATGAGCTAACCCAAAATGTGAGCCGATTCGTCATTTAAGAAAGTGTCCCTTCTGCTAGTAGCGGAAGGGATTTTTTCGCTTTCGAGAAGATAATCTTGCCGTTTTTGTGTGAATATTTTCCTTTCCTGATGGTGAGAATAAAACCATGAATGGAGGGAAGAGACTGCTATGAAACGGAATGGATACCTCGCTCTATGCTTCCTTATGTGCTTTACCATCTTTTCTCCGATGGCGATTGCCAGAGAAAAGGCTGGACAGCAAAAGAGTGACAATCATTTTGCCCCACAAGCTTCATCCGCAGTGATGATCGAAGCAGATACGGGAACAGTCTTGTATGAAAAGAACGCCAATGAAAAAATGCCACCCGCCAGTATCACCAAAGTAATGACCATGCTTTTGATCATGGAAGCGGTGGAGCGGGGAGAACTTAAGCTTACCGATAAGGTTCGAACAAGTGAAAGAGCAGCATCGATGGGCGGGTCGCAAATCTTTCTACAGCCCGGTGAAGAAATGACGGTAGAGGACATGTTGAAAGGAATTGCGATTGCCTCAGGGAATGATGCCTCTGTAGCGATGGCTGAGCACTTGGCTGGAACGGAAGAGAGTTTTGTCACGCGAATGAATGAACGGGCACAGCAGCTCGGCATGAAAAATACGCATTTTGTCAACTCGAATGGACTTCCTGCCGCGAATCACTACTCATCGGCAGGAGACATTGCGATCATGTCACGCGAGCTCTTAAAACACGAAGGCATCACGAAGTTCACTGGTACGTACCAAGACTACTTGCGAAAAGATACAGAAAGCCCCTTCTGGCTTGTGAATACGAACAAGCTGGTGCGCTTTTATGAAGGGGTGGACGGTTTGAAAACAGGGTACACAGGCGAAGCGAAATACTGTTTAACAGCGACTGCCAAACGCCACAACATGCGTGTCATTGCAGTCGTTTTGGGTGAGCCTGATGTAAAAACACGCAACAATGAAGTATCGACCATGTTCAATTACGCATTCACGCACTTTCAGGTGACGCCGATGTACAAAAAGGGAGAACCTGTGCGCACACTCGTAGTAGATAAGGGTCAGAAATCGCAAATCAATGCGGTGACACCCCATGCAGTTAGTTTGTTGATGAAAAAAGGAGAATCGGCTGATACCTTCCAGAAGGAAATTGTCATCAAGGAAGCGGTTCACGCACCGATAGCAAAGAACCAAGTAATCGGCCACATTTTCATCCGTACAAAAGATGGCAAGGAAGTAAATCGAATCGATCTGTTCCCGGAAGATCAGGTAGATAAAGCCAACATGTGGGAGATTCTCAAGCGAACCACCAAGAGCATTTTGATTAGCTACTAACAGACAGCATGAGCGCGAAAAGAATCGAGTTGCCCCGAATGGAATGGCGCGGCTGCTCGATTTTTTTGTTCTTTTGTCGGCTGGCAGGAATTGGTTTCGCCGAGGAAGAAAGAGAGTTTCTATCAAGGGAGAAGGAGTGTGGCAGCTATGAGTTTACGAGTTGCGATGGAGACACGGCAGGACGTGCTTGTGATCCGTTTGCAGGGTGAGCTTGATCATCATACGGCAGAGGAGTTGCGCAAGAAGGCGGATGATCTTTTGCGTACCTCTACTATCCGTCATATTGTGCTGAGTTTAGCTGACTTGACGTTTATGGACAGCTCGGGTATCGGGGTTATTTTGGGAAGATACAAGCAGATTTCTGCCCGATCTGGAGAAATGTACGTCTGCTCGATCAATCCAACGATCTATCGAATATTTGAGATGTCCGGGTTATTCAAGGTGATCAAGTTTCGCGAAAATGAAGCGGATGCTTTGCATGTTCTGGGGGTGGCGTAATGATGGTACAGCGTAACTTTATGTCAGTGTCGTTTGCAGCATTGAGCCAAAATGAAGCATTCGCACGTGTAGCAGTTGCAGCCTTCATTTCGCAACTCGATATTACGATGGACGAGCTGGAAGAAATCAAAACCGTTATATCCGAGGCTGTTACGAATGCCATTATCCATGGTTATGACGAAAATCCAGAGGGTGTGGTACAGATCTCTGTGCGAATTCAAGAGGACAGCATTGATCTGATTGTGGAAGACAATGGACGTGGAATTGAGGATGTGGAGCAGGCCATGCAGCCACTCTATACGACGAAACCGGAGCTGGAGCGCTCTGGGATGGGCTTTACGATTATGGAGAATTTCATGGATTCTTTGGAAGTGGCAACGGTTGTGGGTAAGGGAACAACTGTCCGCCTCACCAAACGCCTGGCGTTTGCCAAAGCCTTGCAAAATTAGGGGTAGTGCCAATGGGTGCCGATATCAAAAACGCGAGTCAACCATTTCTGACCAATGACCAAGTAAAAGAGCTAATCGCCAAGAGCCAAGCTGGCGACACTGAGGCACGCGAGCTTCTCGTCAACAGCAATATTCGGCTGGTCTGGTCCGTCGTCCAGCGCTTTATCAACCGTGGATACGAAGCGGATGATTTGTTTCAGATCGGTTGTATTGGCCTATTGAAGGCCGTAGACAAGTTTGATCTCTCCTATGATGTTCGATTCTCAACCTATGCTGTGCCGATGATTATCGGGGAAATTCAACGCTTCTTACGCGATGACGGTACAGTCAAGGTAAGTCGATCACTCAAAGAAACAGCCAATAAGGTACGACGCACAAAGGATGAGCTGTACAAGCAATTCGGTCGCGCACCCACGATTGCTGAGGTTGCGGACGCGGTGGGGATTACACCAGAAGAAGTCGTGTTTGCCCAAGAGGCAAATCGGGCACCTTCTTCCATCCATGAAACGGTTTTTGAAAATGATGGGGACCCCATTACACTGATCGATCAGATTGCAGATGAAGGGGTCAACAAATGGTTTGAAAAGATTGCGCTCAAGGATGCGATTAGTCGATTGAGCGAGCGAGAACAACTCATTGTCTACCTGCGCTACTACAAAGATCAGACGCAGTCGGAAGTAGCGGAGAGACTGGGAATCTCGCAAGTACAGGTATCGCGCCTCGAGAAGCGCATTTTGCAAACGATCAAAGACCAAATTGAGCACTAACAGATCCAAACACTCCAGTCACTACGTGGCTGGGGTGTTTTGTTTTGTGTATAACGACTCGACGCTTTTCATTAAACAGAAGGTGACCACCTGCAGTCAGCAAATAAACGGTCATTTCCGTTTATCTGCATGGGTTTTGTGCCTCGGCACATACTAGCGAATAATCAGGTATGTGATGGAAGGGGAAGGTACCATGAAAGACGCGTTGTTTCTGCGCCTGAGAAAGCGATTGGCGGTAAAGCCACAAGCCATGATTACGCTTGGGGACATTTGCCAGCTTTACTGGGATGGAGAGCGCGAGGAAGCGTTAAAGCGGATGCCCATTTACCAGGCAAAGCCAAAAGATGGCAATTTGATCATCATCGATATCATGCAGGTGATTAAAAGGCTGCGTTCAGTCTATCCCGACGTGGAACTGGACGTCCAGGGTGCTCCCCAAATCATTGTGGAGGTGCTTAGTCCACGAAAGAAAGCAAACCCGATTTTGGTGGGGATGGTGTGGCTTCTGCTGTTCATTGGCTCAGGATTGGCGATCATGAATTTCCATACCGATGTCAGTATGATGCAGGTTCACGAACGAATCTACTATTTGATTACAGGTGAAAAAAGTCATCAGCCCTTGTGGATGCAAATTCCATATTCAATCGGAATCGGCTTGGGGATGATTCTGTTTTTCAATCATATCTTCCAGAAAAAAATCAACGAAGAACCTAGTCCGCTAGAAGTTGAATTGTTTATGTATCAGCAAAGCCTGGATCAATACTACATACAAAATGAAAACAAGGAAAACCAACGGACGAAGAAATGAGCGTCATCAAGTGCTTGTTGCTTATTTTGATCGGGCTGGGTGGAGGACTTGCAGTAGGGAGCGGGCTGGTCGCGTTTATTACCGTTCTGGACATCATTCCTAGGTTGACACAATTAACGAATGCTCAACGATATATCCGCTCGCTGGAATGGGCTTTGGTGGCAGGAGCGCTTTTTTTTACGTTTATTGATTTTTTTCATTGGGGAGCTCATTTGCCGGTGATTGTTTCTTCGATTTACGGGATATTTGCAGGGATATTTGTGGGGACACTCGCCGCAGGCCTAACGGAGGTACTGAATGTCTTCCCGATATTAGCGAAGCGAATCCACATGGATGGCAGTCTTCTCTTTCTGTTGATGGCCGTCGTTTTGGGAAAAGTGACGGGTTCCTTACTACAATGGCTGCTCCATCTGTGAAATGGTAAATACCACTATTCATAGGCATCTTTAGAAAAAGGAAGGATATAGGAAGAAAGCATACACAGGGAGTGAAAGGGCATGGCAACCAAAACAAAATCCAAAAATTCCGGATCGATGCAGATGACCAAACAACTGTATCAACAGCAGGCTTCGAAGTTCCAGCCCAAACGAAACGTTCTGCTGAACTCGTTTCGTGCTTTCTGGGTAGGAGGGACCATATGTTTGTTGGGTCAGGCCATTCAAAATATGTATATTACCTTCTTCGGATTTACGGAGAAAACGGCAAGCAATCCGACCGTTGCGACGCTTATCTTTCTATCCGTTTTGCTTACAGGATTAGGCGTGTATGACAATATCGGGCAGTATGCTGGAGCAGGATCAGCCGTGCCTGTTACAGGCTTTGCCAACTCGATCGCTTCTGCTGCCATCGAACATCGGAGCGAAGGGTTGGTGCTCGGCGTTGGCGGAAATATGTTTAAGCTCGCTGGTTCGGTCATTGTATTTGGAGTTGTTGCTGCTTTCATTGCGGGAATTATAAAGAGCCTGTTCAACATGCTTTTCTAAGGGAGGGCTGCGGGTGTCAAACAATCAACCAGTGAAACGAGTCAATCGGCAAACCTGGCACTTTGATCAAAATGTTCGTCTGCAAAGCTCGGCAGTTGCTGTGGGACCAAAAGAAGGCGAAGGACCACTGGCGCACTTGTTTGATAAAATTCACGACGATATGTATGCAGGCCAACAGACATGGGAAGACGCCGAACGCCAGATGATGGAGGATGCAGTCAATACCTTGTTGCAAAAGGCGGGCATCACAGGCAAGGATGTGGATCTCATTCTCGCTGGCGACCTGTTGAATCAGAACATCACGACCAACTTTACAGCAGAAAAGTTGGCGATGCCTCTACTCGGCATGTACGGAGCGTGCTCAACCTCGATGCTCACACTGGCAAATGCAGCGGCTCTGGTAAACGCAGGCTATGCAAATAAGGCGATCGCTGCTTGCAGTAGCCACAATGCCACAGCGGAGAGGCAGTATCGTTATCCCACGGAATACGGAGGACAGAAGCCCCCAAGTGCCCAGTGGACGGTGACAGGAGCAGGTGCAGGATTGGTTGGAATCGGGGGAAATGGTCCACGCATTACATATGCGACGATGGGAAAAGTAGTGGACATGGGGATTAAAGATCCGTTCGACATGGGGACGGCCATGGCTCCAGCTGCTGCATCGACGATTCAGACTCATTTTCAAGATACGGGGCGCTCCCCACAATCCTATGACTTGATAGTGACTGGCGACTTGGCTGCTGTCGGGTACCCGATTCTAAAGGAGCTCATGTTAACCGAAGGATATGACATGGATCAAGTCTACAATGATTGTGGGTTGATGATTTACTCCCCAGATCAGGATGTATTTTCAGGGGGGAGCGGTTGCGCAAGCAGTGCCGTGGTCACGTATAGCTACATTATTGATCAGCTAAACCGTGGCTTACTGAAAAATGTATTGGTTTGCGCCACGGGAGCACTTTTAAGCCCGGTAAGCACTCAGCAGGGAAATTCGATACCGTGCATCGCACATGCGGTCGCGCTTGAAGGAGGCAGCTAATGGAATACCTGATTGCTTTTGTCGTAGGGGGATTGGTTTGTGTAGTGGGTCAACTCCTTCTTGATGTTGGCAAGCTAACGCCTGCTCATGTCATGAGTACGCTGGTCGTGGCAGGAGTTTTTCTCGATTTTATCGGCGTGTATGACAAATTTATCGATTTCGCAGGCGCAGGTGCGACTGTACCGATCACGAGCTTTGGTCACTCTTTGTATCATGGAGCCATTAGCGAGGCCGAACAACATGGATTGATCGGTGTAGCAACGGGGATTTTTGAGGTTACGAGTGCGGGTATATCGGCTGCGATCGCATTCGGATTTTTTGCTTCTCTCATTTTTAAACCCAAAGGGTAAGTCTAGGCAGTAAAAGGCGGTGACCCAGCATGGACACAGTACGCCGGAAAGTCATATTGGTGACAGACGGTGATCATATTGCCCAAAAGGTTATCGAGAATGTCGCCAAACAATTTGGTGGTCGATGTATCTCACTGTCTGCCGGGAATCCGACTCCATTGCGAGGGAATCAGATGGTCGAACTGATTAAGATGACACCTTATGATCCTGTTATCGTCATGTTCGATGACAACGGAGATTACGGCAAGGGGAGAGGGGAACAAGCACTCGAATACGTGGTGAAGCATCCTGATATTGAAGTAATTGGTGCGATTGCAGTAGCCTCGAATACACAATGGGTCACAGGTGCGACGGTCGCTTATTCCGTCAATAACCAAGGACAAATTGTAGACGAAGCGGTGGACAAGGACGGGTACGCAGATGAGCAACTTCAGCATCATATTTATGGAGATACCGTAGACATTTTGAATTCGCTGCATATACCCAATGTCATCGGGATTGGAGATATAGGTAAAATGGAGGGGAGGGACAGCTTGCAAAACGGTTGTCCCATCACGAAGAGAGCGGTGCAATGGATAATGGAAAGGAGCGGCGCTCATGGCACAGGTCACTGAAAAACGTCATCCCATCTCGCCTTATCTTGAAGAGAATCAGAAGTATTTGAACGACAGACTTGGTGTCGGCAAGAGTTTTGATATTGGGGTCCATGATTTTTATGTGGGCCATACACGCATGTTGTTGTATTACATAAACGGCTTCGCGGAAAGCCTACTGATTTCACAGATCATGCGTGAGCTGAATGATGTACGTGAGCGGGATATGGCTGACAACGCTTTCGACCATTTGTTTCACAAATTCATCCCTTTCTACCAACTGAGTAAGGTAGATACGACTGACGAGTTTATGGATAAATTGCTCGTCGGTCAAGTAGGTCTGATCATTGACCGATCTTCCCAGGCCATTATCCTCGATGCCAAAATCCTGCCAAATCGCACACCGCAGGAGCCAGATACGGAGAGGATCGTACGCGGAGCGCATGACGGTTTTACAGAAGTACTCGTAACCAATACGTCTCTTACCCGCCGAAGAATACGTGACGAACGGCTCCGATTCGAAATCATGCAGATTGGGGAGCGTACCAAAACAGATGTTGCAGTTGCCTACTTGCACGATGTAGCGAATGAAGAGCTCGTCCATACGTTGAAGGAGCGTCTACAAAACATCCAGATTGACGGGATCCCGATGGCAGAAAAAACCGTCGAAGAATTTATCATCGGAAAAACGTTGAACCCTTTTCCATTAGTCCGATATACAGAACGTCCCGATGTGGCTGCTGTACATCTATTGGAAGGTCACGTACTGATTTATGTGGATACTTCGCCAAGTGTCATGATCACACCCGCCACCTATTTTCATCATGTCCAGCATGCGGAGGAATATCGGCAAACACCGGTAATCGGTGCTTATCTGCGCTGGGTTCGTTTTCTGGGAATCTTTGCATCGGTTTTTATATTACCGGTCTGGTTGCTTTTGGTCATGCACCCTTCCATGATACCGGAGCCGCTTCATTTCTTAGGGATCAAAAAGATGGGCAGCATTCCTATTTTGGCACAATTCGTGATCGCTGAGCTTGGTCTGGACTTGATGCGGATGGCCGCCATTCATACGCCTGCGCCGCTCTCGATTGCCGTAGGTTTATTGGCCGCGATTCTGGTCGGGGACGTTGCGATCAAGGTAGGACTCCTAGCACCCGAGGTTATTTTGTATTTGGCAGTGGCGGCAATCGGGATGTACTCGACTCCCAGCTATGAGCTGAGCTTGGCAAATCGACTTATTCGCTTGTTTTTGATACTTATGGTAGGCTTTTTCTCTACGCCTGGACTGATGATCGGGATTACGTTCATCCTGATTTTCTTGGCTTCCACTCGTTCACTCAATACGCCCTACTTATGGCCATTCATTCCATTCAACTACAAAGGGATGAAAGATATTGTGGTACGGCTGGCTGTGCCGAGCAAAAACAACAGGCCGAGTATCGTTCGCTCGCAAAATTCCTCTCGGCAATAATATTCTGAAAACGGATGGGATCACCCATTGTCAAACGCACAACCTTGTAGTAAATTGTAGGGAAGCCTTACGAACAATAGTTTCTGTATGGCAACTGACGCTCCTTGTTGGTTGCCTTTCTTTATAAAAAGTTGTCTATATACATCATCGGTGCGAACGAATTGGGGAGGAAACGGAACATGTACTTACACGGGACAAGTCGAGTGAATGAACAAGGAAACTTGGAAATCGGAGGCTGTGATTCGACACAGCTAGCTGCTACTTACGGAACACCTTTATATGTGTATGACGAACAACAAATTCGCACCAAATGCCGGGAATTTGTCAATGCGTTTCACAATACGGGTTTTTCGTTCCAAGTTGCTTACGCGAGCAAAGCATTTTGCACGATGGCGATGTGCAAGCTGGTTGAAGAGGAAGGTTTGTCACTCGATGTAGTATCTGGCGGCGAATTGTATACGGCCCTGCAAGCTGGATTCCCCGTAGAGCGTATCCATTTTCACGGCAACAACAAATCTTATGATGAGTTAATCATGGCGCTTGATGCCAAAATTGGCTGTTTCGTTGTGGACAACTTTTATGAGCTGCACATGTTAGCACAATTGGCCGAAGAGCGAAACGAAAAAGTCGCCATTCTCTTGCGTGTCACGCCGGGTGTAGAAGCTCATACCCATGAATACATTTCTACAGGGCAAATTGACTCCAAGTTTGGCTTTGATGTGCAAAACGGCCAGGCTCTTGAAGCGATTCAATTCTCTCACGAAAGCAATCATCTCCATTTATTGGGAGTTCATAGCCATATTGGTTCACAAATATTTGAAACAGAAGGCTTCCTCGTCGCTGTCAAACGGTTGACAGAGCTGTTGGGCGAAGCAAAAGAAAAGCTGGGATTCCTCCCAGAAGTACTGAATGTAGGAGGCGGCTTCGGTATTCGGTATGTAGAAGGCGATACACCGCAGCCAGCGGAAACGTATATCAAAGCCATTACAGATATCGTTCGCGAGGAACTCACGGCGCTTGCGATTCCTCTACCTGAGATTTGGATCGAGCCGGGTCGCAGTATTATAGGCGATGCAGGGACAACCTTGTACCGAATTGGGTCACATAAGAACATTCCCAATGTCCGGAAATATATTGCGGTCGATGGTGGGATGACAGACAATCTGCGACCAGCTTTGTACGATGCAGAATACGAAGCAGCGATTGCGAACAAAATGAATGCACCTGCCACTGAAGTTGTATCCATTGCAGGGAAGTGCTGTGAGTCAGGTGATATGCTCATCTGGGATGTGAAGCTGCCAGAAGCGCAAGCAGGCGATATTCTCGCCGTCCCAAGTACAGGTGCATACGGTTATTCGATGGCGAACAACTACAACCGGATCGCTCGTCCGGCAGTTATATTTGTAAAGGACGGAGAAGCAGAAGTAGTCGTAAGACGCGAAACGTACGCAGAAGTAGTCGGTCATGATGTTTTGCCAAAACGCGCACAGCTTCTGCGTTAAATTTCATAAAAAATGCACAAACCTTCCTGATTGTTTGGGAAGGTTTTGTATTTCCTTCATCTCTCATTCATGATTGCTTAATGTTTTCTCGGCATAATGGAAGGGTGAGGGGGAGCGATTCATCATGTTGTCGACTCTTATGAAGCGGTTTCGACGAATACCCTACATTTCATTGGACAAACGCCAATGGATGAAGGCGATGATTCGGCAAGAAGTGGAGAGAGAGAAGAAAGTCGTCATGTTTTATTTAGATATCGTCAAGCTGACAGAGGTAGAGAATCGCTACGGAGATACAAGTGCCAAGAGAGTTCTTCATATATTCGAAAGCATTTTGCCTGCTGTGGCTCGCCAAGCATTTGAAATCAAAGGGAGAATCATCGCAATTCAAAAGCTGTGGGGAGACGATTTTGCCATCTACACTTCCTTTTCGAATATGATGAGTGAGGAAGACTGTCAAATGCTATCGATTCATTTTCAGGAGCTGGCTGAACGGCAGTTAAATCGACAAGTGAGCTTCGTTAATCGCGAGGAGCTTCGTGTCCATATCGGCTATTCGGAAATCATCGGAGAAGATATCGTGAAAGAGATGTATACCTCTGTCAAACATGCCGTATATATGGCCAAGTATGGGATTACCTCCGAAAAATATGCGCACATTAGACAATTTCACAAGCTGCTTGCAGAAGAAAACGTTCAGATGCACTTCATGCCGATCATTCATTTGCCAAATGGCGAAGCTTTGGGATGGGAAGCACTGGCGCGAGGACCAGTCAACAGTCTCTTTGCAACTCCGGCTGCCTTGTTCAATTATGCACAAGAGACAGATACTTTGTTTCGTTTGGAGCATATATGTCGCAAACGGGCATTGGAGCATATCCGCTACCTGAAGCCTCATGAAAAACTGTTCATCAATTTGGACCCACGTGCGATTGACGATCCGTTTTTGCTGCGTGGCAAAGTGCAGATGCTTTTAGCAGAGTATGAGCTGACACCACAAAACATTGTGTTTGAAATTACAGAGCGCCACGCGATTACGAATTACACTGTCTTTCGAAAAATCATCGAGGAGTACCGCAAGCAGGGCTATATGATTGCCGTAGATGATGCGGGAGCAGGGTACTCCAGCTTGGAATCAATTACAGAAATCTATCCAGACTTCATTAAGCTCGACATGTCCTTGATCCGCAATATTGATGTCGATCCGATTAAACAGGCGTTGTTGGAAACGTTTGTATCCTTTGCTGACAAGGTGAACTGCAAAATCATAGCAGAAGGGATCGAGACAGAACGTGAGCTGGAAACGCTCATGGACGTCGGTGTCATCTACGGACAGGGTTACTATTTAGGCAAGCCGGATAAAGGGATGGCGCAGCTATGTGGAAAGGCAATGAACTTTCTGCGGTTTTCGATGGAAAAGCGGATTGAGCAGGAAGCAGCATCAATACTGCCCACTCCGGCTATGACGGAAATTTTGACGAAGACAATCAGTGTTGAAAAGCATGTGAAAGTAAGACGTATCCATGAGATTTTTGAACAAAATCAGCGAATTGAAAGTGTGGTTGTGCTTGGGAACGGCATACCGGTCGGGCTTGTGATGCGGTCTTCTCTGTATAAAATTCTCGGTGGTCAATACGGAATTGCACTGTATTATGAAAGGCCCGTTTCTCAAATCATGAATACAAATCCGCTAAAAGCTAGCAAAGACGACAAGTTGGATGAGGTAGCGAAGCGGGCAATGGCCAGAGATGCGTATCATTTGTATGATGTGGTCATTATTATTGATGAAAATGGTGAGTACATCGGTATCGTTACTGTGCAAAAGCTGTTGGACAAAATGGCTTCCATCAAACTCGAGATGGCGAGCTCAGCCAATCCGCTAACAGGATTGCCGGGGAACGTACAGATTGAAAGAGAATTGAACCAACGGCTAAAACGGAATGATCATCAGGTGGTCATCTACTGTGATCTCGACCGTTTCAAATGGTTTAATGACCGCTACGGGTTTGAAGTGGGAGATCAGATCATTGTTCGAACCGCGAACTTGTTGCGGGAAGCCTCGAAATGGTACGGAAGTGGGTCTGACTTCATCGGTCATATTGGCGGAGATGATTTTATCTTGATTACGACAGCGCAATGTGCCAATGATGTTGCTTTGTTTATCATGGATGCTTTTACGCCATACTTTTCGGACATTTATGAAAAGCGCAGAATGGGGGACGGTCAGGAGCTCTCGATGTCGATGGCAGGTGTCGTCCTTTACGTAGGGAAGTACACCAGTGCGGAACAAATTGCAGAGAAGGCAGCATACGTGAAAATGGTCGCAAAAGCAAAGGCGGGGACCGTTTTTATTACCGATTGTGAGTTGCCTAGCGAAGAGCAGATCCGCATCGAGGGATAAATTGGACGCCAATCGATCTCCATGGTAGAATGGGTACGTTAACTTTACAAGGTATGGAGGTCAACATATGAAAAAGGCGCTCATCACCATGGAAAATGGTAACCAAATCGAGCTGGAGCTGTTCGATCAAGAAGCTCCGGGCACAGTTGCAAACTTTGAGAAATTGATCAACGAAGGCTTCTACAACGGTCTGTCCTTCCACCGCGTTATCCCTGGCTTCGTAGCACAAGGCGGATGCCCATACGGAACAGGTACAGGCGGTCCTGGTTACACAATCAAATGTGAAACAAAAGGAAACCCACACAAGCACCTGCGCGGTTACCTGTCCATGGCACACGCAGGAAAAGACACAGGCGGAAGCCAATTCTTCATCTTGTATGATGCTTTCCCTCATCTCGATGGCGTACATACCGTATTTGGTCGCGTCACTTCCGGTATGGAACACGTTGATGCAATCAAACAAGGCGATAAAATGGGTACAGTTAAAGTAGGCGAATAAAAGTTTCGTGAAATGAACACCGATGAGGGAAACCTTGTCGGTGTTTTTTCGTCAGGATGCATGTTAGGGCAGTTTTGAATGGGGTTGTAAGCCTATCTATCTGCTGGTATGCTAGAAGATAGACGATTTTTATAAGGGGTTGTTCAAAAAGATGACTTTTTGAACGCGCATGATTGGAGGAAGCAATGGATCTTTTTCACTTTGATTGGAAAACGGTACCGTTTCGCTTAATTGCGTTCGTTATCGCTTTCACTTTGCATGAATGGGCGCATGCCTTTGTTGCTTGGAAGTTGGGTGACAATACGGCGAAATCGGAGGGCCGCTTAACATTAAATCCAATCCCGCATATTGATCCATTTGGTTTGATTCTCATTCTGTTTGGTCCATTTGGTTGGGCGAGACCAGTGCCGATCAACCCTCTGAATTTCCGTGGGAACAAGCGATTAGGGATTGTTTACGTTTCTTTTGCAGGTCCACTCATTAACCTGATACTCGCGGTTTTGTTTTACTTGGTGTATTTCGTAGTAGTGAATTCCGGAGTGCTGGTAGGCATGCAAGAAAAAGTGGCTTACGCAATTGATTTGACACTACGCTTTTCTGTTTTGATCAATACAGCTCTTTTCATCTTCAATCTTTTGCCGATTCCGCCATTGGACGGTTACAAAATACTGCGATTTTTGTCGCCGCGGAGTTGGGATGGAAAGTTTTACAATTATGAAGTATACGGGCCGTGGATTCTCCTATTACTCATCTTTATTCCGGGGGTCAGCACAATCGTTTTTGGTATTCCCCACGGGATTGCTCTAGAATTGGTTCAACGAATTGGAAATAGTATCTTAAGCGTGTTCATCTAACGGAAACGAGGGACGACTTTTGGCTTACAGCATCAAACTTGATTCCTTTGAGGGACCACTCGATCTGTTGCTCCATCTGATCGACAAGGCTGAGGTGGACATCTACGACATACCGGTAGCGGAAATTACGGAGCAATACCTCGCGACGATTGACAAGATGCAAGAGCTCCAACTGGATGTGGCCAGTGAGTTCGTAGTCATGGCGGCTACGCTCCTCTCTATTAAAAGCAAGATGCTGTTACCGAAAAAGGAGGAGCATGTCTTTCAGCAGTTCCTCGATATGGATGTCGACGAGATAGACCCGCGTGAAGAACTGGTTGCGCGTCTGTTGGAGTACAAGCGATATAAGATGCTCGCCGAGAACCTGAGAGAAATGGAAATCGGTCGTAATCAAGTCTTTACGCGTCCCGCAGAAAATTTGTCTCCTTACGTGCGTGAAGAGGATCATACCGTAACGAATGTGACCCTCTACGATTTGATCAACGCGTTGGAAAAGCTGGTAAAGAAAACGAAAGAAAAAGAACCGATGACCACGGTGTCGCGCGACGAAATCTCGATCAAGGATCGGATGACCGAGATACGCCAAGCGGTACGCAGCGGTGGGATGGTTCGTTTTTCTGAGTTGTTTACGCAAGGTGCGACGCGTACAGAAATTGTGACGACCTTTCTCGCCTTGCTTGAGCTCATGAAGGCCAAGCACATTACGTGTGTACAAAATCAATTGTTTCAAGACATCATCATATGTGAAAACGGAATGGAAGGAGCCCATACTGATGGACTATGACAAGCTAAAAGGCGTAATCGAGGGCTTGCTGTTCATCTCGGGTGATGAAGGAATCGATGCCAAAGAAATCAGTGAAATTACTGAGGTGTCGGAAGAAGAGGTCATCGATTTGATCGAAGACATGAAAGCTGACTTCCGCCGGGCAGGACGCGGTATTCAAATCGTGGAAGTGGCAAAAGCGTATCAGCTGACCACGCTGCCCGAGCATGTACCCTATTTTGAACGGCTAGCAACATCGCCAGGTCAGTCAACGCTATCCCAAGCAGCATTGGAGACTCTCGCCATTGTTGCGTACAAGCAGCCACTGACCCGTTCGGAGATTGAAGAAATCCGTGGCGTTAAATGTGAAAAAGCACTGAACACCCTCTTATCCAAACAACTCATTCGCGAAGCGGGGAGAGCAGAGGGGATCGGACGCCCCATTTTGTACGCGACTACCAAAGAATTTTTGGAGCATTTTGGTCTACGGGAACTGGAGGATTTGCCAGAACCGCCTGTCAATCTTGACATTGAAGAAGCGCGTCTAGAAGCATCAGCGCTATTCGGAAAAGCAGAAGAAGCGACAAACGACTAGTTACAGCCCGGACAGTTTTTCGTACTATCATACGACTCGTCCCCATATACTATGGTACAAACCTGTGTATCGTGGTATAACGACGGCTTTTCTCTTGACTTATAGTCAAGGTTGAGCCAAGTTTTCAAATGGGGAGGACGTTTATGAACATACGAAAATATCTGTCCGGCGTACTCGTCGTTTTTCTTTTTATACAGATGGCTCTTGCGCCGGCAGCAGTGGTAAAGGCTGCTGCAGCTCCACCTAGCTTGTCAGCAGAAGGGGCAGCACTAATCGATGTCGAGAGTGGACGGATTCTTTATTCCAAAAACGGTACGAAAAAAATGAGGATTGCGAGTTTGACCAAAACGATGACAGCGATCGTAGCAATCGAGATGGGCAAATTGGATGCACAGGTAACGGTACCACCACAAGCAGTAGGGGTGGAAGGGTCATCGATCTACTTGAAAAATGGGGAGAAGCTCACGCTGGAAGAACTGCTGTACGGTTTGATGCTGCGATCTGGCAATGACGCGGCTGTCACCATCGCAACGCACATCGGAGGATCAGTCCCCGGATTCACTTACTTGATGAATGAAAAGGCGGCCATGATTGGAATGGAGCATACGAATTTCACCAATCCACATGGTTTAGATGACAGTAACCAGCATTACTCTACTCCGGAAGACATGGCAAAGCTGTCCGCCTACGCCTTACATAATCCGGTATTTCGTCAAATCGTCTCAACGAAAGTCAAGGATATTTCATGGGAAGGCGAACAGTGGGACCGGCGCCTGCTGAACAAAAACAAGATGCTTCACCTCTACAATGGTGCTGATGGTGTGAAAACGGGATACACAAAGCTCGCGAAGCGCTGCCTGGCTTCCTCTGCCACACGGAATGGAAGGCAGTTGGCGACGATTACTCTAAATGCTTCTGATGACTGGAACGACTCGGCCAAGCTGATGGACTGGGGTTTTGCGAATTATCCGCTACAAGAACTGGTCAAAAATGGGCAGGAGGTAAAGCCTGACACGCCAGTCACACTTGAAGCAGGAACTCATCTTGTCACAACAAACGCTTTTCAGTATCCACTGCAAACGGCAGAGATAGAGGCGATTCACAAGCGTGTCGTTATGGGAGAATCAACGGTAACATCAAAAATGAATGGTCAACTAGCGGGATTTCTTCAACTTTATTTAAAGGAAAAGAGGATTGGGCAGGTTCCGTTGCTGGTTCATGTGGATACGCCGACGTTAGCAGCTCCGCAAGCTTCACGCTCAATGTGGGAGCAGTTTTGGGGAATAGTGTCAGGGGGGCTGTGGAGTGCTTAATGTCATATGGCTCGGGCTCATTGTCATTAGCATTGTCGTTGCGGCCGTGACAGGGCGGATGGAAGCGATCAACGCAGCAGCGTTTGAGGGAGCCAAGACGGGCGTTACGGTTTGTCTCGGACTACTCAGTGTTCTCGCCTTTTGGATGGGAATGATGCGGATTGCTGAAAAGTCAGGACTCCTTGAGCTATTGGCGCGGGTGTTGTCTCCGATCATCCAAGTCCTTTTTCCCGATGTACCAAAAGGGCATCCTGCCATGGGCTATATCCTCTCAAATATGAGCGCAAACCTGCTCGGGCTTGGAAATGCAGCAACTCCAATGGGGCTAAAAGCAATGGAAGAGCTTCAAAAGCTGAATCCAGATAAGCAAAACGCTTCGCCTGCCATGTGTACGCTGCTGGCGATTAATACGGCAAGCATTACGATTATTCCTACGACGATGATCGCGATCCGCATGCAGTATGGGTCCGTGAACCCCGTAGAAATCGTCGGTACTACGCTGTTATCTTCCTTTGCTGCCACCATTGTCGCCCTGTTGATTGATCGGATGTATCGTTATCGGCATATACGAAGACACAGATAGGGGGAGTCCTTATGTACCAATGGGTATCCCTGCTCTCTCTTTGGGCCATTCCCGTTACGATTGCCTTTGTCTTGTTGTATGGGTGGCGGAAACAAGTCCCCGTCTACGAGACGTTTGTAGATGGAGCAAAAGGCGGCTTAACCACTACGATTCGCATACTCCCGCACCTGATCGCCATGATGGTCGCGGTGAGTATGTTTCGGGAGTCAGGAGCATTGGATCTACTGCTTCGCGCCCTTAAGCCGCTTCTTGACCTGCTGCATTTTCCGGAAGAACTGGTCCCGTTGGCGTTGCTTCGTCCGTTGACGGGTACAGGCTCACTTGCGATTGCAACAGATCTGATCGCGCAGTACGGTCCCGATTCTTTTTTGGGTAGACTGGCCGCTACTATGCAAGGGAGTACAGATACGACACTGTACGTCTTAACCGTTTATTTTGGCGCAGTTGGCATTCGTAATTCTGCGTATGCACTAAAGGTAGGCTTGTGGTCGGACCTGGCAGGTGTCATCTTCTCGCTGCTCATTGTCTCCTACATTTTCGCTTAAAAGAGCTCAAATAGAGTAGGCATAGAAAACTTCCTCTTCGTTATGGGGAAGTTTTTCCCTTTTTCTTGTCCACACTAGTAAGAATGGGTATGATGTTGTAGAGGTGAACCAACGATGGAACGTTTACAGAAAGTATTGGCGCATGCTGGAGTCGCCTCTCGTCGCCATTGTGAAGAATTGATTGCGCAAGGCAAGGTGCAGGTAAATGGCCAAGTTGTACGAGAGCAAGGAATAAAAGTCGATCCGCTCAAAGACAAAATTGTGGTGAATGGACAGCAGATTAAGCTGGAGCAACATGTTTATCTCTTGCTGTACAAGCCTACGGGTGTCATTACGAGCGTCACAGACCCGCAAGGCAGAAGGGTAGTGATCGATCTGTTGAAGGGAATTCAAGAACGGGTATATCCAGTAGGTCGCTTGGATTACGATACTTCCGGCTTGTTGCTCTTGACGAACGACGGGGAGCTCGCCAACAGGCTGGCCCATCCAAGCTATGAAATCGATAAAGTGTATCGGGCATGGGTAAAGGGAATCCCCAGTCCGGAAAAAGTGCGCAAGCTGGCAACCGGCATTCGTTTGGAAGACGGCATGACTTCCCCCGGTCAGTCAAAATTGTTAAAGGCAGAGTCTAGCAGCCAGCGGGCATTGGTAGAACTGACCATACATGAAGGACGAAACCGCCAAGTTCGCAGAATGTGTGAGGCGATCGGTCATCCGGTGTTAACATTGGAGCGAATCCGTTTAGGGTTTCTCACATTAGATGGACTAAAGCCGGGCGAATTTCGCAAGCTCACTCATGAGGAAGTGGAGAGCTTGAAGCGGGGATTGGTTCAAAAGAAACGCAGCCCGCGTTCGAAACATTGATTCGTTCAAAATCTGTTCATAAGTTGTGCGCTGTCGGAAAAACTAGGAACGCTATAATAGAATGGAAAAAGGATGCAATTTATTAGCAGTAGATGGGAGTAGGCGTCATGAACAAAAGCAATCGTACATATGTCAGGATCGCGGTATTGGGTGTTTTGCTTGTAGCGCTGGTCTTTGCACTTTATTCCAGCTTTGTGAAGGACCCCGGTGCTGTGAAAGTAGGAAGCGACGCTCCGAATTTTAGTTTGGAACAATTGAATGGGCCAGAGCTGACTCTGGAAAGTTTGAAAGGAAAGGGCGTTATTCTGAATTTCTGGGGCACATGGTGTGAACCCTGTAAGAAAGAAATGCCAGCATTGCAAAAACAATACACGAAATTCAAAGACAAGGGATTGGTTGTACTTGGCGTCAATATCGGAGAATCTCCAGTTGCCGTAGACCCATTTGTAAAGCAGTTCGGGATTGACTTCCCTATTTTGCTCGATCGCCAATCGGAAATTACAAAGTTGTATCGAATCGGTCCGATTCCGACAACCTTTTTCATCGATCCAGATGGAGAAGTGAAGGAAGTTTTCATCGGGCAGTTAGATGAAGCGATGATTGAGTCGAAAATAACAAAAATCTTGCCGTAAGTGAGGAGCAATGATGGATCAGCGAAAATGCGAATGCGGTCATACCAACCCGGTTGGGACGCTGCTCTGTGAGTCTTGCGGGAAGCCTTTGAATGTGGAAGTCCACGAGCAGACATCGTTTCCTGACATGCGTTATGAAGGAATGGCAAGACGTTCTCAAACGAATAACACGAAGGTAATCGATCGAGTCTGGAACTTTTTTTCTTCGGTCAAAATTGCAATCGGTATCATTATTGTCATTTTGGTGGCGTCCGCAGTTGGAACCATCTTTCCGCAGCAAATGTACATACCAGTACCCGTACCGACAGAAGCAGATGTTGCCCGCTTTTATACAGAAACATATGGAATGATTGGTACGATTTTTTACGGCCTTGGATTTCACAATATGTACTCGTCCTGGTGGTTTGTGACGCTTCTGGTTATGCTCGGTACCTCTTTGGTTATCTGTAGTCTGGACCGGGTAGTACCGCTGTATAAAGCGTTAAACAAGCCGAGATTGAACCAGCACAAGTCCTTTTTGAAAGGGCAAAAGCTGTTTGCAGAGGGTGAGCTTGCTCCAGAAGCCAATCACGAAGCGATACTGGATGCCTCTGCTCTGGCATTGAAAGAAAAAGGATACCGCATTTTTCGCACAGAACGAGCGATTATGGCTGAAAAAGGCCGTTTTAGCCGTTGGGGTCCTTACATTAATCACATTGGATTGATTTTGTTTTTGGTCGGTACCTTAATGCGAAGCCTGCCTGGCTTTTACTTGGACGAGTACGTCTGGGTGCGTGAGGGACAAACAATGGCGATTCCGAATACCCCTTATTACATAAAAAACGAGAACTACACGACAGAGTATTGGTCAGAAGAAGAAATGCCGGAGCAACTGGAGCTTAAGGGCGGAGCCATCGTGAAGAGCTACCAGACAGATGCCATTTTGTATAAAAATAAAAGCGCTGACGTTCCAGGGAAAAAGCCGGATTTGGTAGAAGTGCAGAAGGGGCCGATCGTCGTGAATCATCCGATGGAACAGGACAGCCTCTACATTTATCAGAGCGGCGTGCAAGAGATGCAGCTTGGAGCGCTCAATTTTACAGTGGTCGATTTGAAAAACAATAAAAAAGAGGTCGGCCTTATCAAAATTGATCTGTACAATCCACAGCCAGAGCAAACCATTGCAGATGGGTTCACAGTACGGATTTTGGATTACTTCCCCGATTTTATAATGGGGAAAGATGGGAAGCCTGCGACAAAAACCAATTTGCCAAAAAATCCGATGGTCGCATTGGAGCTCATTGGAGACAAGGGCAATTATAATGAAAAATTGGTTTATCTAGAAGGAACCATTCTTACGCAGAAAAATGATCCTCGTTACGGACTCGACATCAAAATGCCTGATTTGGTCGATATTGCGGGGCTGAATGTACGGGTGGACAAAGCATTGCCACTGATTTATTTTGGTTCGTTCATTTTCCTTGCGGGCGTTGCAATCGGTGTGTTCTGGCAACATCGCCGGGTTTGGGTACAAACGCAAGAGGGAAGTATCATGGTAGCGGCTCATACGAATAAAAACTGGTTCGGTCTTCGTAGGGAAGTAGACGGGCTGGTTAAACAAGCGGAGCTCCCTGTCACGATAGAAGATAAAACA
The DNA here is from genome assembly GCF_013284275.1 of Brevibacillus sp. HB2.2. NCBI lineage: Bacteria > Bacillati > Bacillota > Bacilli > Caryophanales > Paenibacillaceae > Brevibacillus > Brevibacillus sp. HB2.2. Next base: position 108,352 of record NZ_JABSUV010000002.1, read on the forward strand.
AAGGCCAAGGCCTAAAGCTTCAAAGGGGGTACTAACAACGTGCAGCTCATCCAACTGAGTGACTGGTTATTGGATATCGCGTTTTTGCTCTACGTGATCTCGTCTATCTTCTTCGCTGTAGCCGTGACGGGAAAAAACTGGGCAGGGCGTGATCCCAAACAACATGAAGGGCGCTATGGACGGATTGCGTATTGGTTAGCCGTTATCGGTTTTGTGGCGCAAACAGGGTATGTGGCTGCTCGCTGGATTGCCGGCGGCCATAGCCCGACGAGTAACATGTTTGAGTTTATGGCATTCTTGGATTACTGTATTATCTTGGCCTACTTAATTATTTACCGGATTTACAAGCTGACTTCGATTGGAGCGTTTGTCCTTCCGCTTGGGGTGATCATGCTCGCGTATTCGTACGTGTTCCCGAAGCAAATCACCGCATTGATTCCGTCTTTGCAGAGTTACTGGTTGCATATTCACGTGACTACCGCTGCACTGGGTGAAGGTATTTTGGCGGTTGGTTTTGCAGCGGGTCTCATGTATTTGATCCGTACCGTTCCGCAGCATATTTCCACCAAAAGCACGAAATGGCTGGAGATCGTGCTGGCTGTAGTTCTGATGCTCGTTGGATTCATTTTGATGGATTCTACGTTTGCGCGGATGGATCAAAAGACAGTATTTGAGATGAAGAAAGAAGAAATGAATGCTGTGGGTCAGAAGGTAAAACCAAAAGTGGAGTACATTCTGCCTGCAATTGTTGCGCCTGCTGATTCAACCATCATCAAGGAAGGCCCAATGTCACCACTCTTTGAGGCACCTACCTGGATGGAAGGAAAAGACGCCGCACGCAAATTGAACACGATGCTGTGGTCAGTCCTGACAGGGGCAATTTTGTATGGCGGCTTGCGTTTAATTTTCCGAAAACGATTAGGGGCTGCTATCAAGCCTTCAGTTGAGGGCGTCGATCCGGAGCTTCTGGACGAAATCAGTTATCGAGCAATCAGTATCGGATATCCGGTGTTTACTCTCGGGGCCCTTATCTTTGCGATGATTTGGGCAGAAGAGGCATGGGGACGATTCTGGGGGTGGGACCCGAAGGAAGTATGGGCATTAGTTGTCTGGCTCTTCTACAGTGCCTACCTGCACTTGCGTCTATCCAGAGGATGGATCGGTGCAAAATCAGCATGGATGTCCGTCATCGGCTTTGTCATTATTTTGATTACACTGGTCGTGGTCAATTTGGTCATTGCTGGTCTGCACTCTTACGCTGGGGTGTAGAAATTCCTCGAAAAGCTGGTTTTACCACCAGCTTTTTGGACTATCTTCTAACAGTTTTACGATAATATGAGAGCAAGAGGTGTTCCAGATGGAAAAAATGGCACGTATTCTCGTTGTGGATGATGAAGAGCGCATTCGCAGACTTCTGAAAATGTACTTGGAAAGAGAAAACTTCCTGATTGATGAAGCAGATAATGGAGAGCAAGCTGTCGAAATGGCTGTGGGCAGTGACTATGATATCATTTTGCTCGACTTAATGCTGCCAGGTATGGACGGGATCGAGGTATGCCAGCGTGTTCGTGAATTCAAGGCAACTCCTATTATTATGCTGACGGCAAAAGGGGAAGAAACGAACCGCGTTCACGGGTTTGAGGCAGGGGTAGACGATTATGTCGTGAAACCGTTCAGCCCACGTGAGGTCATGTACCGGGTAAAAGCGATTCTTCGTCGCTCGTCTGCAACAGCGTATTTGAAGACAGAGACATTCAACAGTCATTCTGTTCTTGTTTTCCCGGAATTGACCATTGACCACGATGCACACAAAGTCATCGCAAGTGGCCAAGAGGTGAGCCTGACCCCAAAAGAATATGAGCTACTGCACTACCTGGCATTGTCGCCGGATAAAGTGTTTACGCGTGAAGAACTGTTGAAAGATGTGTGGCACTATGAATTCTTTGGCGATTTGCGTACGGTGGACACGCATATCAAGCGTCTCCGCGAAAAATTGAACCGTGTTTCTCCACAAGCAGCCAATATGATCGCCACGGTTTGGGGCGTCGGATACAAGCTAGAGGTGCCTAAGTAAAGTGGACGTTATTTTTCGCAGTGTAGTCGGAAAGCTATGGATGACGATTATTGCTTTATTTGCTCTCGTCTTGACGATCTTCAGTTTGTTGCTCGTTCAATCCTTTGACAGCTTTTATAGCAATCGGCAGTCCAAAAATTTGCATGATCTGGCAGACGGTATCGCAGTCGGTTTGGCGCAAAGTCCAGATATGACAGCCGCTATGGAGATGGCTTCCAGGTTTGGCTTGGTCCATCATACGGGCATGGTCATTCTAGATGAAAAAGGAAAGCAAGTCAGTATGAGCGAAGGGGCTGGGCTTCCTCGTATTCCAATAGACCTTTTGCTCCAAAATCCTGCATTGGGTTTGACTGATGCGCTGGCAGGCAAGCATCCGGCAACCAAAACGATATATATTGATGTGAATAAATCCGCTGACCGTACAAATAACAAGCATGAACTTCTTGCGGTTGCTGTTCCTTTAGAAATGGGAGCAGGGAAAACGGGCGCAGTGGTCATGTATCAGGCGATTGAAGATTTTGATGATACGGTTAGGGAAGTCAGATTTTTAATCTTTGTGGTTGGCGTCATCGGATTTGTCTCTACCACTGTATTCGCCTTTTTCCTCTCATCGCGTATTGCGACTCCATTACGTCAGATGAAAGAAACGGCGCATCGTATTGCGGAAGGAGACTTTCATGCTGAAATCCCGATCAGGACCCAAGACGAGACTGGTGAACTGGCAGCTTCGTTTAACACGATGGCAAGCAAGCTCAATCAGTTAGTCGATGCACTGTCCAAAGAGAAGGAGCAGCTGGCGAGCGTTCTTAGAAGCATGGTAGATGGTGTTGTGATGATAGATGCGAACGGTAAGCTGGCCGTAACGAATCCGCCAGCGGAACGATTTTTGCGAGATTGGGATTTCGAGCATTCGGATGAGCCTGTGCCACTGTTCCCGTTCTATCAGCAGGTTTTGCAAACCGGACAGGAAGTGATAGAGGATATCCCTGTTCAAGGGCGGATATGGTCTGTTGTCATGGTACCTTTGAACGATAAGGATCAAATCCGTGGAGCGGTTGCTGTTCTTCGAGACATCACACAGGAACGAAAGCTGGATAAGATGCGGAATGATTTCGTGGCAAACGTATCCCATGAGTTGCGAACACCTCTATCCATGTTGCAAGGGTACAGTGAAGCGATTGTGGATGATATCGTAGCGACACCGGAAGAGCATAAAGAATTGGCGCAGATTATCTATGATGAGTCAGCGCGTATGACCAAGCTGGTGAATGAATTGCTTAGCCTGGCACGGATGGAAGCGGGGCATGTTGAATTGTTCCAGGAGACGATGGAGCTGCGTCCGTATTTGGAGCGCATTCAACGAAAATTCACCAATCTGGCGCGAGAACGCGAAATCCATCTCTTCCTTGAAATATCGACGACGCATACCCATGTGCTCATTGATCCTGATCGTATGGAGCAAGTGCTAACGAACTTGATCGATAATGCGCTGCGACATACGCCAAGTGGAGGAAGCGTCACCATTCGGGCTCGCGGGGATAAAACATTGCTGGTTGAGATCAGCGATACAGGCAGTGGCATCCCACAAGAAGATTTGCCGTTTGTTTTTGAGCGATTCTATAAAGCTGACAAGGCTCGTACACGTGGACGACTTGGTGGGACTGGTCTTGGACTAGCCATTGCGAAAAACCTAGTCGAAGCACATGGGGGCACTATTAGTGTGCAAAGTAAACTGGGTGAGGGAACGACTTTTACAATCGCCTTGATGCTGCATAAAAACAAATAGGAGTGTAGAGAGAAATGATCAAAACGATCTTATTTGATGTTGATGGGGTTATGTTGAGTGAAGAGCGATACTTTGATGCTTCTGCATTGACAGTGTGGGAATTTTTGTACAGCCCGCAGTATGTAGGGCTTGCTGGTGAGGAATTCACAGCTTCTCCAGAAGAAGCGCAAATCAGACGAGTGCGCGAGCAAGTTTTCGCTCATGATGAAGTGCTAAACTTTATCAAGTCACGTGGAATCAATTCCAACTGGGACATGGTTTTCCTCGCGTTTTCCTATCAATTGATTCGTTTGATTGAAGTGGTTAAAACGCAAGTTCCAGAAGCAACGAGCCTTCTTGTCGAACAAATCGATCGACCGCAACTGGCAAAAGTGAAAGAGTGGGCTGCCACTTATGCGCCAGATTTCCAGGTAGACTACGCAGCGTTCACCGCTGATTTTGCCAAAGGTTCTGCACAAAAAGCAGAAATGCTGCTCTACTTGAATCAGATTGCAAAAGAGCGTTGCGGTATTGCAACAGAAATGTTCTCTCGCAATAGTGATCTATGGCAGTTGATTCAAAAGACGTTTCAAGAATGGTATCTCGGTGACGAACGTGTGGCGGCATCGATTGGGCGTGAAACCATGCAGCCAGGTAAGAAGGGATTCTTGTCAGACGAGATTCCGATTGTACCACCTGCAGAAATGGTCGAGTTGTTCCGCACGTTAAAAGAAAAAGGATACACACTGGGAATTGGAACAGGGCGTCCTACCATTGAGACGCATGTTCCCCTCAGTGAGATGAACATACTGGAATGGTTTGACCCGAACCGTGTCGTAACTGCCTCTCACGTACTCGATGCGGAAGAAGCATTTCCTAGCTTTGCGCCTATGTCCAAGCCACACCCTTATTGCTATGTAAAAGGGTTGCTCGGACTCGATGCACCGATTAGCGATGCTGTCCATTTTTCATTACCAATCGAAAATGGAGAAGAGGTGCTGATCGTCGGCGATTCACTCGCTGATTTTCTAGCGGCTCGCTCAATCGGTTGCAAGTTTGCAGCGACATTGACTGGATTGTCTGGTCAAGATGCGCGCAGCAAGTTTGAAGAGGAAAAAGCAGATTTTATTCTCGATGATGTGCGCGATATCCTTTCCATTCTGTAGATAAAAAGACTCCGCCGTATGTAGAAACGGCGGAGTTTTTTTATTCCCAACTAATCGATTGCAAGCATTTGAAGCGAAAGGCATGAATCAAAAAGGATTCAATCATATTGAGACGGACGATTACTTCAAAGGAACCATCCTCTCGTGAAAAAAACAGGACATCTGTATAGTCTTTGTTCCCTTCAAAATAACGACGAACTTCTTTGACACGAGCTCGCATGGACTCAGATTTTACGACAATATGGTAGGTAGCATCTTGCTGTGAAATTTGTTCCTTGATCTCGATTTCCTCTTGATTATAGGTGTAATGGAACAAGAGTGATTCCTCCTCACCAAATAAAATAGCGTAGATAAACGTAGACATGAGCAATCAAGATTGACAGGATCATTAACGGGAAGGCGATCTTCATAAAGCTGAAAAAGCCGATATGATATCCTTCCTTGGCAGCCAAGCCAGCCACAATCACGTTGGCACTAGCCCCAATCAAAGTACCGTTACCACCTAAACACGCCCCGAGTGCAAGGCTCCACCAAAGCGGCTCCAAATTGGTGATCCCGAGGGAGCCCATTTCCTTGATCATCGGAATCATGGTAGCAACGAATGGGATGTTGTCAACAAAGGCAGAGGCGATTGCGCTCAACCAGAGGATTAACAGGGAGGTTTTAAGTGAATCTCCACCTGTCAATTTCATCGCTTCATTGGCGAGTTTTGCAATCACACCAGTTTCAACTAAACCGGAGACGAGAACAAATAGACCAATGAAGAAAAAGATCGTATTCCATTCCACTTTGCTTATCGCATCTTCTAGATAGTGTTCTCCTGTTAGCAGAAGTAAGAGAAAAGCACCTGTCAGAGCGATCGTGGCCGATTCTAAATGAAGCGCTCCGTGCAGCATGAAGCCTAGAATCGTCAGCGCCATGACGGTTAAGGACTTTTTCAGTAAACGGCTGTCGGTAATCTCATCACGCTCATTTAACTGCATGATTTTTGCACTCAACTCAGGTGATGTTACTAACTGCTTACGGTATATGAGCACCAAGCAAACAACGGTGACAGCCATAATCACGATGATAATTGGACTCAAATTCACGAGAAACTTCATAAAATCAAGCTCCGGCACAGAACTGCCAATCATGATATTCGGTGGATCACCGATCAACGTAGCAGTTCCTCCAGCATTGGAGGCGATAATTTCACTGATTAAAAAAGGAATCGGATTAAGCTGGAGCTGGCGCGCGATGCTAAACGTCACAGGTACGATGAGAAGTACAGTAGTAACGTTGTCCAAAAAGGCGGAGGCAATGGCCGTGATCAAGCTCAGGTAGACGAGGATACGAATCGGTTTGCCCTTTGCGATCTTTGCTGCACGGATGGCTACATACTTGAAAACACCGGTCTGCGCCGTAATGGCAACCAAGATCATCATCCCAATCAGTAGGCCGAGCGTGTTGAAGTCGATATGGTGAATTGCTTGTTCCTGTGTAATGATCCCGAACAAGACCATGAGAATTCCGCCAGACATGGCGACAATGGTTCGATGTAACTTTTCGCTAATAATAAATGCATAGGTAACTAAAAAGATACCAATAGCGAATAATGCCTGATTCGTCATAAGAAGCTCCTTCCTTGGTGTGCAGAATTATCTTGTCCCATTATAGCTCTAACCAAAATCAGGGTAAAGAAAAAGACCCGGCAAAAGGCCAGGTCTATTCTCTGTGAAAGGGAGAAGCTACAGTTCGATTTGTGTAACGCTTTTCACTTCCGCCAGCTCGCCCATCGTATCGAGAAGCTCTGGCGTCAATGGTTTGTCGACAGAGAGCATCATGATCGCGTCTCCACCGATATCACGGCGTCCTACCTGCATCGTTGCGATGTTCACGCTGTTTTCACCCAAGATGGAACCGACACGTCCGATCACACCTGGACGGTCATTATGGTGAATGTAGAGCAGATAGCCCTCAGGCGCTACGTCAATCGCAAAGTCGTCAATTTTCACAATACGTGCACCGTAACCATTGAGTCGCGTTCCAGCCACTGTGCGTGTCTCTTGCGTCGTTTTTAAGCTAACAGTCAGTAAGTTCGTAAAGCCCTTGTTTTGTGCTGTCTTTTGCTCCGTTACGGTGATGTCACGCACCTTTGCTAGAATCGGGGCGTTCACATAGTTGACTTCCTCGCCTAGACGGAAGGACAGTACACCTTTGAGGACTGTGCGAGTCAGCGGGGACGTGTCTACATCCGTCAATTCACCGCTATATTTAATGGAAATTTCCGAAATGGAACCTACTGTCACTTGGGCAAGGAAATGGCCCAGCTTTTCACCCAACGTAAAGTACGGTTGGACTTTTTCCATCACGTGTGCAGGAATCGAAGGCAAATTCACGGCGTTTTTGAATGGCTCGTTACGAAGAACCTTCAGGATTTCTTCCGATACGTCTACGGCCACGTTTTCCTGTGCTTCAATGGTCGAAGCTCCCAGATGTGGAGTCGTTACCACTTGAGGCAGACCGACGAGAGGGTTGTCTACAGGTGGTTCTTCTTCGAAAACATCCAGAGCTGCACCCGCGACTTTTCCAGTGGTAATCGCCTCGTAGAGAGCCTTCTCGTCAATGATTCCCCCGCGAGCGCAGTTGATCAAGCGAACGCCATCTTTCATTTTCGCGAATTCACGCGTGCTGATGATATGGTGGGTTTCTTTTGTCAGCGGAGTATGGACCGTAATGAAATCTGCTTTGCGGCAAATTTCATCCACAGTTGCGTTAGTTACACCCATTTTTTGCGCACGTTCCTCGGTCATGAAAGGATCGAAGCCCATGACGGTCATGCCAAATGCTTTCGCACGTTTCGCAACCTCAGAACCGATACGCCCCATACCGATGACTCCGAGTACTTTGTTGTTCAACTCAACCCCTTGGAAGCTTTTGCGATCCCATGTACCGTCTACTAGCTTCTTGTGAGCTTGAGGGATGTTACGAGCGACAGCCATCAGCATGGCAAACGAATGCTCTGCGGTGGAGATGGTGTTGCCGTCCGGAGCGTTGATGACCGGAATACCTGCTTGGGTGGCAGCGTTGATATCAATGTTATCGACCCCAACACCCGCGCGACCGACAGCCTTCAGCCTTTTGCCGGCAGAAAGTACTTCTGCTGTTACTTGGGTCTGGCTGCGTACGAGGAGTGCATCGTAGTCGACAATCACATCGATTAGTTCGGCAGGGGAGAGGTTTGTTTGACGAACAACTTCTACATCAGAAGCGTCCAAGAGCTGTTGAATTCCAAATTCGCTAAGTGGGTCAGTAATGAGTACTTTATACATGTGCGATGAGCACCTCCTGAGCAGCTTTTACACCAGCACCCAGTTCAACTGGAGCACCGATTTGGTGAAGCGACAATTCAATCGCAGAAATGACTTGCAGGACATCCAATGGCTCACAATAACCCATGTGCCCGATGCGGAAGATCTTGCCTTTCAGATGCTGCTGGCCGCCAGCAATTGTGATATTGAATTGCTGCGTTAACATTTTGCGGAGAGCTTCGGCATGAAAGGTACCCTCAGGATCGCAAGAAGTAACGGTCGTAGATGCGTACTGATCTTCTGCCATCAGTTTTATGTTTAATGCCCTCATCGCTGCGCGAGTCATGTCTCTCATTAGTTCATGGCGCTTTACGATAGCTGGCAAGCCTTCTTCCTCCATGATATCCAATACCTCGGCGAGACCGAAAATGAGGGATACAGCAGGCGTATACGGTGTTGTTTGCTCGGCCAAGCTCTTGCGGTATGCTTTCAGGTCCAAATAGAAGGCGAGCGATTTGTTTTGCTCAATCACTTGCCATGCGCGTTCACTCGCAGCGAGGAAGGCAAGGCCTGTTGGCAACATGAAAGCTTTTTGCGAGCCAGTTACTACGATATCGACACCCCAAGCGTCCATTTCGCATGGAACCGCACCAAGGTTACTTACCGCATCCACAATGAAGAGGGCGTCCGAATGAGTGCGGATTGCTTTCGCCAAGTCAGCAATCGGATTTTCTACCCCAGTGGATGTTTCACAGTACGTAGCAAATACGGCTTTTATTTGTGGCTTTTTTTGCAGGAATGTTTCAATCAGCTCAGGTGTAACCGCCTTGCCCCAAGGCACTTCCACGCGATGGGCGATGATGCCGTAGCGCTCACAAATTTTTGCAAAGCGCTCACCAAATGCACCGCTGACGAGGACGGCAGCTTCATCGCCTGGTTGAAGAGTGTTTACGACGCCCATCTCCAGTGCACTCGTTCCGCTACCTGCCAAGATGTATACGTCCTGCTTGGTGCCAAAGTAAGGCTTCAGTCTTTCAGCAGTACGGGCAAAAAGAGCGGAAAATTTGCCGCTGCGGTGTCCAATCATCGGTTGGTTCATCGCCGTTTGGACACGTGGTGGAATAGGGGTAGGGCCAGGGATTCTCAAAATCATTTTGTCTGCAAACATGGTTCTCTCCTCCTAAATAAGTGCATATCAAAAAAACCTCCCGTTCTCACACTGCTCCTATTACAGAACAGTGAGGGACGAGAGGCTTTGCTTCGCGGTGCCACCCTCATTCGCTCCTTTTTTCTCAAAAAAGAGCCTTGGTAGGTACATGACCTAAAAGAGATAACGGTTCTACCGTTTGCGTCTACTTGGATGGTGAATCCATTTTCAACGCAGCAGCTCAGAAGTGCTTAACCGTGGGAGAAATCGCCGATTCGCAGCAACCATCGGCTCTCTGGGGATTTCTCAATCACAGCGTTTCTTCGTCATCGCTGTTGTTTTATAAGGTGTTTCGTAAGATTTGTACTTACGATATCACGTCAAAATAACACCGTCAAGAAGAAAAACAAGAAAAAATGAACATTAATTATTTTATATCGGTTATCGTTCGTGAATAATACTCAATTTCATGCTAGAAACACTACGAAAACAACCAAAACACGAACGTTAAGATGTTTACATCACAAAAAATGGAAAAAACGCATTTTAATGTTCGGATTTTGCTGCTGCTATTATCTTATCGAAAAATGACAAAAGAAAGAACGGGAAGTTGTCGATCATTCGTTCAGTGGAGGATAGGAGGGCATAATGAAAAACCTCTTACATACCGAAGTACGTAAGAGGTTTCTTCCATTAGTAGATGGAATACTATTCCACTTTAATAGAGTCGGTCGGGCATCCTTCAGCAGCATCACGAACATCGTCATGCAGGATATCCGGGATTTCAACGCTGTTAGCATTGTCATCCAACTTGTTGAACGCAAGGCCCTCATCGTCGTAATCAAAGACGTCAGGAGCCGTGGCGCCACAAGCACCGCAAGCAATACAAGTATCTTTATCTACCCATGTAGTCATCGTGGTTTCACCTCCCATACCGAAGTGGTACGTCCACTATCATAGATCATTGTATGCTCTTGGTGACAAGATTTCAAGATTGAATCAGTCTAAAAATGTACGACTACTTATAAAGAGGGATTTCAGGTGCCCTTAGCACGGAGTAGAGCTGTGTATTCAAGCGTTTAAAATCTCCCGCAGATACTGCATCTGTCGCGTTCAAAATCTTCACGGCAGCGGCTAAATCCTTGATTCCTAGTGCCTGAACTTCGTTGGATGCAATGAGCAAATCAAGTCTTGCAGTCAAGTCTTCAGGACTATAGCTGCTCCATTGATTGCTTTTTGACATGGCGACAGCAGCGAGATAGGTACGGTAATGGAACGGATACTGCTTCCACTGTGCGGTGTTAACGGTTCCAGGCAATTGCTTCGGCATGCCTTGCTTCACCACATAAGCCGATTCCCAAGACGCGATGGAGTGATACACCATTTCCTGTGCGGTTAGCCAGTTATTTTGGAAAAGCGTCAGGCTAGCTCCAATGGAATCAGGCGTAGCCTTATTTTGATCGGAACGAATCTGCTCCATACTATCCAAATACGCCCGTACACTGTTCGTAAAGGTGGCGTGAGCTTGTCTCAGCATGGGTGACGTCGGCAAGGGAACGTTTTTCTCCAGCTCTTTCCTTGTCTGGTCAGCTAAATTGCTGAGCTGCTTCAAGCCTTCGGTCCGTTCACTTTCGTTCATTTGATTCCACTTATCCATTGTATCAAAATGTGCTTGCTTCAGATCAAGCAGCGGTGCATAAACGGCATAGTAAAATCGGATAAAGTCCTGTTCGTTGTACAGCTTTTGCTCACGTAGCATTTTGTCTTTTTCGGCTTCCTTTTTCTCAGCTTCGAGTACGGCGGCTTGTTCCGACTCCAATTGTGTCTTCATATAATGGGCCCCGAAAAAAAATCCACCAACTGTGCATGCAAGTGTTATGATGATCATATACGCCATCATAAATTCAGTTCTTTTCAATCGTTTTGTCATACTATCCTCCAAATACAATGATGCAGTTTACTTCGCTTACTTTGAGCTTTGAAAAATATAGAATGATGTAAGGAGTACCAATGAACAGTCGGAACAGTGCGGCAGAGGAGCAGGACCTCTTATGTGCGGTCGCCTTGAATGCCATGTTACCTCTGGCCAATGAACGAACGCTGCAATCAGCCTACTACATACTGCGTGGCAGAAAAGCCAATCAGACACTGCAAGATGTGCATTTGTATACCCTTTATCCGTATTATCGGATGTTTTCCCGTTTTCCAAGAGAGGATTGGGAGAAAATAGTTTCAACTTTATTTCAGGCGGGCTGGATTTTACCTGTTGATGCAGTTGGAACAAACTCGAAACCGACCTTTACCTTTTCTGATACAGGATTGCAGCATGCCAAACACATGTACCAAAAATATCGGTTTGATGTATGGTTCGCACCTTTTACCCAGTCTGATTTGGCGGAGCGAATCGAACCATTTTGGAACAGACTTCATCTTATGGTGCAGACGATCTCGCAAATGCATCAGGGTGATCTCGGTTTCATTCCGGTCGTTTCGGACAAGCCAGCACAGCGTTGGGTAAAAAACCAATTATCTGATGGGACATTGCGAAATGCTTGGAAACAGCAACTGTCTGACGAGCTATATCGATTATGGGAGCCCCTGGATGAAGGTGTGCAGGAGCTTTTGTTTTGTCAACTGTCAGGAGTAGGACAAGTTGGCAAGACCATGGGGCAAGTAGCAGAGATTCGCCAAACGAGTCGTAGCTATCTCATGCTGCAATTTCGATATGGGCTAGCCGCGTCGATTCAGACGTTGCTTGCAGAGAGCAATCATTATCCTCTTTTATCAAAACTGGTTACAGAATCCCACAAGCTTGATCCACGTCTCACCGAAAGTGCTGCCCGAACGTACGCAATGCTTCAGACTGGCTGTGACAAAAAGGAAATAGCGAAGAGACGACAAATGAAAGAAAGTACAATAGAAGATCATTTGGTAGAGATTGCCCTGCGCTGTCCGGAATGGGACATGACAACGTATTTACCGAATGAGCTGGCAAAAGAGATCGTGGAGACGAGTGAGCGACTCGATACAAGCAGACTCCGGCTCATCAAGGATCAATTGGAAGCAACAGTGACGTATTTGCAGATCCGATTGGCATTGGCACGAGCGACGAGGGGGGCAAAATGAATAAACAGCTCATGTACGACAGATTAAAGCTGCATTTTGGATATGACTCGTTCCGCCCCGGTCAGGAGCCTATTATTGAACGTCTACTACATGGACGAAGTGTTCTCGGGCTATTAGCAACAGGTGGTGGGAAATCAGTGACGTATCAGCTGCCAGCAATGCTTTTGCCGGGTCTGACCGTCGTGGTTTCCCCATTGATCTCCTTGATGGTCGATCAGGTGCAGCAGCTTCGAGCGCGAAAAAAAATTCCGGCTACCTATTTGAACAGCATGCAAGATCCGACAGAGTCCCGCGAAATTTTGAAAGGGCTCTCGGAAGGTTCGTACAAGCTTCTGTATATTTCTCCTGAAAAGCTTCAACAGACCTATGTCCAACAAGTGTTAAAGCGAGCAAGGGTGTCCCTGATCGCAATTGATGAAGCGCATTGCATCTCGCAATGGGGACATGACTTTCGCACAGATTACTTGCGATTGCCTGAAGTCGTGAAACAATTGGGAGCACCTCCTGTTTTGGCTGTGACGGCGACTGCGACGGCGTCTGTTCGTGAGGAAATTTGCAACTTATTTTCCATTAAAAAGGAAGATATTGTGTTGCAGTCCCTTAATCGGGCAAATATCGCCTATGATCTGGTTGAAGTTGGGGAGGAAACAGACAGGCGTTCGTATGTATTTGATCAGATCGATCGTTTGCAGGGGCCTGGAATCGTTTACTGCAGCACGCGACAAGCAGTAGATGTGTTGGCAGCCTCTTATCAACTTGAAGGAAAAAAACGCGTTCACGGTTACCACGGGGGCATGAACAGCATGGAGCGAATGCTGATCCAATCCCAATTTCTTGCAGGAGAGCTGGATGTTATTATTGCAACCAATGCATTTGGTATGGGAATCGACAAGCCAGATATTCGCTACGTCATCCATTATCAAATGCCAGCCAGTTTAGAGGCATACGCACAAGAAATCGGGCGGATCGGCCGTGACGGCAAGCCCGGGTATGCGCTGCTTTTATTTTCGTGGGACGATTTGCAGATTCATCAGCACATGCTGGAGAAGGAGTACCCGACACAAGTCCAAGTTCAAAAATACGAGCAGTTGTGCAATACTGGAGTACCTTTGACGAACGAGGCCTTGGCGATGATGGATATATCCGAAGAGATGGGCGCTCTCCTTGCCTTTTATACGGAAAGAGTGCTGGGCTTAAACGAAGCTGCTGCTGCGGGAGAGTCCTATCCAAAGGCTCATATCATTTGGCAGGAAACCGAAAAGAGAAAAAGCTTTAAGCAAAAAAAGCTGGCAGAAATGGTATCTTACGTAAGAGGAGAAAACTGTTTGCGTGTGAGCATTAATACGTATTTTAAAGAAAAGGATCATCAATTTGATCTGTACTGCTGTAAGAATTGTGGCTTAACTATGGATGTGTATTTCCAAACGAATGACCATACAATCGCAAAGAATGAACAAATCAAATGGAATTTGCGGCAGGCGTTAGACACTCTTTTGCCGAACAAATAAAGGAGAGAAACATCGAGTGAAGGAAGATCGGCTAGAGGTGGATGAAGCCACTCTTCGGCTGAATCTATGGTTGACACAAGGAATCGTGATAGGAGTGGCTGCTGCCGGTAGCTTATTCGTGCTGGGCTGGGATGCTACTCTGTCCTTGTTTACTTTGCCAGGCTGGAATGCCGTACTGTGGGCCGTGTTTGTAGCCGCAGGTATTATCATCGCGAGTATAGTGATGGATCGTTACTTGCCGAAGCGATGGCAGGATGATGACAGTATCAATGAAAAAGTTTTTGGCGCCATGTTACCATCCACCACGATTCTCGTCTGTATGGTAGTAGGGGTTGGAGAGGAATGGCTATTCCGTGGAGTTATTCAATCGCTTGCCGGGAACTTTTGGAGCAGCCTTATTTTTACACTGATCCACGTACGTTATTTGAAAAAACCGCTCATGATCATAAGTGTATTTGGTACAAGCTTGATCTTGGGGCTCTTGTTTTCTCATTATCAGTCCCTTTGGCCCTCGATTGTGGCTCATATCCTTATTGACGTCATGTTAGCATTTTATCTACAAAAAACAATCAAGAAAAAGGGGGAGGAAGAGTGAATCTTGAGCATAATCCATTACCACCCCGACGCTCCCGTCATACTCGCCCTAAAGCGTCGTTCTCGTTTAAAAAGTGGATTCAACCGGGATTGTACTTGTTTGGATTCGTCTTTTTCGGGTTGATTGGTTTTGAGTTGTACAGGGCCAATATCCCACATGAGTCAGCAGCTTCTGGTAGTGTAGAAGTGAAAAATGCTGAAGGGAAGGAAGTTAGCAAAACGATTACCACCTCGCAAGGGAGCAAGGCAGGAGAAAAGGAGCCTGCATCCGTCGTTCTACCTTCTACGCTTGATTCCAATGTAAGTGTGACCACCCCTCCTGACAAAGCGAAAACGATCGAATCAAAGCCGGTTGAACCGATGGTGAAGCCGACAACAAGCGCACAGACAGCTGCTGTGAGCCCAGTTCCAGCGAAAACTTCAACTGGTACAACTGTAAGCAAGACAAACCAGATAACAAGTACTTCTCCTAGCGCAGTAGCTACACCGGGAAAACCAGCTTCAACACCACCTGGAACAAAATCAAAGATCGTCAAGCATGTGGTGAAGAAGGGGGAAACGTTGTTTATGCTGTCCCGAAAGTACTATGGAAATAACACGAACGTAAGACGAATCGCAAAATACAACGGGCTTCATTCAGAAGCAGGGCTCGTCGAAGGAAAAGTTGTTTTGGTTCCACTCGTTCAGTAATGAGATCGTGCTCCACTGGTCATGCTATCGGGAAAAGAATAAGTAGGTGGAGGCAAGTGGAGTATGATACAGTCATTGTCGGCGGCGGGATTGCAGGGCTTCAAACTGCCATTCAACTTGCAAGATGCCTTCGACGCGTTGCAGTCATTGACATGCCAGGTGGTCGATCAACAATCGCCAAAGCCTACCGAAATATCCTCGGATTTTCGGAAGGGGTTAGTGGCGATTTTTTGCGTCATGTGGGCAGGGAGCAAGCACAAAAATACGGCGCAATCTTCATAACAGATGAGGTAACAAAGCTTTCTACCGACCCAAGCGGATTATTTTCGATAGGTACAAAAAGTGGCATACATACACTTACTTCGCGAACGCTGGTTTTGGCAACCGGCATGCGTGATCCGTTCCCAGCCATCCCTGGCTTCTCCGAATGTGTAGGGATATCGATTTTCTTGTGTCCCGACTGTGACGGCTATGAAACAATTGACAAAGCCACGGCAATCATTGGAGCGGGCCCACACGCTGTTTCGATGGCAGACGAACTTACTTATTATACAAACAGGTTAACAGTCATTAACCATGCAGAAGTGCAGGTGGATACGCAGGCTGTCTCTGAACTGCACAAACGAGGGATCATGTATCGGGAGGAAAAAGTATGTGCTCTTCATCATACGGCGGGGCAATTGCAGGAAATCGAGCTATCTTCAGGTGAACGGTTGTCTGTAGAAAGAGCATTTCTTGCTTTTCCTGGTGCGCATGCATTGACAGAGCTTTTACGTGGTTTTTCCGTGCAAATTCATGAAAAAGGCCACATCCAAACGAACCCGCGAACAAAAGAAACGGATCATCCCAACATCTGGGCTGTTGGCGATATCAATGAGCATTCTCAGCAGGTGTCCATTGCCATGGGAGATGGGACACAGGCGGCTATTTGGATTCAAAAGCGGCTGCGTGATTTGGAGATGTAAAAAAACGCCTGATTCTGGGCGTTTTTTCATGTACAAACCTTTATGAACGAGAAGGAACCCGAACTAGCAGAACCAAATATAAATACAGAAGAAGAGCAATGAAGGGGAACTTTTCCTGGGAAAGCGCAGGAAGTGAGTGGATTCGACATCGGCAGGCGAATGCTGCGTAGGTGTCATGGTAGCTTTGTTCCAGTAACTAAATGTGATATGATAGGACTACCCCGTATTTTCCAGTCCATCAAAAAATGGATGAATGCCAACAGGTATTCGCCGGAGAATGTGGAGAACTCTTACAGGCTTACCATCATATTTTGTAGTACGACTGGATGGCGAGGAGGGACAGTCATGCGTGTTGAACGCCTTGGTCAAGATAAAATACGAATCTTTTTAACTTTTGACGACCTCTCAGAGCGCGGGATAGAAAAAGAAGACATGTGGCGTGACATTCCTAAAGTTCATGAACTGTTCAACGACATGATGGAACAGGCTTATCACGAATTAGGGTTTGAGGTATCAGGGCCTGTTGCAGTTGAAGTGTTCGCCTTGCCAGCTCAGGGAATGGTCGTAATCGTAACGCGTGGCAAGACGGGCTCAAAGGACGGAAAAGAGGAAGAATTCGAAGACGAGGATGTATACGAGCTAGAGGTAACATTGGAAGAAAGCGATTTGATCATGTATGCCTTCCGGGACTTTGAGCATATGGTTGAAGCCGCCCACCGCATTAACGCCCTATTGACCAATGGCGGGGCTGCCTACTTCTACCAGGGAAAATATCATCTGGTGCTGGAGGAAGTCGACTTGGATCAGGAGCGTTATCACAAGCTAATTGCGATCCTCTCTGAGTACGGAGAAGCGACGCCGATAACGATTTATGTGTTGGAAGAATACGGGAAAGTGATCGTTGCCGACGATGCTGTAAAAGAAATATGCAGGCATTTCACGTAATCAAAAAAGAAATGTCTGGGAATATAAAACAGCACCTAGTCAACCAACTAGGTGCTGTTGCTGTCTGTATCGATTATACTAGGCCGTCAAAAAAATCAGCCTCTTTACCTTGAAGGGTATAGTTCGGAAGGCTGTGCCAAGCCAAGATGTAATGATTGTTTGGCGGAACAGAATCGTGCTCGCCTTTTGTTACACCTGGAAACACGCGTTCTACTGATAAGTGCTGTGTTCTGTGTGCCCGCAAGGCATCAGCTACTTTCGGCATATATTCAGGTGCGTGAATGATCGTCGTAATGCTCTCGATTGGATCTGTAAAGGGAGGTTTCATCGTACCAAATCCTTCGTCGGATGAGCGAGTCGCATAATAAAGCTTTCGCACACTTGTTTCTGGGCCTAAAGAAAGGACAGCCTGGGTGGTAGCATGACTAATCGCCAAATGGTCAGGATGTCCGGAGATGCCATGCGGTGCAAACGTGACGACGATTTCCGGTTGGATCTGGTGAATAGCCTGGTGGATACGAGTAACGAGCTCTTCTACGGGCACTGTGTTTAGGAACTTATCCTGATATTCCCAGACGTCTACCTGATCGAATCCAAGTATGGCACAAGCGTCGCGAAGCTCCTGCTCGCGAAAGCGGGGGAGTTCTTCCGGTGTGCATAACGGTGGTTCGCCAGCTTTTCCTGCTTGCCCTTTTGTTGCGCATAATAGATGTGTGCTGGCCATTTTGGTCTCACTATATTTGGAAATGGAAATCCCACAAGCAAACGTTTCGTCATCGGGATGGGCAAAAATAAACAAAATAGACTTTTTTTTCATAAAAACACCTCCATGAATAAACTTCCACATTACCTTTTCCATTATGGCATAAATTCACTAATCCTGTAATGAAAGAAACAAGTTTGGGGACAATAGAAGCATGGCTGGACGTGCATTTGAAGCTACTGGTACAAAATAATGTTTGTAAAAGCGATTTCAAAATGGATGGTAAATAATTGAATGATTATGCAAAACAAGGCACGAAAACGTTTTCGAAATGGAAAAAAAACATTTTTAAGCTTCTCATAAATGATACAAGCGTGTATACTAAAGGCGGCATTGACCGAAAACATTTTTGAGGTGGTAAGTAATGGGTAATCAAGACGTGGTAACCGAAAGCACCGAAGGGAAAGAAAAGCAAGAATCATTGAACTTGCTCCATTCAACTCAAACGGTGATCAAGGAAGCACTGGAGAAACTAGGTTACCAAGAATCGATGTTTGAACTCTTGAAGGAACCGCTACGCGTTTTGACTGTACGTATTCCGGTTCGCATGGATAATGGCGAAGTAAAGGTATTTACGGGCTATCGTGCACAGCACAACGATGCAGTAGGTCCGACCAAGGGGGGCATTCGTTTCCACCCGGAAGTTACTGAGGATGAAGTTAAAGCACTTTCTATCTGGATGAGCCTCAAAGCAGGTATCGTCGATCTGCCATATGGCGGTGGTAAAGGCGGTATCATTTGCGACCCGCGTGAAATGTCCTTCCGCGAACTGGAAAGACTGAGCCGCGGTTACGTTCGCGCAATCAGCCAACTTGTGGGCCCTACTAAAGATATTCCGGCTCCGGACGTCTTTACGAACTCACAGATCATGGCGTGGATGATGGACGAATATAGCCGTATCCGTGAATTTGACTCGCCTGGTTTCATTACGGGTAAACCAATTGCGCTGGGTGGTTCCCATGGCCGCGAAACAGCTACTGCAAAAGGTGTAACCATTTGCATCCGTGAAGCAGCAAAGCGTCGTAACATCGATGTAAAAGGTGCTCGCGTAGTTGTACAAGGCTTTGGTAACGCTGGTAGTTACTTGGCAAAATTCATGCATGATGCAGGCGCTAAAGTCGTAGGTATCTCTGATGCATACGGTGCGCTGCATGATCCAAACGGTTTGGATATCGACTACTTGTTGGATCGTCGTGATTCCTTTGGTACAGTTACAAAACTGTTCAACAACACGATTACCAACAAAGAGCTTCTTGAACTGGAATGCGACATTTTGGTTCCGGCAGCAATCGAAAACCAAATCACAGCTGCAAACGCTCACAACATCAAGGCGTCAATCGTAGTAGAAGCGGCAAATGGCCCAACTACTTTGGAAGCAACTAAGATTTTGACTGAGCGTGGAATTCTTCTGGTTCCAGACGTACTTGCTAGTGCTGGTGGTGTGACTGTTTCCTACTTCGAGTGGGTACAAAATAACCAAGGCTACTACTGGTCTGAAGAAGAAGTAGAAGAGAAGTTGGAAAAAGTAATGGTTCGTTCGTTTGAAAATGTATACTCCATGTCTCAAACTCGTCGCATTGACATGCGTCTGTCTGCTTACATGGTTGGTGCCCGCAAGATGGCTGAGGCTTCTCGCTTCCGCGGTTGGGTTTAATTTTTCAAACAACCCTCCATATATTGAGAAAACATGGCTCCGCCGTTTTGGCGGGGCCTTTTTTATTGGCGCGTGTGGCTGTGGTGGAGAGAAGAATATTTCCAGGCTAGGTCCAGGCTTCGTCCTGCTGGGGGTTTAGACTGTCCGCTCCGAAGGGATTCGCGGGGAAACGCAAAAGTGGTAGCCGCTTCGAAGTAGGAGCACGGTTGCGTTTCTTTTGCCCGCTCATCCCTTCTCCGCTTGGTAGGACTCCACAAGTCGCTACGCCTGGAAATATTCTTCTCTAGCGTAACAGGTAACACTCTTCAATCTTTTAAGGCATTTAAAACCTGCCTAAAACGGTAAGCTCGTAGAGGAAACAGGAGAAAACAGCGAAGATCTTAGGGACACCGACCGAGACGCAATGCAAAAAGCGAAACACGCCTTTAAGCGTCCACCTCTGAAACACATCCTGAAGGGGCAACTTTGGACGCGGTTTCGCTTTTTGCATGGAGTCGTGCAGTCAATCCCACAGGGGGTGGCCCTAGAATCTGAGCGTTTTCTCCTGTTTCCTCCCCACCACAACAGCACCGTTCAAGTAATGTTTTTAAGGAAAAAAAAACCTCCTGAAGAACCAGGAGGCTTACGTCATATGATTTACTGGTCGAACAACAGCTGCAGCTCTTTGAAAGTCCGTGTTTTTTGCAGTGTTACAATTAACTTGAGACGAGCCTTTTGCCCATTTAAGCCATTGGAGAAGATGATGCCCATCTCTTTTAGCTTGCGGCCTCCACCTTCATAGTCATAGATATCCTGCACCTGGCCATTGTAGCAGCGAGAGACGAGGACGATCGGTACGCCTTTGTCCAGTAATTGCTGCAGGGTAGGGATGATAGCGGGTGGAAGGTTACCCAATCCAAACGCCTCTACGACGAGTCCATCAATTTGCTGCTCCAATAAAAACTGTAGCCAAGAAGGCTCCATGCCAGCAACTGCCTTGATCAACGGGACATTCGCATCAGCATGGGTAATGGCATAATGCTCGCGATCCAATGGAGCGTGGTGGTATTGCACGCTTTTTTTCGCAATGGTTCCAATCGGTCCGTATTGTGGCGACTGGAAGGTAGCGACATTGCTCGTGTGTGTTTTCGTTACGTGACGTGCCGCGTGAATTTCGTCATTAAAAACAACGATAACCCCTTTGTTCAAACTGTCGGAATCTGCGGCTGCACGAACGGAAGAAATGAGATTGACTGGACCGTCAGCTCCGAGCTCATTACTGCTGCGCATGGCTCCGGTTACGACAATCGGGACGTTGACCGACAAAGTCAGATCCAGGAAGTATGCGGTCTCCTCCAACGTATCAGTCCCATGGGTAATGACGATGCCATCATAATGATCTTGTTCAAAGGCTTCCTCAATATCGAGACGCAGCTGATTCATGATCGCAGGAGTCATATGAGGGCTAGGTAGGTTGAGTACATTTTTCATGGTGACATCCGCGTGTTTTTCTAAAAAAGGAAGGATTTTGTTGACTGCTTGATCATCCAATGGCTTTACGCCTTCTGAGTCATCGACAGACATGGCAATTGTACCGCCTGTGTTCACTACCAAAATTTTTTTTGACATGATCTCTCTCCTGTAGCGGGTTTTCATCAACCATTATTCATGGTACGATGAATGATAGTCTTGTGTAAAGGAGTAATAAAAGATGATTGCTTTGATCGGCGCGGCAGTTGCCCCCGGTATCGCCATCTTAAGTTACTTTTACCTGCGTGACAGTCTCGAACCGGAGCCGATTTCAATGGTCATCCGGTCGTTTATCTTTGGTATGCTGCTGGTCGTACCGATTATGGTACTACAGTACATCATGCAGAATGAATGGAACTGGCGGGATGGCATTGTCGCGGAAGTTTTCCAATCCGCTGTCGTGGAAGAATTTTTTAAATGGATGGTCATCTATTTTACGGTTTATAAACATTTCGAATTTGATGAGCCATACGATGGAATTGTTTATGCGGTTGCGGTGTCACTTGGTTTTGCTACGTTGGAGAACTTGTTTTACCTCATTATCAATGGAACAGATATCGCCATCTGGCGTGCCTTACTGCCGGTATCCAGCCATGCGCTGTTTGCGGTGTGGATGGGCTATTATCTCGGACGGGCCAAGTTTTCCAAGGACGCCAAACATGAACGGCTTTTTTTATGGATGTCGATTACCTTGCCGATCGGCTTGCATGCTTTGTACAACTTGATTTTTTTGGCGGTCCAAAACTGGTTGGTAGTGATTGTGCCATTCATGCTTGTATTGTGGTGGCAGGGCTTAAAAAAGGTACAAAGAGCACACGATTTCGGTTCTAAAAATCTCTCTTCACGTCCACAATAGACGGTAAGGAGGAGACGTACGTGCTAAAAACCGATCGAGCAAAAGTGACAATTCAATGCAATGTATGTGGAGAAAAGTTTACACTGCGTGGTCATCGAGAACCTGGAGGGCAAATAGAAACAGGTTTCAAGCAGTGCCTTTGTGATAACGACAAGCATTTTCGGATTGATGAGTCCTGATCTTTTCCATCCCAACTAAAAAGTGTGACGAATCTATGTGGGCCGATGCAAAGAGCATCGGTCTTTTTCTATATCCAGATTTACATGCATAATCCACTCTTCCTCCACCAACACTATGCAAAGATTTCAATACATGCCAAGGAGGATTCAGCCGTGCGTACAATCTGGATCGCAGGTGTGTTGGTGATGTTGGTGGCAGCGGGCTTAAGTGGATACAAGGCTGTCTGGAAGGAAAAGAATGTAGCTGCCGTACAAAAGGAGCAGATAGCTGCACCTGCAGCAAAGGATAAGACGGTCAAAACCAAAGCCAGCTTCCATCCTTCACGAGTCTCTGACAATGATTTAAAAATCATGGCGAATGCTGTTTACGGGGAGTCAAGAGGAGAGCCGTTTGAAGGGCAAGTTGCTGTCGCTGCCGTTATATTGAATCGCGTCAAGAGCCCTACGTTTCCTGATACGCCCTCGGCTGTAATTTTCGAACCACGTGCTTTTACAGCAGTTGCTGATGGTCAAATATGGCTTACACCGAATGAAAGTGCGACGAAAGCAGTGAAGAATGCACTAAACGGCTGGGATCCGACGGGAGGCTGCACGTACTATTTTAATCCGGATACAGCAACATCTGGTTGGATTTGGACCAGGCCGCAGGTGAAAAAGATCGGGAAACATATCTTTTGCAGATAATGGATGCATAATCAAAGGAGGAGTGGCAAGGGATGGTATATGGAGCAACAGCACGCGTGTTATTTCCCGTTGCCCTAGTTGCCTTAATAGGCGCTGGCGTGTGGGGATATCAGGAGCATAATGAGAAGAACTCGGTCTTGATCAAAGCGGAAAACTCATACCAACGGGCTTTCCATGATCTCACTTATCATGTGGACAAGCTGCACGATGAGCTTGGCAAATCGCTGGTGGTCAACTCGCGCAGACAAATGACCCCTATCTTGACGAGTGTTTGGCGCCTTTCCTATGCGGCACAAGCGGATGTCGGACAGCTGCCATTGACCTTGATGGCATTTAACAAAACAGAAGAAATGCTGTCGAGGGTCGCGGATTTTTCCTATCGCGTCGCTGTGCGTGACCTCGACAAGCAGCCATTGAGTCAGAGTGAATACAAGACATTGAAGAGCCTTCACACCCAAGCAAAGGAAATCCAGGATGAGCTGCGCAAGGTACAAACCGTCGCGATGGACAAACAATTGAGATGGATGGATGTCGAGACGGCTTTGGCCTCCAATAAAAACAAAGAGGACAATTCCATCATCGACGGATTCCAAACCATTGAGAAAAAAGTGCAGGAATACCCTGATTTAGACTGGGGCGTCGGAATACAGAGTCTCGATAAGAAAAAGCAGCAGCGAATCAAAGGGATCGATGGCAAACCAGCTACAAAAGAGGAAGCAGAGAAGACTGCACTGTCGTTTCTCGGGTTGAAGCCAGGAGATGCGAAAGTGGAAGTAAACGATAATGGCAAGGGGCAGGAATACTCGGCGTATAGCGTACATGTCACGCCAAACGGGCACAAGACAGGTATTAACCTCGATGTTACCAAACGCGGCGGGAAAGTCGTTTGGATGATGAACGAGCGTGGAATTGGCGAGGAAAAGCTGGACATGAAGCAGGCGGAAGAAAAAGGTCGAGTGTTCTTGCAGAACCATGGATTTGACAATATGCAGGTCGCTGAGATTGACAGCTACGACCGCAACGCACTCTTTACGTTTGTGCCAGTTCAGGATGGCGTCAGAATTTATCCGGACGGGGTGGTCGTTGAGATTGCGTTGGACAACGGAGAGGTTACTGCCTATAATTCGACGGAGTATCTGTTTAATCACAAAAAGAGAATTCTCTCCAAGCCCCGCCTCTCGAAAGAAGAAGCAAGGAAAAAAGTCAATCCGAGTGTAAAAGTGACGGATCAGCGGCTTGCCCTAATCGAAGGGAAAAACGATGGAAAAGAAGTGCTGGCGTGGGAAATGACAGGCAGCTTTGAAGGGAATTCGTACATGGTCTACATCAATGCCTTGAATGGAGAAGAAGAAGAAGTTGTGAAAATGGTAACGGGATCGGGATCGGGACAGAACGAAGGACAATAGTCTTAAAAAAATTAGGGGGAAAGCTAGTTTTTTAGCGGCTTTCCCTATTTGCTGATTCGAAACAAAAGGGTATATAATGGAAAGGGTGATAGGAAGGGGAGGAACAATTACTTTATGATGCTTCCACGAATAGGACAAATAATAAGACTAAACTTCACGAGTTCCTCAGAAGAAACGGAGCTGCAAACCTTCAAAAGCCGTGTGGCAGATTTGAAGGAGGATGTAGCTTCTATCGAGTTGCCGACCAGCGAAAACACTGGACGGACTGGGGTGTTTCAACCAGGGACAGAATGCTTGGTTTGGTATG
Organism: Brevibacillus sp. HB2.2; assembly: GCF_013284275.1. NCBI lineage: Bacteria > Bacillati > Bacillota > Bacilli > Caryophanales > Paenibacillaceae > Brevibacillus > Brevibacillus sp. HB2.2. The sequence goes on from NZ_JABSUV010000002.1 coordinate 132,983, forward strand.
TTGGTGAGGATGGCTCACGCTATGAATTCCGCTCTGCGATTGTCGGCAGACAAAACAATCACATTCCTGTTCTGCTTCTGCAATTGCCGGCTAAAGAGGAGATTGTGCGCACACAGCGACGAAACTACTTGAGAATTGACACCACGGTAGACATCGCAGTCAAACTGGATGATCCAATTCGCCGTTATCATTTTCTAGCACGAACGTTAGATATCAGTGGTGGTGGGCTGTCTTTTAGCTGTGAGGAAAGCTATCATTTAAAGGAAAAAGACAACTTGCACGTCTGGATTTCCCTTCCAAGTAAAAATGGACAGGTTCAACATGCTTTTGTTGTGATGGAAATCGTCAGACAAAAACCGGCGGAAGAAAAAGGTTTGCACCAATGGATTTCGGGTAAGTTCACCCAGATCAGTGAGCAAGATCGAGCAAAAGTGGTTAGAGCGTGTTACGAGAGACAGCTAGAGCTTCGCAAAAAAGGCGTTGTGGATTGACGCTTCATCAGAGGAAGTGACCCTATTGACCAGTCAGTACAACGATCGTTTTCGCAGCTTTTCCAAACGGGTAGAAAAAGGCATCATGATTGGAATTGTCGTATGTGCGATTGTATTGACCATAGGCGAAGTCCTCATTCAGTACGTACCCGCAAGATTAGTATTAATCGAAACAGAGCGCTTGGAAGGCGTGTCCAGAGAGTCCTAAAGGTTTGCGCATGCTTCCATACTATGGTACTATTATAGATAACATAGAAAACGGTCTTGGATCGTTTTTTCATCACACAAAGAATGGGAAAGGGCTTCGACAGAAGCTTTTCTTGTTTTATTCCCATCCGAACTAACGTACATAGCAGGTGAGAAGTAATGAACATTGCCATTGATGGACCAGCGGGAGCAGGCAAAAGCACTGTCGCCCAAAAAGTAGCGGGTCAACTGGAATACGTGTACATTGACACGGGTGCCATGTATCGTGCCCTCGCTTGGGCAGTCCACCATCATCAGCTCCCTATCAGCGATGAGTCTACAGTTTCCGAACTTTTGCAAAAAAACAAGGTTCAACTAGTTCGGGAAAATGGACAGCAACATGTATACTGGAATGAAATCGATGTCACGAGCTGGATACGTTCCACAGAAGTGAGCCAGTACGCCTCCATTGTAGCGAGCTACGGTTCTGTACGTGAACAAATGCTTGTGCTCCAGCGACGATTGGCGACGCAAGGCAATGTCGTCATGGACGGCAGAGATATCGGTACGCATGTTTTGCCAGACGCTGACGTGAAGATATTTCTGACGGCCTCCATTCAAGAGCGTGCAGAACGCCGCTGGAAGGAACTACTCGCAAAAGGTACCCAGACAGACTTGGCTGAGCTGGAAAAAGAAATCGAAGAGCGAGATCGACGGGACATGCAGAGAGAAGTCGCGCCGTTGCGTCAGGCGGAAGATGCCGTTTTGGTAGACACAACAGGAATGACCATTGATCAGGTGGTCGATCGCATCTTGCAAATCTGCGAGCGAACGGGAGAGTCAACCCATTGAGTTACTATCGTTTATTCAGAGGTTTTTTTCGCATCATTTTTTCGCTTGTCTTTCGTTGGCAAGTGATCGGGCGTGAACATATACCTAAGGAAGGCCCAGTGATCCTTTGTGCCAACCACATTTCTTTATGGGATCCACCTCTTCTCGGGGGTGGCATCGAACGTCAGGTTCTTTTCATGGCCAAAGAAGAGCTGTTCAAAATTCCGGTCTTATCCTTTCTCATTACCAAATTCGGTGCATTTCCGGTTAAACGGGGTGCAGGAGATCGTGCGGCCATTCGCACGACTCTCAAATTGCTGGAAGATGGAAAAATCTTTGGAATCTTTCCTGAGGGAACCCGCAGCAAAACAGGGGAACCAGGGGAAGCGATGCCAGGTGTGGCGATGTTCGCTCTCAAGTCAGAAGCTGTGGTCATTCCGGTAGCCATTATTGGGCCATATCGACCGTTTCGTTCCATCAAGATCGTTTACGGTAAACCGATCGATCTGACTCAACTACGCGAGGGCAAATCAAGCGCTGATACGTTGAAGGAAACAAGCGATCTGATTATGGAGCACATCAAGCAATTACGAAACCAGCATCTCTCTTAGCAAACGGTATAGAATTGCTAAAGGGACGAATACTAAAACTGCTGGAACTTACTGGCTTCATCAGTACTAACTGCCAGCCATCAGGCGACAGTTAAAAATATACATGCTCCCGCTTCGTGTAGTGAGGTTGTACACAACCTGTACATAGACGTTTGGGACTGGATGGTATTAAGGAGGTCTTTTGAATGATGGAAGAAACGAACGTAAGCTTGACGGATGCAACAACGATTTCCGTAGGAGATGTTGTAAAGGCAACCGTAACAAAAGTTGAGGACAAACAAGCGCTTGTAGATCTAGGTTACAAGTACGATGGTCTGATTCCTATCAGCGAACTGTCTCCACTGCATGTTGAAAAGGTATCTGATGTAGTAGCGGTTGGTGATACTTTCGAAGTAAAAGTCATCAAGCTAAACGACGAGAAAGAAGAGCTCGTTGTTTCCAAGAAAGCAGTAGCAATGGAATCCTCTTGGTCTGATCTTGAGCAAAAAATGCAAGCGGGTGAAATCATTGAAGCCGCTGTGAAAGAAGTAGTGAAGGGCGGCCTTGTTGTTGATGTAGGCGTTCGCGGCTTCATTCCGGCTTCCATGGTAGAGCGTCATTTTGTTGAAGATTTCTCCGACTACAAAGGCAAAACATTGGCTTTGAAAGTAGTAGAAATGGATAAGGAAAAGAATAAAGTCATCCTGTCCCACAAAGCGGTTTTGGAAGACGAAGTAAAAGTGCAAAAGCAATCCATTTTGGATAAAATCCAAGTGGGTCAAGTATTGGAAGGAACGGTTCAGCGCATGACCGATTTCGGCGTATTCGTGGATATCGGTGGTGTTGATGGATTGGTTCACGTATCTGAGCTTGCTTGGAACCGTGTAGATAAGCCGTCCGATGTCGTGAAAGAAGGCGACAAGGTAAAAGTGAAAGTCCTTAAAATTGACCGTGAAAACGAGCGCATTGGCCTTAGCATCAAGGAAACGCAAGCAGGTCCATGGGCGAGCGTTGCAGAAGATTTCAAAGCGGGCTCTATTTTGAATGGAACGGTAAAACGTCTGGTGTCCTTCGGTGCATTTATTGAGCTGGCACCTGGAATCGAAGGCCTCGTACACATCTCCCAGATTGCAAATCGTCGGGTGAATACACCTAGTGAGGTGTTGAAAGAGGGTCAAGAGGTACAGGTGAAGGTTTTGGATGTTGTTCCACAAGAACAACGCATTAGCCTCAGTATCCGTGCAGTAGAAGAAGACCGTGTGGAGCAGGCAGAACGTGCGAGCAAGCGTGAACAGCAACAATTCACGCAAGAAAACAACCAACCAATGGGCGTGACATTGGGCGAGTTGTTCGGTGATCTGAAAGACAAGTTCAAGTAAGTTAAAAAGTAGGATTCATGGGGATACGCTCTGGCGTATCCCTTTTTTCTGAGAGCGAAAGTCTAGGAGGGGTACAATGGATCGTCGTTCGATTAGAAAATTGGACCATATTCGAAATGCTCTTATCACCGGGGAAAATAGGGCAAATAGTTTTGATGATGTCAGCTTTGTTCCGAACAGCTTGCCGAATGCTGCACTTGCAGAAACCTCACTGGACACCGAAATCGCATCCTTGCGACTCTCCTCACCGATCATGATTAATGCGATGACGGGTGGAGCCGGTGGGACTACCCAGATCAATCAAAAACTGGCGATCATTGCGAGGGAACGAAATCTGGCGATGGCTGTTGGCTCACAAATGGCCGCTTTGCGTGATCCAGATGTTACGGATAGCTATCGGATTGTCAGAAGGGAACATCCACAGGGGATCTTGTTTGCAAATGTGGGGGCAGAAGCGACAGTGGAGCAGGCAATAGCAGCGGTGGAGATGATGGAAGCGAACGGATTGCAAATTCATCTGAATGTCATGCAAGAGCTGTTAATGCCTGAGGGGGATCGGGATTTTCGCGGCTATCTCGAGCGGATTCAAGCGATCAGGGAGAGTCTGGATGTGCCGGTTATCGTCAAAGAAGTCGGCTTTGGTATGGCAAAGGAATCGATCGAGAAGCTGATAGAAATCGGGATCAGAACAATCGATGTGGGTGGAAGAGGCGGAACAAATTTTGCTCAAGTCGAAAATATGCGAAATGATCAGCCGAATGCCATGTTCGAGGATTGGGGATTCACGACGGTGGAGAGCTTGCTGGAAGCAAATGCTGTCGGTCATCCAGGAGTGTCATACATAGCAACAGGTGGTGTTCGTCATGGACTCGATGTAGTCAAAGCCGCTTCTTTAGGTGCGTCCGCTATCGGGATGGCAGGGGCAATGCTGCGTCTGGTTCAACGTGAATCTCTGGAAGATTGCTTGTCTACCGTCGACAGATGGCATCATCAAATTCGTGTGGCGATGACGGCACTAGGAATGAAAGGTCTGGCTGACGCCGTTTGTACGCCTGTTATGATCACGGGAAAAACAGCAGAGAGAGCGAGGCTTCGTCACGTGCAATTGGAGAGACTGGCGCAACGTTAGGTAGTGGACGAGCATTCGATTCATGAAATTTCCTTGGTTGAGGCATACTTTTGGGAGACAACCATCATTTTGAGGAGATGAACATGAACGAGGGAACCGTTGCGATCCTTATCCAGTGGTCTTTGCTGTGTCTTGTCTGGATGGGAAGCTTTGACTTGCAGCTGCGAAACATGAAGATGGAACGCAGACGAGTGCTCGCAGTGATCAGCGCATTTTTAATTTGTACGTTTGTTAGCTGGAAAATCTATTTTGCCCCTATTCAAGTTAGTCTAAGTGGAACAATATTGCCACTGATCGCAAGCATTGTCCTTTACACCAAGCTCATGTCTAAAATACGCAGATTGTACTTGCTGAGTGCGCTGGCAACGGCTCTTTTGCTATTTTGGCTACGCTGGCTGTTTTTTACCGATCCGATCTTGCTGTTTTGGGACGAGCGGATCATCGTACCTGCTGTTGGAGTCAGTACCATTTTTTTGATGAGTAGAACACATCTGGGACAGCTGTTTCAGCTGACGCTCTCCTTGCCTCTCGCAGATGCGATACATTCGCTATATTTTTGGAAATTGTCGGGTTCCTGTCAGTGGGGATCCGAGTATGCGCAAGATTTGCTTTGGAGTAGCCTATCTCTATGGGCTCTCGTCAGCATAGTCTGGTCTGCGATTCGTCGTATCCTTGGTAGAACAGAAACAGAGTCTTCCCATTCCGATACGGGTAGGTGACGCTAGGGTGTTGAAGGGATTGCTAGCATATGATTATGTGTTTCCGTTAGTTCTGGGGTTCCTATTCGGCATTTTGTGCCGGATTCATCTTTTGCGAACAGATTATCGACAATATCCAACCTATCCCCACGGAAAAATTATTCACGTTTCACTTGGGGTGATCGCATCCGCGCTCGGAGCGTTAGCGATTCCTGCTCTGCTCAAGGAGAATTACACGGCAGTCACATTTTTGACGTTGGCTGCTCAACAATTCCGTGATGTCAGGAACATGGAACGCACTACGCTTAATGAGATCGATAAACAGGAGCTAGTGCCCCGTGGTGGCCCCTATATCGAAGGAATCGCAATGGTGTTTGAAGGACGCAATTACATGGTCATGTTTACCTCTTTGGTGACAACGACGGCTACCATTCTCTTTCATTGGTGGGGAGGTGTCATTGCAGGTGTCATCGCCTTGCTGATTTCTCGCAAGCTGCGCTCTGGAAAAACAATATCGCTGATTGCAGAGATCGAGCCGGGGGAAGTGAGAATGGAAGGAAGAGACTTGTATGTGAACGACATTTACATCATGAACGTCGGGTTGGCAGATGCTCAAGAGATCATACGTGAGCAAGGCGTGGGTTTTATTCTGACCCCGAGGGATGCCAATGCCAAGGTCACACTTGCCCACCCTGGACAGCGGCAAGCGATTTTGCACGATGCCGCAACGCAACTCGGCGTATATACCGATACGGGAGAGCCATCACTAACACCCTTGGTAAAACGTGATATAAAGTCGGGGAGAATGGGTGTATTTTTATTGCCGCAAGAAAAAGATGTGGAACGTGCAACATCCGTCATTCGTGCAGTCCCGATTCTCGAAAGCGTCTTCCGAATGCCAACGAAGACTAGAATGATGAAAAAGGAGCTGTAGGCCATGACAGGAGTAATCTTGGCGACGATTACGACGAACAGAGACAGGATAGCGGGTGGTGTGCCGATTTTTATAGAGTCTACTACTGAGACGATGCAGCAAACAGCTTTCACGCTGGAAAAGATACTAGACGGGATGGTGCATGAAGTAAGCGCCGATACCCTTATCATTGTTCGGCATAAGTAGTGTATGGTATGATTAGCTAGTCAAAACGTAAATGAGAGAGAGTGTTGTTGATTATGGGATTACCAGTGGTAGCCATTGTGGGGAGACCCAACGTGGGGAAATCCACGATTTTTAACAGATTGATTGGCGAACGAGTCGCGATCGTGGAGGATATGCCGGGAGTAACCCGTGACCGCCTGTACGGGAAAGGTGAATGGTTAACGCATACTTTCCATGTGATTGATACCGGTGGAATTGAGTTTGGCGAGACCGACGAGATTCTTACACAGATGCGTTACCAGGCAGAGCTTGCGATTGACGAAGCAGATGTCATCATTATGATTGCAGATAGCCGTACAGGTGTGACAGATGCGGACGTTGAACTGTCACGGATGCTGAATCGGACGGGAAAACCTGTCGTACTCGCAGTGAACAAAGCGGATAATCCGGAAATGCGTGCGGATATTTACGATTTTTATTCCCTGGGCTTAGGCGAGCCATTCCCTGTCTCGGGTAGCCATGGTCTTGGCTTGGGAGATATGCTGGAAGAAGTGTGTCAGCATTTCCCAGCAGAGGATGACGAAGAGAAGAGAGACGATGTTATTCGTGTATCCATCATCGGTCGTCCAAACGTCGGGAAGTCTTCCTTGACGAATGCGATTCTCGGTGAAGAGCGAGTCATTGTCAGTGAGGTTGCCGGAACGACCCGTGATGCGATCGACACGCCATTTGAGCGTGATGACCAAAGCTACGTTCTTGTAGACACGGCAGGTATGCGCAAGCGTGGAAAAGTGTATGAAACAACGGAAAAATACAGTGTAATGCGTGCGATGCGTTCCATTGAAGATTCCGATGTCGTTCTTGTTGTTATTAACGGGGAAGAGGGCATTATCGAGCAAGACAAGAAAATCGCAGGTTATGCACATGAGGCTGGCCGTGGTGTCATTATTATCGTGAACAAATGGGATGCGATTGAAAAAGACGACAAAACGATGCAACGCTTCACAGAATTGATTCGCGAAGAGTTTAAATACCTGGATTATGCTCCGATCCTGTATGTGTCTGCAAAATCGAAGCAACGTGTCCATACGATTCTACCGAAGGTCAATGAAGTAGCTCAAGCACATTCTATGCGCATTCCTACCGCGGTTCTCAATGATTTGGTAACAGATGCGACGATCCGTACGCCTCCACCATCTGATCGCGGCAAACGCTTGAAGATCAACTATGCGACACAAGCAACGGTGAAACCGCCGACGTTCATTCTGTTTGTGAACGATCCGGAACTCATGCACTTCTCCTATGAACGTTACATAGAGAACAAGATCCGTGAAGCATTTGTGTTTGAAGGCACACCAGTTAGAATCTGGACACGGAAAAAAACGTAGGGAGAGAAAAACGCCATGGTGTTATTATCCTGGGTGCTTAGCTATTTAATCGGTTCTATTAGCTTTAGCTATCTTATCGCCAAAAAAGTCGCAGGAATTGACATTCGTTCTCATGGCAGCGGAAATGCCGGTGCAACCAATACCCTCAGGGTGTTAGGAAAAGGCCCCGGCATTGCCGTTCTCCTTCTTGATGCATTAAAAGGAATAGCTGCAATGGGACTGACTCACCTGATAACGGGGGATCCGGCAGCGTACGCAGTGGCAGGATTGTTCGTTATCGCGGGTCACAATTGGCCAATCTTTTTTGGATTTCGCGGAGGGAAAGGCATTGCGACCACGCTAGGTGTCGTATTAGGGTTTTCTCCCTTGGCATTTTTGATTGCTGCCGTGATGGCTGTCGTAGTCATTGCGATCACTCGCTTTGTTTCATTAGGGTCATTGGTTATCGTAACGGTTATTCCATTTACCCTTTATTTGTTGGACAAACCCATTTCCTTTATTTGGGCGAGCTTGGCGATCGCAATCTTTGCTTACATTCGTCATTATAATAATATCCGCAATCTTCTTTCAGGTAACGAGCGGAAACTAGGAGAAAAGTCCAACCGGAAGCTGGGATAATGTACGAACGGACATGAGAAAAGTGGAGGGGGACGTATTGATTCAAAATGTTACGGTGATTGGTGCCGGAAGCTGGGGAACGGCACTTGCTACAGTCTTGGCGGACAACGGTCATCAGGTCACGCTTTGGGTACGGGATACCAGGCTGGCAGAAGAAATAAACAGCAAGCATGTGAATGAAAAGTACCTGCCGGGAGAAAAGCTATCAGCTAACATAGTGGCGACGACCAACATTCAAGAGGCTGTAGTAGGGAAGCGCATTGTTCTTCTCGTTGTTCCTTCCCATGCCATGCGCCAAATCTGTCAGCAAGTGGCTCCGCACCTGGAACCGGATGTCCTTTTGATTCATGCGACAAAAGGCTTTGAATTGCAAAGCTTGAAGCGAATGTCAGAAGTCATTTCGGAAGAGGTGCCGAAAGAGATTGCGTCCAGATTGGCAGTGTTATCAGGACCGAGCCATGCCGAGGAAGTAGTCAAACGGCAACCAACGACAGTTGTGATGGCGTCTGAATCGAAAGAAAGCATGCTGCGTTCTCAGGATTTGCTGATGAATACGAATTTTCGTGTGTATACCAACCCGGACCTGATTGGCGCTGAGATCGCCGGAGCGTTGAAGAACATCATTGCACTTGGTGCAGGGATGTCGGATGGCTTAGGGTATGGAGACAACGCGAAGGCAGCCCTGTTGACCCGTGGCTTGGCGGAAATTAGCCGTCTGGGCATCAAGCTCGGTGCTAAGCCGCTTACGTTTTCAGGTTTGGCTGGTGTTGGCGATTTGATTGCCACATGTACGAGTAAACACAGCCGAAATTGGCGTGCAGGCTATATGCTCGGACAAGGAAAAAAACTCGATGACGTACTGGCACAGATGGGGATGGTCGTCGAAGGCGTTCGCACGACAAATGCAGCCTTTTCGTTATCGCAACGCGAGCAGGTTGAAATGCCAATCACTACGGTTCTGTACGGCATGCTGTTTGAAGGAAAAGAAGCTCGTCAAGGCGTGGAAGAACTGATGGGGCGCGGAAAAACCTTTGAAATGGCGTACCTCAATCCCGATGCCGAATAAGTCATGAATGAAGTATCACCGATTTAGGCTTCTGCACATACCATAGGGTGAAAGCCCATGTGCAGGAGGAGATTTCACATGAATAATATGTCGAAACGACTTTTTGAGCGCTTGCAAGGGAAAGCAACGGAAAATGTCGATGAAGAAAAGCTTCGCTCACTAGCCGGTCAGGTCAAGCGCAGTGATTTTGAAGACGAGACCAAGCTGCGTCAAATCATTCGCACGCTCGCTACTCTTAGTGGCAAGCAATTAACTCCTGAAAAGGAAGATAAGGTCATTGAGATGTTTCGCAATCAGGAAATCAATCTGGGTGACATGTCGACCTTGACCAAGCTGCTCAAATAAGAGAAATGGGCGATTATGCCCGTTACCTGCAACAAAAACCGTCATACAGTAAGACTAGGAACAATCATGGCTCTACAGGGACATGGCTGACCTACAGATTGCAAGAAAAAAAGAGGGATCTTATCCCTCTTTTTTTCGTTCCTTGGTGTTGCCGCTTACCTGTGTAATCAGGTTCTGGACCAAAGGGGATTGCAGGAGACCCAGTAATTGCCCGATATCTATATTGGCCAAAAGGTTGCCTAAGCCTGATTCCTGCGGGGGTGGTGTTTCTGTTGCCTTTTGTGGCTCTGGGGCAGCTTTGCGTTTGCCAGCAGTAGCAGGCTTTTCGGCAACAACTTCAGACTCAGGTGTGCGTTTTCCGAGGTTCTCAATCATCTCCATCGCCCCGTACAACGAATCCATCGTGTCTTCTACCTGCCGAATCGTGCTGCCGATCCCTTTGATATTATGGCGCATTTTCGAGACAGAGGTGCGCAAATCAACCGCGGGCAGGATTTTTTTCGGTGAAATAGAAAGGGAGACATTTTCGACTTGGTCGCTTAATTTTTTGCTGGGTATAGGCGCGTATGGATTCCGCCATTTTCGATTACTTACTTTATTACTCAACGTTTCATCCCTCCAATGGGCGAATTCATCAGGATAGTCTATGCGAATGTCTAGTATTAGGTTCGCAAGCGTCAGACGATGAGGGGGAAATATGGTATAATAAAGCAAAAAATGCAAAGGATGCTGCAGTCCCGATGTATATTGATCCTATGACAAAGATGAACATTTCCTTAATCGCCATTGGGCTCATGTTCGTCTGCAATTTACTTATGATCTTTGCCAGGAAAATAACCAATGGGTTCTTGCGGTTCCTTGTGAAGACCATCGCATTCTTACTATTACTCGTTGTGCTTGTCATGATTTTGATTGTGATTTTTGTCTAGGGAGGATAAACGATGTCAACAATCACACTACTTACTCGTGCAGGCAGTCATGAAGTCTCGATCGAGTTGAATCAATCCATTGTTGATCTTGCGAAAAAGAATAACATTGTGTGGGGCCATGCATGCCAAAGAGGGGTATGTGCACAATGCCGTACACAAGTTTTGGAAGGGGCAGAGTACTTAAACGAAGTGACACCAGAAGAAAAACTGCGATTGCGAAAGGCTGAACGCACAGACGGCTACAGATTAGGCTGCCAGACAAAGGTTGTTTCATCAGGAACAGTCAAGGTAGCTCATCGGCCGTACTAGTAAAGGAAGTGACGGAATGGGGAAAGTAACCTTTCTCCCGAGCAAGAAGAGTGTGAAGGCGCGGACAGGGCAAACCTTGGTCGGTGTAGCTTCGTCAGCTCGCGTCGTAATCCCGCAGAGATGCGGTGGACACGCATCTTGTCTGATGTGCCGCGTGGTCGTTGAGAATGGCCTGCTGTGCCCGCCAACGGCACTGGAAAAGCGAAAGCTGCCTGAAAAGGATCTGGCGAATGGGATTCGTTTGGCCTGTCAGGCAAAAACGACAGAAAAGGATTGTACGGTCAGGATTCCAGAAAGCAAGCTGAAATCAGTGGTAGCGGCTGTACTCGAGCGGCAACGCAAAGAAAATGAAGATGGAATGTAAGAGGTGTATACATAAGATGTGGCAATCGTGGCGAAAATCGTTCAAGCTTGTGATCAGTTTGACGATTCTGACTACCCTTTTATCTGGATGCTTGTATCCGGATGAGCGCAGAGCAGAGAATCAAATTCCTAGTACCTTTTTTGTAGATGCAACGCAAAAAGCGGTTGAGCAATTCCAGAAAGACACAGCAGTGTTGCCAATCGAAACGAAATCCCTTGATACTCCTATTTTTGAAAAATACGAGATTGATTTCCGCAAGATGATTCCGAAATACATGCCGGATGTACCTGGGAATGCATTTGAAAAAGGCGGCGTATACAAGTATGTACTGATTGATGTGGAAACAAAACCCACAGTGAAGCTCATTCATTTGACCGCTGTCAGCACAGTGGGGGATGTACAAAGCGAAGTAGACCGTTACAAGAATCATTTCGAAAAGCTGCCGATACTCGCTGACTTGGGGAATGGATACTATTCCATTGATCATGAGCGGCTCGGTTTAAAAGCGTGGCAAGTACCGTCAACAATGGGGACTTACTTATTGCCACTAATCATGAACGCTGAAGGACAAGTTGGAATTGATTACGCTGCGGATATCGCGAAATTGCTTCGGGATACAAAAGTAACCGTGCCGGAAAAAACAGACCCGAGGTATGTGCTGGCGCGCAATTCCATGTTCGTACCCGCGAAATCATTTCCCTATGAAATGGTCGATGGTGATCCGAAGCTTCTCAAACTAAATTAACTTCGTGAAAAACGACTCGCATCAGGGTCGTTTTTTTTGTTCTAGTTAACGCAAAAATACATATATTTGTACTGTCCACAAAACTAGTACGAGATTCCCTACGAAAATACTGGCGGTCAGGGATAATTCGGAAAATCGGTCATAGTGTAAAAATAGACAAATAGAAGGAGGTCATCGATGGTGGAACGAGTCGACATCTTTAAAGACATTGCCGAGCGGACGGGCGGAGACATCTACCTCGGAGTGGTAGGCCCTGTTCGTACGGGAAAGTCGACCTTTATCAAGCGGTTTATGGAGCAAGTTGTCATCCCGAATATCAACTCTGAAGCGGAGCGGATACGAGCGACAGATGAGTTGCCGCAGAGCGCTTCAGGACGAACAATCATGACAACAGAACCCAAATTTGTTCCGAATCAGGCCGTTAACGTACATGTGACAGAAGGACTCAGCATCAATGTCCGCCTCGTTGACTGCGTTGGCTATACGGTAGAAGGGGCAAAGGGCTTTGAAGACGACAATGGCCCAAGAATGGTAAATACACCTTGGTATGAAGAGCCTGTACCATTTGAGGAAGCGGCCGAAGTCGGAACGCGCAAGGTTATCCAGGAACACTCGACCATCGGGATTGTAGTGACAACGGATGGCAGCATCGCGGAAATACCGCGTGTAGGATACATCGATGCAGAGGAGCGGGTTGTAAACGAGCTGAAGGAAGTCGGAAAACCGTTCGTGATCGTTGTGAACTCGACGCGTCCGCGCTCTGATGAAGCACAAAACCTTCGGGTACAACTCCAAGAAAAATACGATGTACCAGTCGTTGCTTTGTCGGTTGATCATATGACCGAGCAGGAAATCTTGCTACTCATGAGAGAAGTCCTGTTCGAATTCCCAGTTCATGAAGTAAATGTCAATCTGCCGAGCTGGGTAATGGTGCTGGAAAACGGGCACTGGCTGCGTCAGAACTACGAGGAAGCTGTACGTGAGACCGTGCAGGACATCCGCCGGTTACGCGATGTGGACCGTGTCGTCGGCTTCTTCAATGACTATGACTTCGTAGAGAGAGCCTCTCTTGCTGGTATGCACATGGGGCAAGGGATCGCAGAGATTGACCTCTACGCGCCAGATGAACTGTATGACCGCATCTTGATGGAAATTGTCGGAGTAGAGATTAATGGCAAAGATCATTTGCTGAAAATCATGCAGGAGTTCGCACATGCCAAGCGCGAGTTTGATCAGGTAGCGGAAGCATTGCACATGGTCCGAAGTACGGGCTACGGTATAGCAGCCCCGTCGTTGCATGAAATGACCTTGGACGAACCTGAACTAATCCGCCAGGGACCGCGCTTTGGTGTCAGACTTAAAGCAACAGCGCCATCTATTCACATGATTCGGGTGGATGTCGAGTCTGAATTTGCTCCAATTATCGGTACAGAGAAGCAGAGTGAAGAGCTTGTCCGCTATCTAATGCAAGACTTTGACAAAGACCCGCTTTCCATCTGGAACTCCGATATTTTTGGACGCTCTCTCCATTCCATCGTAAGAGAGGGAATTCAGGCGAAAATTACCATGATGCCAGACAACGCCAGATACAAATTACAGGAGACATTGGGTCGAATCATCAACGAGGGATCGGGTGGCCTGATAGCGATCATACTCTAATAAATAGTTCTAAAGTCCTATAAATAACAAATAGAGGGAAGGCATCTGACATGACGAGATGCCTTTTTTTCTTGTATTTCGTTCAATTTCGACAGGAGGGGCTTGAATTTAAGAAATCGGTGTATTACTATAAGCTTGTCAGATCGGTAAAAACAACCATTCGTGTATAAAACGCTTCGTTTCGGTTAAGAAAAATAATAGCTAGGACTTGGTGTTCTTTGAGGGGAGGTGAATATAATGAACAAAACAGAACTGATTGCAAAAGTGGCTGAAACCACAGAACTCACCAAGAAAGATGCAACAAAAGCAGTTGATGCAGTTCTTGACGCAATTGCAGATGCATTGAAAACTGGTGATAAAGTCCAACTGATCGGCTTTGGTAACTTCGAAGTTCGTGAACGTGCGGCTCGTAAAGGTCGTAACCCACAAACTGGTGAAGAGATCGAAATCGCTTCCAGCAAAGTACCTGCGTTTAAACCAGGTAAACAACTCAAAGACTCCATCAAGTAGTTGTTTCTTTTGAGAACGAAGCACTTACATAAAAAAATCCACATTGATAAAATGTGGGTTTTTTTCTATCTACATACAGTTTGCCTATGAGAATTCTGGGATATCTTTTTGTCTTTTTTTAAACGATATGGTAAGATTGGCTTTGATTGCGAGCAGGCACTAAGTCTGGCACTGATTTGGAGCAGGCAGACCTTAGTGATGAGAAACAAGGCGTATGCCGTTACGTAGGAGGTACAATGATGAACGTCGACTTAGATAAAATACAGCAAGCTGTTCGCATGATCCTAGAGGCAGTGGGGGATGATCCTGATCGTGAAGGAGTGCTGGATACCCCTAAGCGAGTTGCGAAAATGTACGCCGAAGTATTTGAGGGCATGCATATAGACGAAGAGCAGTATTTCGAGACTGTCTTTAGCGAAGATCATGAGGAAATGGTGTTAGTAAAGGACATTCCGTTTTACTCTATGTGTGAGCATCACTTGGTTCCCTTCTTCGGAAAAGCGCATGTCGCTTACGTACCGCGTGGAGGCCGCGTAGTAGGACTGAGCAAGCTTGCGCGTGCGGTCGATACCGTGGCGAAACGTCCGCAGTTGCAGGAAAGAATTACAGCGACAGTAGCTGATTCGATTATGCGCAAGCTCGATCCGCACGGTGTAGTTGTGGTAGTAGAGGCAGAGCATATGTGCATGACAATGCGTGGCGTGAAAAAGCCAGGCTCAAAAACGATCACCTCTGCTGTTCGCGGTATGTTTGAGAAAGATGCGGCTGCGCGTGCAGAAGTCATTAGTTTGATGCGCTAATCAGAATGCAAAAATAAGGAAATTATATTGACTCTATAGGTAAAATATTGTATAGTACGGATGTACAGTCGGGATGTGGCGCAGCCCGGTAGCGCGCACCCTTGGGGTGGGTGAGGTCCAGGGTTCGAATCCCTGCATTCCGACCATCTACATATAACAATCAGAAGCCTTGAACAGAGGCTTCTTTTTTTGTGTATAATTGCTACTCTCCCAAGTAGTACCAATTTGCTATTGGCTTCCTGATCTTTCTTTTTTATAATGATAGGTAGACAAGCTAGGGAAGGGTTGTTCAATGCTATGAAGGTGCCTGTATCACTTCAACCATATTTGCAAACATTACCGCAAAACTATGATGCCTCTTCGCTTTCGTATGGAGACGAGGGGCTCTTCTCGGACATCTTGCAGTCCCAGTTAGCAACAACCGGCCAGCGGGTAATCAGTTCGCAGGAGATTTTGGCCAAGCTAGATGGATCCAGGAGTTGGAAGATTCCTACACAGATTCAAAATGAGCAGTCCTTGTCTTTTACCAAAGGGCCATCGGTTCCTACCCCGGAAATCTTGGACAAGATTGATCAGACAGCGAAAGCGATCGGAGTGAACGTTGATCTGGTGAGAGAGGTCGTCAGGGCCGAATCCAATTTCAATCCGAATGTAGAATCTCACGCAGGGGCAAAGGGCTTGATGCAGCTGATGGACAATACGGCAAAAGCCATGCAAGTCCGCAATGTATACGACCCTGATGAAAACCTTGAAGGTGGAACAAAATATTTAAAATCGCTTTTGGATCGTTATGATGGAGATGTGAAAGTAGCACTTGCTGCTTACAATGCTGGCCCAGGTCGGATGAGTCGTCTGGGAATCAGCAGTGATGACGAGCTAGAAGCGAAGTTTGACCAATTGCCGCAAGAGACACAGCGCTATGTAGACAAGATCATGAGCCGTCTGGAGTCAGAAGGGGCATCATACTAGACGTACGCGCATACCGTATTGGTCAGGAGGAAACACATTGGCACAATCATCGGGATTTAATCAGGATTATTTCGTAGTCAAAGCGAAGGAAAATGGCGTTCATGTGATTGGATTAACAAGAGGCACTGATACGCGTTTTCATCATACAGAGAAGCTCGATAAAGGCGAAGTCATGATTTTTCAATTTACGGAGCACACCTCTGCAATTAAAGTGCGAGGAAAAGCAGTGATTTACTCGCAGCATGGCGTCGTGGATACGACCGAATAAAGAACAAGTCGTTTTGCTAAGAAGCAGGCATAGCCTGCTTTTTTTGTTTGTACAATGGAGGAGAGGAGGGATGTCTATGCCGCGCCAATTGTTGATGGCGATTGCTGTTTCCACTTTCTTGGCTCTGATGCTGTCGCTCGTTCCCACAAATCAGTGGATGCAAGCGGATATACCGACATTTCAGTCAGCACGTGCCATTCACTTAAGCGAGCAAAATGCCCTTGATTTGTTTACAAGGATGTCGACACATTATAATATTAAGCGTATAAAATGGGAAAACCCATCGATCTATGTCGATTTTGTGGTGAAACCTGACGAAAAAGTAGAGTTAAACACCGTCTATCAAGATTTTTACCGTTTGACATACGACTTGTATACCTATGCAGACAATGTCGGACCCGTGTACTATCGCTTGTTGGAGGAGACGGATCCACCAAAAGAATCGAGATTATTGATTGCCATACAATCGACAACTGGAAATCTTGCAGGACAAGACAAACCTTTGACCGATCCTTCGGATATTCAGACTTTTGTAAGCAGTACATTTCCTATTCGAATCGAGCCGTATTTTTATGAGCGAATTAGTCCCTGATGGAAGAAGTATGGTATGATAGTAGAGACGGCCTTTTGACCGGACGGCAGAGGAAGACCGAAGAGTAAGGAACAGTACGGAACAGGCAGACATCTTTAGGTTGTGCAGCTTGTGGAGGAGGACGCATGAGCAAAGAACTTTCCCCGAATGTAGAAGAGGTTCGGTCCATTATCGAACAAATCTACAAGAGAATCACCCATTCCTATGTAGAACATTATGTTGACGTTCCTTCCATGGCGGAAAATCGTCTAGAGCTGTTGTACCTTTTTTTGCTGGAACAAGGCATGCCGAAGGAAAAGGCTTCGGTTTTATGTACAGCAACTGGGCTAGTCCAATTGGGACTGGACACCCATGAGCTCGTGAAAAATGAGTACGACTCCTCACAGAGCGCGGAGCGAAACCGACAGCTGACCGTACTTGCAGGTGATTATTACAGCAGTCGTTATTATCACCTTCTGGCTTCAGCGGGTGAAATCCAAGCCATTCAAGTGTTGTCGGCAGCTATTCAGCGAGTGAACGAAGCGAAAATGAGACTCTACATCGCTGGGCGAGATAGCAAGACTTTATCAGATGAAGAGTATTGGGAACTGCGAAATACGATTGATACAGGCTTATACGTGGCTGTTGTAGAGGAGTATGCTGATTCAGCTGATCGCCGTCGTTTCTGGAGTGATCTGATGAAGCAAACAGCCAAGGTAGAGAGTGTGATCGGTGAGTGGGAGCAGCTCAAATGGCAAGAACAAGTCCCTTTTGGTTTTGCCCGTTTTTTGCTGCAAAAACCCGGGGCTACACTCGCGCAAGTTTTGTCAGGCGTTGAGGGGAAAGCCCTCGAATTAATCGGTTTATGTGAGCAAATGGTGCGTACGCTGCATCCTGCAGAGACGCGGAACATGCTTGCATCCATTACGGCACGGTACTCCCATCGGATCAGTCGCTTGAAGAAGGTAATTGAGGAGATGTAGCCAAGTGAACCAGACACAGATGAATGAGAAAGCAGAGTACGTTCACTCCGTTTTCGAGAGCATTGCAAACGATTACGACAAAATGAATCATGTAATCAGCTTTGGCAGTCATATTGCTTGGCGTAATTACACGATGAAGCAGATGAATATCCAGTCAGGGCATACGGCTTTGGATGTTGCTTGTGGTACAGCAGACTGGACGATTGCATTGGCCAAGGCTGTTGGAAAAGAAGGCAGTGTTGTTGGCCTTGATTTTAGCCAGAATATGCTGGATGTAGGAGCATATAAAGTGGCGAACGCAGGTGTTGGCAACAATGTAAAGCTAGTGAACGCAGATGCAATGAATCTGCCTTACGAGGATGATACATTCGACTTCGTGACAATCGGATTTGCCCTGCGCAATGTGCCGGATGTCCAGCAGGTGTTGAATGAAATGGCACGTGTAGTGAAGCCAGGGGGCAAAGTCGTTTCTCTGGAAGTGTCCAAGCCACCATTCATTCCGTACCGGAAGCTATTTTACTTATATTTCTACAAAATCTTGCCATTGATCGCGAAGCTGACAGTCAACAAATACGAAGAGTATGCATGGCTGCCACAATCCCTGACCAATTTCCCGGACAGCCGCGAGCTGGCAAGCATGTTTCAGAAAGCAGGCTTGGACCCGGTTCAGGTCAAATTGTTTATGGGCGGCGTATCAGCCTTGCATATTGGCACAAAGCCATAATATGAGGAGTAAACCGGTATTTCTTCACTAGATAGGAAGTGTCATAAATGGGTCTACGTAAATTAAAAATCATCTTGGAAATGATTAAATTCGAGCACTCCCTTTTTGCCTTGCCTTTTGCTTTTATGGGAGCTGTTTTGGGAAGCATTGTGGTAGAGCATGCATGGCCTACTTGGTCGGAAATTTTTTGGGTGACGGTAGCGATGGTGGGCGCTCGCAGTGCTGCGATGTCCTTAAATCGTGTCATCGACCGGGTAATTGATGCAAAAAATCCTCGGACCGTCACACGAGCGATTCCTGCTGGCCTCATTTCGATTGTGGAAGTCATTTTGTTTATCGTGGTGTCCTTTGCGGTGTTGTTCATTGCTGCATTCCAGTTAAATGATTTGGCTGTGAAATTGTTGCCGCTCGCTGTGTTCGTTCTGGTGCTTTATTCTTATACGAAACGCTTTACTTGGCTTTGTCACTTTGTTCTCGGGGTTGCCATCGGGTTTGGGCCGCTAGGGGGCTGGGTAGCGACAACGGGTCAAGTAGATGGCATCGGCCTTCTATTGTTTGCATCCGTTATGTTCTGGACAGCAGGATTTGATATCATTTATGCATGCCAGGACGCTGATTTTGACCGAAAAGAAGGACTTTTTTCCATGCCGAGCCGCTTCGGAATTGCCAATGCACTTCTGATCGCCCGCATATGCCACGTTCTTACTTTCGTTGGTCTGATGTCGTTGTATGTAGTTGCAGACTTGTCGATTTGGTTCCTGGTAGGTGTGCTCATTTCTGGTGCGATTTTGATCTATGAACACACGCTGGTGAAGCCAACCGACCTGTCCAAGCTGGATATGGCATTCTTTAATATGAACGGCATCTTGAGTGTCGTGATGTTTACCTTTACGATGATTGATTTGGTGATTGCATGAACAACCAAAAGTGGGCTGTCGGGATAACAGGTGCAAGTGGTGCTATCTATGGTGTTCGAGTCGTCCAGGAGCTTTTGCGTGCTGGACATATCGTTCATTTGATGATTACAGAAGCAGGCTGGCAAGTATTTCGTGATGAACTGGATTGGCACACGGATGATAGAGAAGCTCTTTTGCAGGAGAAACTGCAACAAGACTTTTCGGGTGAGCTACATTATTGGGGACTGCGAGATTTTAATTGTCCCGCAGCCAGTGGTTCCTATCGCTGTGACGGTATGATCGTAGTACCTTGCTCGATGGGGACTGTTTCTGGCATCGCACATGGCGCATCCGGTAATTTGCTGGAGCGCGTTGCTGATGTCATGATCAAGGAAGGTCGGCGATTGGTCATTGTTCCAAGAGAGACGCCGCTCAATGCGATTCAGCTCGAGAACATGCTCAAATTAAGCCGTCTGGGAGTCAAGATTCTGCCTGCCATGCCAGGCTACTATCAGAAACCGCAAACCATGGATGATCTGATTAATTTTGTGGTAGGGAAAACTTTGGATGCAATTGATGTACCACATTCGCTATTCCGGCGTTGGGGGGAATAAACGCATGCAAAAGTCTTTGCGTGTTGGACAAATTTTGTATACCAATGTATTGCCGGTTTACTTCTATTTTGATCAGGCTAAATTCGAAGACCGAATCGAATTCATCCGCCAAGTTCCTGCCCAGTTAAATACTGCAATGGCAAAAGGCGAGATTGATTTGGGACCGATTTCTTCGTTTAGCTATGCAGAGCATGCCTCCGAATACGTGGCATTGGCAGATCTGTCTGTCAGTGCCAAAGGGAGAGTAGGCTCCCTTTTCTTGTTCAGCAAAAAGCCGATTGAACAAGTGAACGGTGCCAAAATAGCCTTGACCAACACATCGGCTACCACAGTGAATCTCTTAAAGATCATTCTCCATAAGTTTTACGAATATGAGATTTCCTACGTTACACAGGAACCTATTTTGTATGAAATGCTGGAGGATGCTGATGCAGCGCTCTTGATCGGGGATGACGCCATTACCGCTGAGCGAACGGCCAAAGACCTTCATGTTTACGACCTAGGAGAGCTGTGGCATCAATTTACGGGCTATTCCATGACCTTTGCCATTTGGGCTCTTCGTAGAGCAGTTATTGCTGAACATCATGACCTGATCGCGGACGTCCATGCCTCTTTTTTAGAGAGCAAAAGGAAGACAAGGGCAAATACAGCCCCATTGATTGACTACGTTCACACGCATTTCGGTGGAGAGAAAGAGCAATGGATCCACTATTTCCAAGGATTACAGCACGATTTCGGTGACGTTCAGCGGATTGGACTGGAGTACTATTACCGATGCGCAGCGGAGCTGGGACTTCTATCGGCACCTGCAACCGTCGATCTGTGGCAAGCTGGCGGCCGACAGACCAATACTACGTTGACGAGATAGGTGGAACGGATGAATCTAGTCGATATTTACTTCAAGATGAAAAAAGATGTCCAATACATAGAAGATGAACTGGAGAAAGCAATTGATACGCCGGTTCGAGAGCTGTATCTATCCTCGACTCACTTGCTCAAGGCAGGAGGAAAGCGGATTCGACCCGTTTTTGTTTTGCTTGGCGGTAAGTGGGGCAATTACGACGTCAAAAAATTAAAGCATGTGGCCGTTCCTCTTGAACTGATCCACATGGCTTCCCTGGTGCATGATGATGTAATTGATGATGCGGATAAGCGCCGCGGGAAAGATACGGTTCGAATGAAGTGGGATAACAAAGTAGCCATGTACGCCGGCGACTATATTTTTGCACGGGCATTGGCCATTGCCTCCCAGCTCCCGATCCCGCAATTGCACCAAATTCTTTCGAATGCAATCGTCGAGGTTTGCAAGGGAGAAATCCAGCAAGTAAAGGATTTGAATAACTGGGACCAAAACTTCCGTACCTATTTACGCAGAATTAAACGAAAAACTGCGCTTTTAATTGCGATTAGCTGTCAAT
Organism: Brevibacillus sp. HB2.2; assembly: GCF_013284275.1. Lineage (NCBI taxonomy): Bacteria > Bacillati > Bacillota > Bacilli > Caryophanales > Paenibacillaceae > Brevibacillus > Brevibacillus sp. HB2.2. Next base: position 154,562 of record NZ_JABSUV010000002.1, read on the forward strand.
TAGGAGCAGTGGCAAGCGGCGCGTCAGCTGATATGATCCGCAAAATGTACTGGTATGGCTACAATGTGGGGATGGCTTTTCAAATTACCGACGACATTTTGGACTTTACAGGGACGGAGAAGCAATTAGGGAAGCCGGCTGGAAGTGATTTGGTGCATGGAAACATTACGTTGCCTGCGCTTTATTCGGCTCATCATGGAAAAGCACGTGCGCAATTCCAGGAATGGATCGCGAAAAATACGTTTTGGGATCATACGGATGAAGCAGTTCGTATGGTGCGAGAAGATGAGGGCATTGCCTTTTCGCAGCGCCTCGCCGAACGCTATATCGCCCGTGCGCATGCCATTCTCGCCGATTTGCCTAACAACCAAGCTAAGACATCCCTGACAGGTATCGCCAATTATATCATCGATCGCAAATTTTAATGATATTTTGACGGTCTGCCTGTTGCTTGACCACGCTAGTTTTGATAAAATTTTCGTTGGTGTCCTATACACCAATACATAGCTCTAATGGAGGCATACATACAATGGAAAAAACATTCCTTATGGTAAAACCAGATGGCGTACAACGCAACCTGATCGGGGAAATCGTATCCCGTTTTGAGAAAAAAGGCTACCAACTCGTAGGTGCTAAGCTGATGACAGTAAGCCGCGAACTGGCTGAAGAGCATTATGCAGAGCACAAAGAGCGCCCATTCTTCGGTGAACTGGTTGACTTCATCACTTCCGGTCCAGTATTCGCAATGGTATGGCAAGGTAACAACGTAATCACAACTGCTCGCGCTATGATGGGCAAAACAAACCCAGTTGACGCTGCTTCCGGTACGATCCGTGGCGATTTCGCTACTTCCGTTGGCATGAACATCATCCACGGTTCTGACTCTCCTGAGAGCGCTGAGCGTGAAATCGGCCTGTGGTTCTCCGCTGAAGAAGTTCTCTCCTTCGAGAAAACCATCCAACGCTGGATCTAAGACTGTTCGAGAAAGCCCCATTATTGGGGTTTTCTTTTTTTTGTCAAAATCTTTGTCAAAACAGATAGGATTATGACGAAATATAGCGAATGAAAATAGGGAGTTTGCAAAGGGGGTACGATTCAGCATGGAAGATAAGGACTTTCTCCAATTTATAGCTAGTGTGAAAAAAATGACTGGAATTGATCTTGCCCTCTACAAGGAAGCACAGATGAAGCGCCGTCTAACCTCGTTGAGACAAAAGCGGGGGTACACCACATTTGCCCAGTATTTCGATGCCATCGCTAAAGACAAGGAGCTTTTCTACGAGTTCCTCGATCGGATGACCATCAACGTATCGGAATTTTTCCGTAATCCAGGCCGGTGGGAAGTTCTCGAGAATAAAATTTTGCCACGCTTGGCAAAGCAATCCCCGCGGGTGAAATGCTGGAGTGCGGCATGCTCGACAGGGGAGGAGCCGTACACACTTTCACTTATTTTGTTACGTCAGAAGTTGGATGCGACCGTGCTCGCTTCCGATATTGATGAGGGGGCACTGGCAAAAGCAAAGCAAGGGGTATACACGGACCGTTCCCTGCAAGATTGTCCGAAAGACCTCGTTACGAAGTATTTTGAAAAAGATACACTCAGCTATCGCATCACGGACGAAGTGAAGAGAAAAGTGACGTTCAAAAAACATAATTTATTGGCGGACTCATTTGATTCTCAATTTGATTTAATTATTTGCCGGAACGTGATGATTTACTTTACCGAAGAAGCAAAGCATGAGTTGTATCATAAGTTTAGCCGGGCACTAAAGCCTGGTGGGGTACTCTTTGTAGGCAGCACAGAACAAATTTTTCAGCCGCAGCAATACCAACTGGAGACAGAGGATACGTTCTTCTATCGAAAAATGGGTTGATTCAGGTTGGCCTTGGTATATCTCTGCTGTTTTTTCCCTAGACTAGGAATACCTACTTTGCAAGAGGAGGCAGCAGATGGACAAACACAAGGTCATCGAGGCATACCGTCGAGGGCTGATCACGCTGCAGGAGTGTGGTCAGATATTAGGGGCGGAGAGGACACAACTAGATGATTTGATACGCGTGGATCACACTCGCAAACCGCTGAGTCCCAATCCTTTTTTCAACGTGTAGGAAAATATAAACGCTTCGTTCGATCGCGATAGCGTAAAGAGAGCGCTTCTCCTTATTCGGAGAGGCGTTTTCCTGTAAGACCAAAAGGTTTTTCGCAAACGTTTGTCACTTTTGTATTTCCACGGCGTACTAGGTATGATATTATAGCGCTTAAAAGTGATAAAGGACAGCACCCCGAAAAGAGTGCCTTTAGGGGATACAGGCTGCCAGGAGGATGGAGGAAGGATAGAGATGCGTTACTTGACAGCAGGGGAATCCCACGGGCCGCAATTAACAGCTATCATTGAGGGCGTACCGAGCAACCTGCCGATTTCCATTGAGGAAATTAATGAGCAGTTGGCACGTCGTCAGAAAGGCCATGGCCGCGGCAGAAGAATGCAGATTGAAAAGGATCAGGTGAAAATTCTTTCTGGTGTCCGTCATGGATATACAACCGGAGCTCCTATCACACTGGTCGTTGAAAATAAGGATTGGACGCATTGGCAAGGCATCATGAGTGCTGAGCCTGTAGAGGAAGGCTCTGAAGAAAAGCGTCGTGTATCCCGTCCACGTCCTGGACATGCTGATTTAAACGGGGCGATTAAGTATCATCAACGCGATATGCGCAATATTCTGGAACGTTCCAGCGCTCGTGAGACTACTGTCCGCGTAGCTGTTGGTGCAGTCGCTCGCCAATTGCTGGCTCAATTTGGTATCCGTATTGGCGGACAGGTACTCCAGATTAATGAGATCGTGGCGAAGCGACAAGAAGTAAGCCTGGACGAGCTCATTGCGCGCACAGAAGAATCGCCAGTGCGCTGCTTGGATAAAGAAGCGGAGCCGCTGATGATGGCAGCGATTGACAAAGCAAAAGAAGACGGGGATTCCCTCGGTGGTACCGTAGAAGTAATCGTTGAAGGCGTGCCGATTGGCTTGGGTAGCCATGTGCAATGGGACCGCAAGCTGGATGGGCGTCTTGCACAAGCGATAATGAGCATTCAGGCTTTCAAAGGTGTCGAAATCGGTATCGGATTCGAAGCAGCCGGTCTGAAAGGCTCGCAAGTTCATGACGAGATTCTTTGGAACGAAGAAACTGGCTACAGCCGTAAAACGAATCGTGCAGGAGGACTCGAAGGCGGAATGACGACAGGAATGCCTGTAGTTGTTCGCGGTGTCATGAAGCCGATCCCTACCTTGTACAAGCCACTGATGAGTGTGGATATTGATTCGAGAGAGCCATTCTCAGCGAGCATTGAGCGTTCAGACAGCTGTGCTGTTCCAGCGGCAAGTGTGGTTGCGGAGGCAGTGGTAGCATGGGAGATCGCGAGTGCCATGTGCGAAAAATTCCCTTCTGACTCTCTCGACGACATGGAAGAAAACGTACGTCAATACCGTGCGTACACGGAGAAATTCTAATGAGCGTGGAGAAGCTGACTGTTGAGCTGGGTGAGCGTTCTTACGAAATAGTTATTGGCGATGGTCTTTTGCACCAGGCAGCAGCGTTGCTAGTAGAGGCAGGAATTGCTTCTACTAGCAAGCTGATGATTGTCACAGATGAGAATGTAGCCGTTCATTACTTAGAGCCTTTGCTGGGTGTCTTGCAGCAGCATGGGTATCAGGCCCACTCAGCTGTCATTGCTGCTGGAGAACAATCGAAGAGCCTGACTGTCTACGAGCGTTTGATGACAGAAGCAATAGATGCAGGACTGGACAGGAAGTCTGCTATATTGGCTCTCGGTGGTGGAGTCGTCGGTGACTTGGCTGGATTTGTGGCTGCTACGTACATGCGCGGCATTGATTTCGTTCAAATGCCGACTACCTTGCTCGCACATGATAGCTCGGTTGGCGGAAAAGTAGCGATCAATCATCCACTCGGAAAAAATCTCATCGGGGCTTTCCATCAGCCCAAAGTTGTCATTTATGACACGAAAGCCTTGCATAGCTTACCGAAGCGGGAAGTCGCAGCAGGCTTTGCAGAAGTTGTGAAGCATGGACTTATCGCCGACGCTGCCTTTGTCGATTGGCTGGAAGACAACGCTGATCGGCTATGGCAGCTCGATTCAGAATTATTAGGGAAAGCCATTGAAAAAGGTTGCGCAGTCAAAGCGGCTATTGTTTCTCAAGACGAGACAGAGCAAGGGCAGCGTGCATTGCTTAATTTGGGTCATACGTTTGGTCATGCGTTTGAAGCACTGTCTGCTTACTCCACCCTGAATCATGGGGAAGCTATCTCCATTGGGATGTGTTTGGCTGCAAAGGTAGCGGAACGGATTGGTTTTGCCGAGACAGGTGTATATAATCGCACAAAACGGATGCTGGAATTGTTCCACCTGCCAACGGCGTGGCCGGGCAATCTCTCGCCAGAAGCTGTGCTGGAAGCCATGAAACGAGACAAAAAGACAGTAGGCGGAAAGCTGGCCTTGGTGTTGCCTAGGGCAATCGGGCAGGTTGAAGTCGTCAAAAATATAGAAGAAGAACTCATACTGGGAGTTATGAGAGAAGAAGTGGAGGGATAAGGATGGGAACGAGAGGAATCAGAGGCGCGGTCACAGTGGAAGCCGATACGCGCGACGAGATTGTCTCCGCTACCAAATGGTTGCTGGAGGAAATGGTAAGCCGCAACGAAGTAAACCCCGAAGACATTGGCAGCATTATTATTACCACGACAGAGGACCTCTGTGCGACCTTCCCCGCTCAAGCGGCCCGCTTGCTTGAAGGGGAAGCTTGGCAATACGTCCCACTCATGTGCGCAAGAGAAATCCCGGTGCCAGGTGGCTTACCGCTTTGTATTCGTGTCATGATGCATGTGAATACGGACAAGACAGCAAAAGAAATTCATCACGTCTTTTTGCGTGATGCAGTCAAGCTGCGCCCGGATTTGACAAATCGCGGTTGACAATTAGGGCGCTCTCTTTTACCATAAGTGAAACGAGAGCGTCTCGTTTTTCCGGTAATAAGCAAAAGCCGGCTGAGAGCAGAGAATGAGTTGAGCAGAGTTGAGATGAGTTAGGTTGAGGAGAGAAGAGAAGGCTGGGTACATATTGACACCCAATCCAGGTCTCTTTGTCTGGATTTTTTTGTATACTAAAATTTCTCCCCCTACCTCTCGCTCTAGAAGCGGGTGTAGAAAAGGTGGATGCCTCATTCCCTTTTCTCTCCCACTAATTGAGGAGATGAGAGCCCATGTATTTCCCTTCCCTTGCCGAGGTCAAGACCCTTTCGGCGTCGTATTCCCTTATCCCTGTAAGCATGAAACTGTTGGCAGATCAAGAGACTCCAATTCGTTTGTATCAGAAGATTCGCAAAAGTGATTCCTTTTTGCTGGAGAGCGTAGAGGGTGGTGCTCGCTGGGCGCGTTTTTCGTTCATTGGCATGAATCCTTTTCAAATCGTAGAAGCAAAAGGTGAAGAAATCACGGTTTCCTATCGCACTGGCCAAAAGAATGTCCACACAGGAAATCCCGTTTCCTTTTTGCGTGAAGAAACCGATCGCTACAAAAGCCCAAAGCTGCCCGGGCTGCCTCGTCTCAGTGGTGGTGCGGTAGGCTTTTTTGGCTACAATACGCTGCGCTACTTCGAAAATTTGCCAGCACATCGCAAGGAAGCTGTACGAGTGCCGGATATGCGCTTTCTGTTTGTCGATGAGATGATCGCCTTTGATCATTTGAAGCAGGAAATTCAATTGATTGTGAATCTCCATGTTGAGCCAGGAGACACAGCGGATACAATTGGCGAAAAATACAAGCAAGTCTGCGAACGAATCGAGGAGCTGGCTGCCAAGGTTATGGCTCCGCTTGAAATGGATCAACGCATTCAAGTAGCAGCAGATACGCCAGCGCCATTGACAGTACAGCCAAATATGACGCGGGAGCAATACGAGCAGCTAGTCGTGCAGGCGAAAGAATACATCGCAGCCGGCGACATTTTTCAAGTCGTGTTATCCCAACGTTTTTCCGTAAAGACGGATGTCGATCCTTTTGCGGTGTATCGATTGCTGCGTACATTGAATCCTTCCCCATACATGTACTATCTCGAATACGAGGGCGAGACAGTCGTCGGGACTTCACCAGAACTACTCGTGCGTGTAGAAGATGAAAAAGTAGAGATGCGTCCGATTGCAGGAACGCGGAAAAGAGGGGCAACCCCACAAGAAGATGCTGCGTTGGCGGCTGATCTTTTGGCAGATAAAAAGGAGAGAGCCGAGCATTACATGCTGCTGGATCTGGGGCGCAACGATGTAGGAAAGGTCTCTACTTACGGAAGCGTGAAAGTGGAAGAAGCGTTGGTTATTGAAAACTACTCCCATGTGATGCATATGGTTTCGCATGTGACCGGCAAGCTTCGTGAGGGACTGCACGCTTTCGATGCATTGCTGAGTGCTTTTCCGGCTGGTACGGTATCCGGTTCTCCCAAGCTGCGGGCAATGGAAATTATTGCAGAGCTTGAGCCTGACGCACGTCATCTGTATGCGGGAGCAATCGGCTACATTTCATTTGATGGTTCACTCGATAGCTGCATCACGATTCGAACGTTGTTCTTTCAGGATGGTTACGCACATGTGCAGGCAGGTGCAGGTATCGTAGCGGACTCGGTCCCCGCGAGTGAGTACCAAGAGACGGTGAACAAAGCAGCAGCGATGCTCTCTGCGTTGGAAAAAGCGGAACAGCTATTTGTCAGAAAGGTGGAGTTGTCATGCTAACATACGCGCTGGAACAAATTCTGCTTGGGAAGCACTTAACACGGACGGTTGCAGAAGAGGCAATGGGCGAGATTATGGACGGAAAGGCAACTCCAGCTCAGATTGGTGCATTTTTAGCGAGCCTCCGCTTGAAGGGCGAGCAGGTGGAAGAGATTATCGGTTTTGCCAAAGCCATGAGAGCGCGCGTGATGAATTTTCCCATCGAGCTGCCAGGTCTGGTAGACACCTGCGGAACAGGCGGAGACGGAAGTCATACCTTTAACATTTCGACGGCGAGTGCAGTAGTCGCAGCGGCTGACGGTGTACGCATCGCCAAGCACGGAAATCGTGCGGTTTCCAGCAAAAGTGGAAGTGCTGATGTGCTGGAAGCGTTGGGAGTCCCCGTTAATTTATCTCCCAAGGACGCCGCAGATTGCCTGCGTGCTACCAATCTCTGCTTCCTGTTCGCTCCTCTGTACCACCAAGCGATGAAGCATGCGGCTGGCCCGCGAAAAGAATTGGCGATTCGCACGGTGTTTAATTTACTTGGGCCATTGACGAATCCAGCAGGTGCCAGCCATCAGCTGATGGGCGTCTATGATGCCAAGCTGCTTCCGAATTTAGCCGCAGTCTTACACGAGCTCGATGTGAAAAGAGCGCTCGTTGTAGCAGGCTCGGATGGACTGGATGAATTGACTGTCACCGGAACGAGTCATATTGCCGAGTTGCGGGATGGGCGTATTTTGACATATGAAATCGAGCCAGAGCAGTTCGGTCTGCGCAGACATGAGAAGGATGCTTTGCGTGGCGGTGATGCCAATGAGAATGCCAAGATCATTCACGACGTGTTTTCCGGAGCACGTGGGGCAGCACGCGACATCGTTTTGCTGAATGCGGGAGCGATCCTCTACCTCGCAGATCGGGTTAGCTCAATTGAAACTGGGGTTATACGTGCAGCGGAACTGATCGACGGCGGACTGGTCATGCGGAAGCTGGAGCATGTTCGTCACATCGCAGGAGGTATGATTCATGCTTCGTAAAATCGTGGAAAAGAAACGCGAGGAGATCGCACGTCTTTATACAGAAACAACCGTTTCAGCATTGCTTTATGCAACGAAGGAAGTCCAACGTCCACGCGGATTTCGTCAAGCATTGGAGACAAGTGTACGGCCTGTAAGCGTGATTGCCGAAGTGAAAAAAGCATCCCCGTCCAAAGGGTTAATCCGTCCTGATTTCCAGGCAGTGACCATCGCGAAGGCTTATCAGGCCGCTCAAGCAGAGTGTTTGTCTGTTTTGACAGACGAGTCCTTTTTTCAAGGGAGTTTAAGCTATCTACGGCAAATTCACGAGGCAGTTGATCGCCCGTTACTCAGAAAAGATTTTCTTCTGGATGAAATTCAAGTCGTGGAAGCAAGAGCAGCAGGTGCTGATTGTGTGTTGCTCATTGCTGCGATTCTCGATCGGGAAACGCTTCGCCACCTGAACCAAACTGCCGAGGAGCTGGGCATGGATGTACTGGTTGAGGTCCATGACAAACGTGAATGCGAGCTTGTTTTTCAAGCAATGGAACCGAAATTGCTTGGGATCAACAATCGAAACTTGAATACGTTTCAAACGGATATAACCGTTACGCATGAGTTGATTGCAGAACTGCCTGCGTCACTGACGATCGTGAGCGAAAGTGGGATTTCGACACCGGCGGATATTGTGAATGTACAAAGTGCAGGTGCCCGGGCTGTGCTGGTTGGAGAGCATTTCATGCGCCAAACAGACGTCGAGCGCGCAGTTATTGATCTCGTGGGAGAAGCGGCACCGGGGGTGAGTGTATGACTCGCTTGAAAATATGTGGGATCAAGCGGACGGAAACACTTGCACTGTTAAAAGAGCTGGAAGTCGATTACGTAGGCCTTGTTTTTGCCCCAAGTAAGCGACAAGTTGATGCCCAGACTGCTGGACAATTGCTTGCAGCCGTTCCGGGTCACCCTCCTGCTGTTGGCGTGTTCGTTAATCCGACGATGGAAGAGCTGGAGGAAGTACTAAGCGAGGCACCGTTATCCGTGATCCAGTTGCATGGACAGGAGACGCCACAATTTTGCCAGCAAGTTCGGGAGCGGTTCGCTCTTCCGGTGTGGAAGGCGTTGGCTGTGGGCGGAGAAGCGGATGCTGCTTTAGCAATTCAATCCTATCAGGGTATTGTCAGTGCCTTTTTATTTGATACGTATGACCCTGGTCAAGCAGGTGGTACAGGCAAAAAGTTTTCGTGGGAACAAATTCCTGCATTGCAAGCAGCATGTGAGGCAGCAGACTGCATCATAGCTGGAGGGATTCATGCGGAGAATGTCGGAGAATTAATGGGACAGTATCAAGCAGGGATAGTCGATGTGTCTAGTGGAGTAGAGACGGATGGCGTAAAAGACGCTCAAAAAATAAAAACATTGGTAGAGAGGGTGAAGGCGCATGAACAACATTCAAACAACTACGCGAGTCGTGCCTGACGAAAACGGACGATTTGGTGCCTTCGGAGGCAAGTTTATTCCGGAAACCTTGATGAATGCGGTGACAGAGCTCGAGATCGCTTTTGAAGAAGCGCGTCGTGACTCGGCATTTGTTCAGGAATTGAATGGACTGCTCAGCGAGTATGCTGGACGCCCAACCCCGCTCACCTATGCAGAGCGTTTGACGAAAGCGGTCGGCGGAGCCCAGATCTATTTGAAAAGAGAAGATCTCAACCATACGGGCGCACATAAATTGAACAATGCTTTGGGCCAAGCATTGCTTGCCAAACGGATGGGCAAAAAATCAATTATTGCCGAAACGGGTGCTGGTCAGCACGGAGTGGCAAGTGCAACCGTTGCGGCAAAGCTTGGCCTCTCGTGCAAGGTATTCATGGGGGAAGAAGATATCCGTCGTCAGTCGTTGAATGTTTTTCGCATGAAGCTGCTTGGAGCAGAAGTCATCCCTGCGGTATCCGGCTCTCGTACACTTAAGGATGCGACAAACGAAGCGATTCGTCATTGGGTTTCTCACGTAGAAGAAACGTTTTATGTCATCGGATCTGTTGTTGGCCCGCATCCATACCCATACATGGTTCGCGAATTCCAAAAAATTATCGGAGAAGAGACGCGCAGTCAAGTCCTGCAAATGCTCAGAAGGCTTCCGGATGAAGTCGTTGCTTGTGTTGGTGGAGGCAGTAATGCGATTGGTATGTTTTATCCGTTCATCCAGGATGAGTCTGTCTCGCTCAGAGGGGTAGAAGCCGCAGGAAAAGGAATGGATACGGAAAAACATGCGGCAACACTAACACTCGGGCGCCCGGGAGTCATCCACGGTTCCTTAACCTACTTGTTGCAAGATGAAAGCGGTCAGGTGCAAGAAGCGCATTCGATTTCGGCTGGCTTGGATTATCCAGGAGTAGGACCTGAGCACGCCTATCTCAAAGACAGTGGAAGAGTGACCTATACTTCGGTAACAGATGCAGAAGCACTCGAGGCAGTTCAAGTGCTTTGCCAAACGGAAGGCATCATTCCAGCGTTGGAGAGCGCACATGCCATAGCTGAAGCGATAAAACGTGCGAAAGAGATGTCTTCAGACAAACTAGTAGTCATCTGTTTATCCGGTCGAGGCGACAAGGACGTACTGACTATTCAAGAAGCGCTGACAGCAGAAGGGGGAGAGTAATCATGAAGACAGCTCTTAACAGAATCGATCAATTATTCGCGGATCGTGATCGCAAACGATTCATCCCATTTCTAACCGTAGGCGATCCTACAATAGAAGCAACCTTTCATCTCGTAAAAGCGATGGTCGAAGCAGGAGCAGATCTCATTGAGCTCGGCGTCCCTTACTCCGATCCATTGGCAGACGGCCCAACGATTCAACGGGCATCAGAGCGCGCGCTGAAAAATGGCGTGACGATCGGGGATGCTTTGCAATTGGTGAAAAGGCTACGCGAATCAGGTATGGAGGCTTGCATCGTCCTGTTCACGTACTTCAATCCGGTTTTGCAGTATGGCATTGAGCGCTTTTTTGCCGATCTTGCTGCTTATGGGGCGGACGGTGTTGTCATTCCTGATTTGCCGATTGAGGAAAGCGGTCCTGCAGTAACCGCAGCAAAACAGAATGGCATTCATGTCATTTCACTCGTGGCACCAACTTCCAGTTCCAGAATCAATACGATTGGCGCGCAAGCAACCGGATTTCTTTATTGTGTATCGTCGCTCGGTGTGACGGGTGCCCGCACGGACCTGCGAGAGGATTTGGCAGATTTTCTGGAACGAGTAAAGGCAAGCACATCGGTTCCTACTGCGGTAGGCTTCGGAATATCCACGCCGGATCAAGTACGCGCAGTAGCACCCCATGCGGATGGTGTCATTGTGGGAAGCGCCATTGTACAGCAAATCGAGGAGCATGCTGAGCAGTTGAAAGACATCAAACAAATGCCAGTAGCTGTAGAAAAAATAAAAACCTTTGTACATCAGTTAGCCAGTGCGCTACAATAGTGGGAAAAATGTGACTGGAGTGAACGTGGATGCAACCGAAACAACGCATACTCAATGCCCCGGTATATCAACCTGGCAAGCCCATTGATGACGTGAAACGTGAATTTGGTTTAACCGAAGTCATCAAACTGGCGTCCAACGAAAATCCTTTTGGTTCCTCACCAAAGGCGAAAGCTGCTATTTCGGAACAGTTGGACAATTTGGCCCTTTATCCTGACGGTGCAAGCCTTAATCTACGCTGGGATCTTGCTGACTTCCTCGGGGTCAAACCAAGCCAATTGTTTTTCGGCAACGGGTCTGATGAAATTCTGTTGATGATCTCTCGTGCTTTTTTGAGCGAAGGAACAAATGCAGTCATGGCGACGCAAACGTTCTCGCAATATCGCTCAAATGGGATTATTGAAGGTGCAGACTTGATTGAGGTGCCGTTGAAAGATGGCGTTCACGATCTCGAAGCGATGGCGGCTGCCATCAACGAACAAACGAAGGTCGTATGGGTATGTAACCCGAACAATCCGTCAGGCACGATTGTAACAACATCCGAGTTGGAAGCTTTTATGAAAAAGACTCCAAAAGATGTGCTCGTCGTTTTGGATGAGGCTTACTACGAGTATGTGGTTGATCCAGAATATCCACAAACAGTACCGATGCTCGCTGAGTATCCGAACCTGATTATTTTGCGTACGTTCTCCAAAATTTACGGTCTGGCTGCTCTTCGTATCGGCTACGGGATCGCGTCAGAAGAGCTCATTTCCTCTCTGGAACATGTGCGTGAGCCGTTCAATACAGGCACACTTGGCCAAGTAGCAGCACGTGCGGCGTTGAAAGACCAGGAATTTGTGAAATCATGCCGCGATCGTAACCGTGAAGGCATGAAGCAGTTTACCGATTCCTTTGACGAGTGGGGGCTTTCCTACTATCCATCTCAGACCAACTTTATCTTGGTTGATTTGAAAATGGATTCCGATGAGGTATTCAAAAAGCTGCTCTCGCAAGGCATCATCGTTCGCTCTGGTAATGCGCTAGGCTTCCCGGGTTTTCAACGTATTACCATCGGGACCAAAGAGCAAAATGATAAGATTCTTTCCGTCTTAAAAGAAATCGTGACTGGGGCATTGAAATAAAAGGACGAAGATGCCGGGCATGCCTCGGCATCTTTGTCTAAGAGAGATATAAGGAAGGATAGAGAGTGGAGATGAAAAAAACCACTATTACTGTAATCGGCGTCGGGCTAATTGGCGGTTCCATTGCGCTTTCGATGCGACGCGATCCAAATATTCGGGTAGTCGGCTATGATTTACGTCAGGATTGTTTGGATAAAGCACTGACTCTAGGTGTCATTCACGCTGGTACAACTGATTTGCAGACCGCAGTTCGAGAAGCGAATGTCATCTTCCTCGCATCACCTGTAGAGCAAATCGTTGCAACCATTCGCTCGTTAGTGGAAATGGAGCTGCAGCCGGGTGTGATCATTACGGATGTTGGAAGTACAAAAGCAGGCATTGTCAGACAAGCTGCGGATGTCATTCCCGATCATGTTACGTTTATTGGTGGACATCCGATGGCGGGCTCGCACAAATCAGGCGTGGAAGCTGCTTCTGACCGTCTGATGGAAAACGCCTACTATGTTTTGACACCAGCGCCGGGAACATCTGTAGAAAAAGTAAAGCAATTGTCTGAACTACTTACACTCACTCGTGCAAAAGTCGTGCAAATGGACGCGGCTTCACATGATCAGGTCGTAGGTGCGGTTAGTCATTTCCCGCACATCCTCGCTTCTGCTCTGGTCAATCTGGTGGCAGGGTACGACGAGGAAAATGCTTGGCATACCACGCTTGCTGCTGGTGGCTTCCGTGACATTACACGCATTGCTTCGAGCAACCCCCAGATGTGGCGTGATATTTTGTTGCAAAACCGTGACCCGATCCTCAAAATCGCAAAAGATTGGGCAAATGCATTGGAAGATGTCGTTCACCTCGTAGAACAGGGAGATCCAGAAGGAATCGAGCACTTCTTCAAAACGGCACGAGAATTCCGCGACAGCTTGCCTGAGCGCAAAACGGGTGCATTACCTCCTTTGAACGATTTGTATATCGATATCCCGGACCACCCTGGCGAAATCGGACGAATTACGACGTTATTGGGAGCAAGAAATATCAACATCACGAATCTTCAAATCAGAGAGACACGAGAAGACATTTTTGGGGTGCTACGCATTACGTTCCATTCGCAACAAGAGTTAGAAAAGGGAGAGGAAGTTCTTCGCTTTTTCGATTACAATGTATACAAGCGCACATAAGTTTTTTTATGCAAACACACTTTACAACGAAGACGCTTCACAGTGCGACTGGTGATCTGGAGAGCGTGAGAGAGAAAAGGAGTGGAAGTAATGCTTCGCGTACAACAAGCCAAACAAATCAAAGGTACCGTTCGCGTGCCAGGAGATAAGTCCATTTCCCATCGTGCAGTTATGTTTGGAGCTCTAGCAGAAGGAACGACAACCATTGAAGGCTTTTTGCCGGGTGCCGATTGCTTGAGCACGATTAGCTGCTTTCGTCGGATGGGGATCGAGATTGAACAACAAGGAGATGCCGTAACCGTACAAGGAAAAGGCTGGTACGGCTTGCAGGAGCCATCTCAACATTTGGATGTAGGGAACTCCGGTACGACCATTCGCTTAATGGCAGGGATCATGGCGACACAGCCTTTCCATGTGGTGATGGAAGGCGATGAGTCTATTGCCAAAAGACCAATGCGCCGTGTAATCGGACCGCTCCGTCAAATGGGCGCCAAAATCGATGGAAGAAAAGACGGTGAATACACACCGTTATCCATTCGAGGTGGGGAGCTTCAAGGGATCGCGTATCAATCCCCAGTGGCAAGTGCACAAGTGAAGTCAGCTATTATGCTGGCAGGGTTGCAGGCAAAAGGCGTGACGAGTGTAACAGAGCCGCATTTGTCCCGCGATCATACGGAGCGTATGCTGCAAGCGTTTGGTGTACAAGTCGTGCGTGATGGCTTGACTGTTTCCGTAGAGGGCGGACAAAAACTAAAAGGCCGTGCCATTTCTGTTCCGGGTGACATTTCTTCCGCAGCCTTTTTGATTGCAGCAGTTATGGTTGTACCTGGCAGCTCGCTTCTCATTGAAAATGTCGGAATCAACCCAAGTCGCACGGGCATCATTGATGTTGTCAAGGCGATGGGGGGAAGTCTGGAGCTTTTGAATGAGCGCATCGTAAATGAAGAGCCGGTTGCAGACCTCCTTGTGACGCATTCGGAGCTGCACGGGATTGAAATTGCCGGAGATATTATTCCACGTCTGATTGATGAAATTCCGGTAATTGCGGTCATGGCAACGCAAGCGAAAGGACAGACCGTGATCCGTGATGCCGAAGAGCTGAAAGTAAAGGAGACAGACCGTATTGCCACGGTGGTTGGTCAACTGTCCAAATTCGGCGCTAAGGTGACACCTACCGATGACGGAATGATCATCGAAGGAAAGACAGGATTGACTGCGGCTGTCATCGATAGCATGGGGGATCACCGAATTGGCATGGCGATGGCAATCGCAGGTCTCATTGCCGAGGGTGAGACGAAAATCGAAAACGATGAGGCGATTGATGTATCGTTCCCTGGATTTCATGACTTGCTTGTGAAAATCAGCCAATAATGAAAGAGAAGTCTGTTCCTTTAAAGGGTAACAGGCTTCTTTTTTTGTGCAAAGACAAAGCGTTCCGAATTTTAGCAAAAATGATTTGACAAGCGCTTACATTCCGTTTATTATAAAACTACAGTATGGTTTCTCTCCACTCCTATCCAATATAAGAAAGCACGTGTGTGCTACCGTCGTTTGAATGCGCTTACATCAACGACGGTCTTTTTTTGTTTAAAAAGCGGATTGGCTCGAATGAGTACTTTTTCCCCTTTTTTGTGCATATGCTCGTACAAGGGTAGCGTGTGCAAGATAGGTGGGAGGGGGACGGGCTATGCTGGAGCAAGGGATGGTCATACGCGGGGGAACGGTTGTCACAGCACGAGGAATGAAAGAAGCAGATATTTGGATCCGTGATGGGAAAATTGTACGAATGGCTAAAGATACCTTGACGAAAAACCCCTTCAACGATTTATATGAAGAAATAGATGCTACTGGTATGTATCTTTTGCCCGGTTTTGTCGCACTCCTGACACATTCGTTGTATAAAATCAAAGATGTTGATGTCTATATAGAAGCCATGCGAAATCTCATCAGCATGGGATGTACAAGCCTGATGGACGTCTTCAGGCCAGAGCGTTGGATGAGCAGACCGCAGATTCACTATCAACAAACCCAGCATTTCAACAGTTTGCTGGATTATGTTTGGCATGTGGAAATCGATGTCGCCGATCTTTACGGTGACCGCTTAGCCGAGTGGATGAACCACGGCTATTCTTCGTTTCATGTCACGATTCGAAATCCAGAAGAAATTTCCACAATAAAATGGGAAACGCTTTTGCAACTTCAAACGTCTAAACAAACGATCCTGCATATGCAGGTACAAAATGACCCGTTTCTGAAAAAAGAACAACGGGAACTTATTCGACAGATTTGGATGGAGGCTACTCGTTATTGGCGGTTGCGTACTGTCATGACAGATTCTCAAGCGGCCTTTCATTTTGAAGAAAATGACCCGTACCTGCATATTTTTCGTTTGCCGGCTGAAGTGACGGACCAAGGTCTACGTCACTTACATCGTCAATGGTTTGGGAGTTGCCAAGTAGCCTCTCCGATACACGATGTACGGATTGATACACGGAAGAACTGGTGTACGCAAGAAGAATTGCTTTGCTTGCTAGTCAGGCTCGCTTCGACAAATGTTGCAAAAGCAATTGGTCTTTATCCGCGAAAAGGAAGCTTGACAACTGGCGCAGACGCTGATATCGTTTTCCTGAAAAAGGAAAACTGGTTGACAAAGAATGATCTTTCCACTATTCTCAATTTTAGTGAAATGCATCTTCCAACATCTGTTATGTCGAACGGTAAATGGATATATCGAAATATGCGATTTATCCCTTTGATTGGTATGGGTAAGTGCTTATTCGACACGAAGCCCTACTCTTATGTCATATAACCCCGGTTTGGGGGTTTTTTCGTGAATGGTTTCCAGTAGACAGACGTGAAAAAGAATCGTAAGGTCGCGCAACTTTTTACATCCCCAGCAGTCTAATTATGCAAAAGGCCGCTGAGGGATCGGAATCGCAAGGAGGTAATCTCTGATCATGACCGATTCCCAGCTTATCCGAGAGATTAAAGAAGGTAATCTGGAATGCTATGCTGAACTGATTCGTCGATATGAAAAAAAGATCCTCTCATTTGTTACTCATCTTTTGCGTCAGGCACATTTAGAGCATATAGCGGAGGATATATGTCAGGAGACGTTTTACAAGGCGTATAAGAGCATTCATTCTTTCCGAGATGTAGAAGCTACATTCTCCACCTGGCTCTATACGATTGCACGCAACTCCGTACTAAGTGAATTGCGCAAAAGCCGCAATTCTGACGTGTATCTGGATGATACGTTGCAAGTGCCTATGGCATCTCCCAAGACACTGCCTGAGCAAGTTTTGCTCCGGAATGAACGGGAGAGCATGGTAAGACTGGCGATCAACAGCTTGCCAGAGAAGCAACGCTCAGCACTGATATTACGCGAGTACGAACAAATGGATTACACAGAAATCGCAACGATTCTGGATTTAACAGTGAGCTCTGTGAAGTCTCTACTGTTTCGAGCGCGGCAAAGTATTCGTGGACAGTTGGAAAACTACATCCTGGACCCTCATTTGGATGAAGCTGAAGGGATGAATCGATGATGAGATGTGAAGAAGTTCAGGAAATTCTGCCTGAATACGCCGAAAATCTGTTGCCTGAGGTGACCCAACGCCGGGTTGATCACCATATGGCTTCATGCTATGCCTGTCGTTCCGACTATGAGCTTTGGTCGGACAGTGATGAGTGGATGGAAATGGATAAAGAAGAATACCATTCTGTAACCCCATCCCGTTCCATTGTAGACGCTGTGATGGCCCGTATTTTATCGGAAGAGCGATGGGCGATCCCGATTGGCAGGAAAATTTTCAGCGTGACAGCGAGAATGCGACGCATGGCTGCGAGTGTAGCTGTCTTGTTGCTAATGGTCTTTTCTTTCACTTTATATGTGAATTCAAGTACCACGGAGCAAGCGAATTCGCTCGTGATTAATGGAGAAGTTATGGAAATTAACACGCCAAAGGCTCAAGTCATTTCTTCTTCTATGCAAACAGATGACGGTACGTATGTGGTAGAAGCCCAGCCGTATACGGCGCAAGGAGATTCACTGGAACATGCTACTGCTTCGATCGTACCACTCGATGGGAAGCCGACTTCTCCTGATTTAGCCAAACCGAATTACAGCATTGTACTTAGTATTTTTGGAATCCTTATTACTGTTCTTACAATGAGCTGGCTAACACGAGCATAATGTTATATGATCAAGAGTAAAAGAAAAGACCGTCTTCGGACGGTCTTTTGTGGCTATTTTATTAGAGTGGTTGTTCAGCAAACGCGTAGAGCAACAAGGCCACGTAAAATACATATGAGGTGAAAGAAATGCCGAAAAAGTGGCTGTATGTCATAGACGAAGCGATCAAGCGGATTGAAAACGATGAAGTAGAGTTGGGCTTGACCGCTCTGCAAAAGGTTCAGGAGCATGGAAAAGATTTGCCGGATGTCATGATGTATTTGGCAGAGGTCTGGTATCGACTTGGACATTTGGAAGAGGCGAGTCAATTGCTGACAGATGTCATGGCCAAAAATCCGCAAATGGATTCCTCTTTACGTAGAGAATGTCAGCTGCTGCTAGCGGAGATTGCATTGGATTCCAGTGATTTTGAGACGGCGCAACATCTTCTTTATGAATGCAAAGAATCTGGCTTCGAAAGCATCCAGCTTGACTTGTTGTTAGCGGATCTGTATTCACTCCAAGACTTAGATGAAGTAGCGGTCAAGTACTTGGAGCAAGCGAGACTGAAGGAGCCAGACAACCAAGATATTATGGCAGCACTGGGTAACTTGTATTTCCGTATTGGAGAAGACGAGAAAGCAATGAAGCTCCTGGAACAAGCCGGGGATGAAAGTCTGTCTATGCTTTTGACGAAGGGGCGTTCGTACGCACAAAGCGGTCAATTCGAACAGGCTTACCAAGTATTCCGTCAGGCGCTGGTCATGGATCGTTCGCCAGAAGTACTCTACGGCTGTGCACTGATGGCATTCCACGTAGGACGACTGGATGAAGCAGCAGAATTGGTCAATAGTTTGCAAGCCGTTGACGAGGAGTATGTGGCAGCATATCCATTAGCTGCAGATTTGAATCTTTCGATGGGGAAAACAGAAGCAGCGATTGAGGCGTTGAAGCAATACGTATCGTTGTCAGGTTTCGATTTGGACCAAATCCGCAGGCTGATTGCCCTTTTGAGTCAAGCCGGACGCTATGAGGAAGCGAAGGAATACCAACAACTTCACGACCTGTGGGACAATGAATCCGACGAGGAACAATAAAAAATCGACAAACAGGAAGTCACTTCGGTGGCTTCCTGTTTATTTTTCCGCATTTTGGCAAGAATGAGAGACAAGTAAGCCATCGTAAAGAAGGGATGCACAGATGAACTTGGCTGAGATCTTGGTTTACACCGATATCCGGCAGCTCCATCAGATTGCCAACCATTACGGATGCGAATGCAACCCTCATTCCAAAAACGAATTGATTACGTCACTGTTGTCTAGCTTGAGGCACAGGCTGACAATCTCTCAAGAAGTTGAGCAGCTGAGCAGTGCAGAAACCCATTTTTTGCTCCAATTGTTCCTGGACAAGCGTACGGTCATGTCGCTTGAGGATTTGTTGGCGAAGGCTGGAGTGGCACTGGAGTGTGAAAAGGAAAAAAAGCAGGAGGAAGGACGAAAGTTTGTTGCGGCTGCAATGAAGCGAGGATGGATTTTTCCGGCGAAAAGTAAGACAGTAGGGCAATACCAAATTCCGCTGGATATCCGTGAGCCTTACTTGCAAGCTTGGTTGACAAAGTGGCGTGAGTCAAACGCACTGCTTCATTCGGGTCCACAAGCATACAGGGATGAAGGAACAGCACTATGCGATGATATCATGCAATTTTTACAATTTCTCCAGCAGGAGCCAGTACCGCTTACCGCAGAAGGTGGCATGTACAAGCGTCATCAGCAGCAGCTTTTTCAATTTTTGTACGTAAAAGAAGAGCCGCTATTGCCACAAAAATGGCGTTTTGGGTACGGGCTGCATTTTGATTTATACCCTGACCGCTTTTCCTTGCTCTACGATTTCTGCTACTATCACCGTTGGATCGTCGAAGTGGACGGCAAGGTAGCAGTTACGGAAGCAGGGAGGGAGCGACTGGAGCAACCGTATAGCGATCAATTGTACCATGATGTCATTCGCTTCTGGATGAGGCTTTACAAGCGGGCTGTCCCCAATTTGCCAATGCTGGTTCAGCTTATTCCGTTGATCGCGTCGGCTGGATGGGTAAGTCAGCAATCTCTGATGGACACGCTGCTCCATTGGATGAAAGAGTTTTACTACGATTCACCTACGGATATCTTGGTGAATCGGGTATGCAAAATGATGGTGCATCTTGGATTGTTGCGCGTCGGACAAAACGAACAGGAGCAGTGGTTATACACCGCAACGTATGCGAGCCAGACTTGGCTTCGAAAATACAATGGTTTTACCGAAACGACTATTTTATTGAAGTGAGGGATGGGTATGGAGTGGCCGAATTTCTATTCCAACGCGTACGGAACGAACAATCAAATGGTTTCCGGTTTGCTATCTGAAATGGTGATCGACGAGCAGATGCGTCAATATCGCAAGCGCACACTAGTCCAGGAGATTGATGAGGCACTTGCATCGAAAAACAAAGAGCTGTTTTTGCGCTTAACAGACGAATTGAAAGAAATCATGACTTACGAGCAAGCCTAAATACATAATCGTATGCGTTATTGCTAGTCTCCAACCATTCATGGTACGCTTGTTTCCAGAAATGAACAAGGAAATGAGGAGACGGCTCTATGCAGTGGAACTTGAACGATTTTGAAAACTGGGAGGAGTTGCGATCCTTTGTGGATACCGCGCTGCTCCCTCTTTATTTGTACAGTTCGGACAGAAAAGTAGAAGAGCATGTAGTACGCATGAACTACTTATTAAATGTAGCTGCCGGGATTGAGCAACGGCTGAAGGGACGTGTGCTACTATTTCCGTTAAGCTATCACATAGGAGAAGAACAGGTGGAACAGAGAACACCGGCGGAATTTCCTTATAAAGTACTGCTTTATTTCCGCGGAGAAAAGATTCAAGTAAAGGAGAGGGCAGAAGAAGGTGTGTTGACGTTATTGGTAGGAGATGAAGACTTGGAATCTTCTTTGCGTTTCGAGGTGACCGTGGATGTGCTGTATAAAGAGGTCATCAAGTTGTGGCAAACTGGACAGAGTTAATCGATTTGACTAAAAAAGAGACGCGATAGAGAAAGCGTTTTCCGGTAATACTACAGAAAAATGGGTGGGGCAAGGTCTTAAATTTGACAATCTAGCAACAATATCCTGTCACACATCGTTTGAGCAAAGACATGTCCACTGGACATTCTTGACATCTTTATAGGCGTTAGCTATGATTGGGATTGACCTAGTGTATATGTATAAAAATGCCATCGTAGCGCTATTTTACAGGATAAGGAGGGAAAAAGATATGGGAGACAAACGCGAAATTTCCAGGCGTACATTTTTGAACTACGCCCTGATGGGAACTGGCGGATTCCTTGCTGCGGGAATGATCACCCCAATGATTCGTTTTGCGGTAGACCCCCTTCTGCAAGGACATGCAGGTGGAGATAAAGTAGCTGTCGGCAGTCCGGATGAGTTTAGTGCCGTGCCAAAACGCGTTGAATTCAAGGTCCATACCAAGGACGGTTGGTATGAATCAGAATCAACACTTACTGCATGGGTTACCAAGAACGACAAGGGTGAGATTCTTGCTCTGTCCCCGATCTGTAAGCACTTAGGGTGTACGGTTAGCTGGGGAACTGGCGCAGGACAACCGAATGAGTACTTCTGTCCTTGCCACATGGGTCGTTATACGATCAATGGCGAGCACATTTTGGGAACGCCACCTACGGCCTCTCTTGATGAGTATGAGACAGAAGTCAAAGATGGAAAATTGTATTTAGGTAAAGTAAAAGCAAATCCTCGTCCGGGGGTGAACGGCTAAAATGATGCAAAAAATGTATGATTGGGTCGACGAGCGCTTAAACATCACTCCGATGTGGCGTGACCTAGCTGACCACGAAGTACCTGAGCACGTGAACCCGGCACATCATTTTTCAGCTTTTGTTTACTGCTTTGGTGGACTTACGTTCTTTATTACCGTTATTCAAATCTTGTCTGGTATGTTCTTGACGATGTATTATGTACCAGACGTTATCAATGCTTACGAATCCGTTAAGTACCTCCAGAACGAAGTAGCGTTCGGGGTAATTGTACGCGGTATGCATCACTGGGGTGCCAGTTTGGTAATCGTGATGATGTTCCTACATACTCTGCGTGTATTCTTTACAGGTGCATACAAAAAGCCTCGTGAATTGAACTGGGTAGTCGGTGTACTGATTTTCTTCGTTATGCTGGGTCTCGGTTTCACAGGTTACCTCTTGCCTTGGGATAACACCGCATACTTTGCAACCAAAGTAGGTGTGCAGATCGCTGACTCTGTACCTTTCATTGGTCCATATGTGAAAACATTGCTCACAGGCGGAGACATTTTAGGGGCGCAAACCCTTACCCGTTTCTTCGCGATTCACGTGTTCTTCCTCCCAGGCGCACTGCTTGGTCTGTTGGGAGCTCACTTTGTTATGATCCGTTCGCAAGGTATCTCGGGTCCACTATAATCGGTCTTCGAAAAAAGGAGGAAATAGCATGGCAAAACAAGATAAAGATGCTACCTTCGTCGGAGATTCCCGAGTATCGGCGAAGCGTATTCCAAACATTTCTCCAGCCTACTCCGACTTTCCAGGTAAAAATGAGCCGTTCTGGCCAAACTTCCTGTTGAAAGAGTGGATGGTGGCAGCTGTTTGCTTGGTTGGTTTCCTTGTGTTAACGGTTTCACATCCGTCGCCGTTAACTGACAAAGCAAACCCGAATGATACTTCATTCATTCCGTTGCCAGACTGGTACTTCTTGTTCCTGTATCAAATGCTGAAATATCCTTGGGCTGCTGGGGACTGGGTCGTACTCGGTATCGTTGTCATTCCAGGTATCGCATTTGGTGCACTGATGTTGGCGCCTTGGCTGGATACCAGTAAAGAGCGTCGCCCTAGCAAGCGTCCAGTTGCTACAGGCTTGATGCTGACTGCACTCGTTGGTGTTTTCTACCTGACTTGGGCGGCAAACCATGAATATCATCTGGCTCACCCAGATAAAGGTAAAGGAACTGGTGGCAAAGAGGGATCGAGTGCAACAGCACCTGCTCCTGCTGACACCAGCTTTAAAGCAGATGCGCTTTGGAAAGCGCAAACAAGCTGTATGGGGTGCCACGGTAAAAACATGGAGGGTGGCATGGGTCCAAACCTCCAAAAAATCGGCGCAACTTTGGATGCAGCCAAGATTACTGATATCATCAAGAACGGTAAAGGCGCAATGCCAGGCGGTATGGTCAAAGATGATGCAGAAATCGCAAAGCTAGCTGATTACTTGGCTGGCTTGAAATAAGCTAATAGGGGAAAAGCTGGCTGGTAATGCGGTCAGCTTTTTCGTTAGCGGCGTACACAGCGGGAGACGATTATAGATGATCTGGATATGGGAGTGGTTTCGGCAATCTTTGGGCAAAAGGTGGTTTCTTTGGACGCTGTTCGTCGTCAACTTTTTAGGAACCATATATGGATTTATCTGGTATGGCAACCAATTGGCTGTGACACCAGCATATTTAATTCCTTTTGTCCCGGACAGCCCGACAGGTAGCGGACTTTTTTCGCTTGTACTCCTTACCTATTTGTTGGGTCGCCACATTCCTGTACTGGAAGCTTTGGCTGGCATCACCAATTTTAAGTATGGTGTCTGGGCCGTCTGCATTATCGTGGCTGGTTGGCTGATGGGCAATGAAGTGCGCGTGACAGACTTGATGCTGATTGTTTCCCACACCGGCATGGCTGTGGAATCTGTATTGTATGCGCGTTTTTACAAGCTAAGTCTTCTGCCGGTAGGAATCGCTGCGCTGTGGACACTGAATAATGATTTTCTCGATTACGTCATGGACATCCATCCTTGGCTGCCGAGTGTGCTGGATCCGTATGAGGGCTTCGTTGGTTTGTTTACGGTTCTTCTCAGTCTGATCTCGATCTCGGTGATCTGGTGGGTAAATATGAAGTATACGACAAATAAGGTCTAATCTTGTCCTCCTTTCCATAGGCTGTACTAGGGAAGGAGGTTATTTGCGTTGAAGAAAAACATCCGGTTTTTATTATTCTTTCTCATGATCGGGTTGTTCTTGTCGTGGCCCATTCATAATTTGTACTCGAAGCTGAATCAGCCGATAGAAGAAAAGCAGTTGGCAGCCTTGGATCAAATTGCGCATGAGTTCCTGACGTATGCAAAAAAAGGAGATCTTGAAGGGGCTGAGCAGCGCATCGTCCAGCTAGCAGACCGATTCCCGAACCAGCATTTGCCCAATCCAATACGAATTGAAAGTCTGAATGCAGTGACCCAGTCCATACTGGCAGCCAAGCAAAGCTTTGCTTCTGCAAATGCAAGTGAACAACAATTGCTGTGGCATGCCACGCGGGTCCG
Organism: Brevibacillus sp. HB2.2; assembly: GCF_013284275.1. NCBI lineage: Bacteria > Bacillati > Bacillota > Bacilli > Caryophanales > Paenibacillaceae > Brevibacillus > Brevibacillus sp. HB2.2. The sequence goes on from NZ_JABSUV010000002.1 coordinate 178,691, forward strand.
TATCGCCATAGACGCACTTACCCATGATCACCAGCCGATGTGGCGCAGCTACTATCCTTCTCTTGTCACACAGGTCCAAAACCTGCAGCTATCGGCTGTTGAGCGGAATTTCGGTCAGTTTCGCGAACAGTTTGATGAGAACTACCGATTATTTTTGGCGATTAAGCCGGGGATGAGTATTCAGCTTCCAGAGGGGCAAATGTCCTCGATTACGGTTGCGTACGATATCATATCCAAAGAGATGCGAAACAGCCAAGTAGATTGGCAGCTAGTTCGTGAGGCGTTGCGAGAATTGAACAGCTCCTTTCAAGTGGCGTTTGTGGGAGAAGAGAAGAGTACGTTTGCTCGTTTAATGATGCGGCCAGATTCTCCTATACTTATTCTTGCTTCTATCTCGATAGCTTTGATCATGGCCTTGTCTTACGTGGCATGGAAGAAATATGACGGAGAAATCCGTTCGACCTAAAAGGTGCAAAAACCCTTGCCTGTACGAAAAGGCAAGGGTTTTTCTGTGCTGCTTCATGCTAATCGTGAAGCGGTTTCTTGTTTTCATCAAGCGTGAAGCCTTCTCCGAGAACTTCATGCACGTCGTTTACGATGACAAAAGCATGCGGGTCAATTTCTTGCACAATGGTTTTAAAACGCATGACTTCATTTCGGCCGACAACGACATAGATGACTTTCTTTTCTTCGCCAGAGTAGGCTCCTTTACCGGCTAAGAGTGTCACACCACGACCTACATCGAGAATGTGCTTGGAGATGCTATCTGCTTCGTTGGAGATGATCGTCAATGCTTTTCCTGCATAAGCGCCATCTTGGAAAAAGTCGATGACACGTGCTGCGATAAAGACGACGACAAGGGTATACATGGCGCTTTCTAGATTCAAATAGACGAGGGACGCCCCAATGACCAAAATGTCTCCGAAAAATAACGTTCTTCCCATGCTAATACCCATGTATTTCTGAAGCAGTCTGGCAATGATGTCCACACCGCCGGTCGTTCCTCCGTAACGGAAAATAATCCCTAACCCGACACCAACAGCTACCCCGGCATACAGGGAAGCAAGCAGGCGATCTTTCATCGGCAATGGAAGCACACCATCAAATAAGGATAAAAAGACGGAAAGAGAAACCGTTCCCAAAATCGTGTAGAAAAAAGAAGTCCGTCCAAGAATTTTCCAGCCCAAGAAAAATAACGGTACGTTCAGGACAAAGAAGACGATTCCCTGATCTACAACCGGAACTAGCAGCTTGATCAAAATACTGATACCAGTGATACCGCCCTCAGCTAGGTGATTGGGAATGTTGAACGCGTTAATACCAAATCCCATGATGGCAGAACCGATGATAATAGCAATGATACTGTCAAGACGAATTTTCATATATCCTCCTGTTCGCCGGATCAGGAAACAGGCTTCCCCCCGGACTTGATGTGCAGGTAATACTTGTGTTACCTGAGGGCTATCCGAAAGCCATTATAAATGAACGCTCGTTTGATTGTCCATATGCTGGAAAGACGAAGTATTGTGATTTGGCAAACGAAGCCTTTTTTAGTACGATAGGTGAAAGAGAGAAGAATGTGAAAAGGAGTGGGCGGATGGAACGGCAAAAGACAATGCAAGAGATGCAGCAAGAAGTTGATCAATACATATCGCAATTTAAAGAAGGATATTTTTCTCCGCTTTCGATGCTGGCTAGAATGACCGAAGAAGTAGGTGAATTAGCCAGAGAAATTAACCACTTTTATGGAGAGAAACCAAAGAAAAAGGACGAAGGCGAAAAAACAGTAGAAGAAGAGCTGGGTGACGTACTCTTCATCGTGATCTGTTTCGCAAACTCACTCGGAATCGATTTGCAGGAAGCGTTTGATCGTATTATGCACAAGTTTAATACCCGCGATAAAGATCGCTGGACGAGAATAGAGGAGAACGAGCAGCATGACTAAACAAATTCGTGTAGCAGTTGCTGGCGCAAATGGTCGAATGGGGCAAGAAGTAGTGAAAATGCTCGCGCAGGATACGGCGCTCGTTTTTACAGGCAATTTGGATACGCGTGTGAGCGAAGAAGAAATTAATCAACAATTGGACGAAATGAAGCCGGATGTTTTGGTAGACTTTACGACACCGCATACGGTGTATCGTCATATGGAGCTCTGTCTGGCTCGTGGTGTGCGACCGGTTGTTGGAACAACAGGGCTGACAACAGAGCAGCTGCAAGAGATGACGGAGCGCTATAAAGAAGCTGGACTGGGTGCCATCATTGCTCCGAATTTTGCAATCGGGGCGATTCTATGTATGAAGTTTTCCGCAATGGCAGCAAAATATATGCCACATGTGGAAATTATCGAGCTACATCATGACCGAAAGCTGGATGCACCAAGTGGAACTGCTTTGAAGACCGCGGAGATGATTGCAGCCGTTCGGGAAGAGCTCAAGCAAGGGCATCCGGAAGAGGTAGAAACAATTCCAGGCGCTCGCGGAGCAGATTACGAAGGCTTCCGGATTCATAGTGTCCGCCTGCCAGGCATGGTGGCCCATCAAGAGGTTTTGTTTGGGGCAACAGGCCAAACGCTGTCCATTCGCCATGATTCGATTAACCGGGAATCTTTCATGCCTGGCGTGAACATGGCCATTAAAGCTGTAATGAATATGAACGGATTGATTTACGGATTGGAACATCTGATTGATTAAACGTTTGTTTAACATACACACTTACCCAGCCATAAGGGAGAGGTTTTCTTGAAAATTGCATTGATTGCCCATGATCGAATGAAAGAACAGATTGTGCAACTAGCGATGGCCTATGAATCCATTTTGGCAAAACATGACCTGTATGCCACAGGAACAACTGGGTCGCGAATCATGGAAGCTACGTCGCTTTCCCTAACCCGATTTCTGTCAGGACCATTAGGGGGCGATCAACAAATCGGTGCGATGATCGCCCGCAATGAGATGGATTTGATTATCTTTTTGCGTGATCCGCTTACCTCTCAACCGCATGAACCTGATATTATCGCACTGCTTCGACTGTGTGATGTGCACAAGATACCGTTTGCCACCAATCTCGGTTCGGCAGAAATCATGCTGAAGGCCTTGGAGCTGGGGCAACTGGATTGGCGCGAAGTGGTGCGTGAGGAGAATGAAGCATGAGTTCACTCGATATTTTGGCAATCGGCGCTCATCCTGACGATGTCGAGATCGGCGCGGCAGGTAGTCTGATTTTGGCAGCGAAAGAGGGAAAGCGCGTGGGGATTCTCGACTTGACCTACGCGGAATTGTCTTCGAATGGAAGGGTGGAGAGAAGGCAACAGGAAGCGGCTGCCGCTGACCAAGTGATGGGAGTGGCTGCCCGCTATAATTTTGGACTACCTGATCGTGGCTTGGAAGCAGTCAGGGAAAGTGCGATTGAACGCGTCGTTAAGCTGATTCGTGAAACACGCCCAGCCATTGTGCTTGCGCCTTATTATTCGGATCGTCATCCAGATCACGAAAGTGTAAGTCGTATCGTTCGAGAAGCGGTGTTTAATGCAGGCATCCGCAAGTATTTGCCGGAGCCTTCTTTGCCTGCCTATCGACCATCGCAATTCCTTTACTATTTTATTAATTCCACTGTCACACCGCAGGTTGTCGTGGATATCACTGGCGTTTATTCGCAAAAAATGGAGGCGCTGCGTTGCTACCGCAGTCAGTTTGAGCTTGAAGAAGGCAGTGTTCAAACACCCCTTACCAATGGGTATCTGGAGTCTGTCGAGTATCGAGAACGATTATTTGGTCAGCAGGCTGGTGTAGCCTACGCAGAAGGATTTGTCAGTGCAGCTCCGTATGTATTAAAGAGCTTGTGAGAAGGAGTGACACTGTATGAAGATCGGGATTACATGCTATCCGTCATTGGGCGGATCGGGCGTAGTAGCTACGGAGCTTGGCAAGCTATTGGCTGAGCGAGGACATCAAGTTCATTTCATTACAGGTGGAATGCCATTTCGCTTAGGCGCGTTTCACCCAAACATTTTCTATCATGAAGTAGAAGTGAACAACTATGATGTTTTTAAATATCCACCCTATGATTTGACCTTGGCGAACCGAATGGCGCAAGTGGCGAAAAATGAAAACCTGGACTTATTACATGTGCATTATGCTGTGCCACATGCGTTGTGTGCGTTCCTTGCCAAGCAAATGGTAGGGGATCATTTGAAAATTGTGACCACCCTGCACGGGACGGATATTACCGTTCTGGGTTATGACTCGAATCTGAGTGATATGATCCGCTTCGGTATTGAGCGAAGCGATTTGGTAACAGCGGTGTCCAATGATTTGATCAGGCAGACGAAAGAGCTGCTGCATACGGAAAAAGAAATTGTCCCAGTGTACAACTTCGTAGACAAGCGGCGTTATTACCCGAAAGAGGTTACGAAGCTGAAAAAGGTGTTTGCACCGAATGGTGAAAAAATTCTTATGCACATTTCTAATTTCCGTCCGGTTAAACGAGTGCCGGATGTGATTGAAATATTTTCACGCGTACGTGAAGAAGTGCCTTCCAGACTAATCCTTATTGGTGAAGGTCCCGAAATGGGGCTGGTCCGCAAGATGATCGCTGAGCTCGGTCTGAACGACGATGTTTGCTTCCTCGGTAAGCAGGAAGACGTTGCCGAGGTATTGTCCATGGCAGACATCATGTTGCTTCCATCAGAAAAGGAAAGCTTCGGCCTCGTTGCACTAGAAGCAATGGCTTGCGGTGTGCCTGTCGTCGCAACAGTGGCAGGAGGTTTGCCCGAAGTCGTGCTGGATGGTGTGAACGGTTTCTTGCGTCCAATTGGCGATGTGGAAGGCATGGCGAAAGAAACAATACGTCTCTTGCAAAATGAAGAGCTATACCGCGAATTCTCTGCGAACAGCATTGAGCGATCCTGCAAAACATTTTGTCATGAAACGATTGCCTCGAAGTATGAAGCACTTTACGCCAACCTGCTGGGAAGCAAATCCGAAGAAAACCTAAGCTTTTGAACGTAAGATGGTGCTTTTGGCTAGCTGATGCACCTTGGATAGTAAAATGAACAATCCATACAGAACTCTCATGAAAAACGCCTCCTTGTGTAGATCAGGCGGAGCAAACCAGAAAGGGGGGATTGGATTGGCGATAGAATTGGCAAAGCGTGTTCTCGACAGATTGGAGGAACACGGCTTTGAAGCTTACTACGTGGGTGGTTGCGTCCGAGATTGGCTTTTACAACGACCTGTTCATGATATAGATATATGTACGAATGCCCATCCCGGCGACGTCATCCGATTGTTTCCCGATCATGTCCCGACTGGTCTGAAACACGGTACTGTATCTGTAAAAGTCGAGGGGCAGCTATTTGAAGTAACCACGTTTCGGACGGAAGGAAAATATGAAGATTACCGTCGACCCGCTGAGGTTCAGTTCGTTTCAGAACTTCGACTCGATCTAGAGCGACGTGATTTTACGATGAACGCAATGGCGATGGATCGTCATCTAGTATTGCACGACCCGTTCGGTGGACAAGAGGACATAGAGCATCGGTTGGTTCGGGCTGTAGGCATTCCACTAGAGAGATTTCAGGAGGATGCCCTTCGACTTTTACGAGGTGTGCGATTTGCTTCTCAGCTAGGTTTTGCTATAGAAGACCAAACCATGCTTGCTATGAAACAGACGGCACCTTTGTTAGCTCATATTGCTGTGGAGCGCATCAGGGAAGAGCTGAATAAAACGCTCGACAGTAAAGCTCCAGAGGTTGGTTGTCAGTTGTTGAATGAAACGAGGCTCATGGCGTATGCTCCGGAGGTAGAAAAACTGTTCATCCTCTCAAATGAGCATGCTTGGCGGCTCCGTCATTTGCAAACCGTGACGCAAAAATGGTCGTTGCTCCTGTTTACTGCGAATTATTCACCTGTGCAAGCGCGTGAAGTATGCCGATTCCTCAAAATGTCCAAACGCGAGACAGAAGCAATTTGTTGCTTGGTTGAACTTCTTACGCGATTGCAGCCGAAATGGGATATCCCTCAAGAGATCGAGTGGGGACCATTGCTGCTTGAAGTCGGGTGGGACACGTGCAACGAGTTCTTTCTTTTATTGCAAGCGTGTTGGTGGGAGGAGAGGCAATCGTTTTCGATGCAGGCACTCCTCGATCAATACGAAAACATGCCTGTCAAAACCATCAAGGATTTGGCAATCACGGGGCTTGACCTGCAAATAGCTGTTCAGAAAAAGCCAGGCGAGTGGATTGTCCGCGTCTTGGAATCGTTGCTTAGACAAACGGCTCTGCATGGTTTACCAAATACACCAGAAGCACTTGTCGAAGTTGCAAAGAAAGAGGTTGCACAAGATGAACATTAAGCAAGTCATCCTCCAAGCATTCCGTGATCAGCCAGGCAGTTTCATTTCTGGTGAAGAATTAAGCCAAACATGCGGCTGCTCAAGGACGGCGGTTTGGAAACATATCGAAGAGCTGCGTCGAGATGGTTACGAGGTAGAGGCGGTTCGCAAATCGGGGTATCGCCTGCTGGTTGCCCCTGATCGCTTGTCCGCAGCAGAAATTATGGCTGGACTGGAAACGAATCGGATCGGTCAAAATGTCATCGCTTACGATGAGGTGGTATCTACACAGCCACTCGCACATGAGGCTGCGGCAAAAGGGGCAGTAGAAGGTACGATTGTGCTCGCCGAGCTGCAAACAGGTGGGAAAGGCAGACTCGGTCGACCCTGGCATTCTCCGAAAGGAACGGGGATCTGGATGAGCTTGATCATCCGACCTTCGATTCCGTTACCGAAGACACCTCAAATGACATTGCTAACGGCGGTTGCTGTAGCGAAAACAATCCGTGAAGGGACTGGGTTGCCTGTCAAAATCAAATGGCCGAACGATATTTTTATCGGTGACAAAAAAGTATGCGGGATTTTGACAGAGCTCAATGCTGAATCTGATCGAGTCAATTATTTAGTAATCGGAATAGGGCTCAATGCCAACAGTGTCGAGTCTGATTTCCCAAATGAATTGGCACAGATTGTGACTTCGCTTCGAATTGAATCTGGTGAGTCACTAAAGCGTGTTACGTTTATCCAGCGACTCTGCCGAATTTTTGAAGAAGAGTACGACCACTATTTGCGAGCTGGCTTTGAGCGTGTCAAACAAGAGTGGGAGAATCATTCATACACCATTGGCAAATGGGTGACACTCCAGACGATTTCACAACAGCTGGAAGGTCGTGCTGTTGGTTTGGATGAAGAAGGCGTACTCATGGTCGAGGATCAGGCTGGACAGATTCACAAAGTTTATTCGGCTGATGTCAATTATCGTGCAAATGGTTGAAGCATTTGTTATACTCCAATTTGGAGGCTGTATCACTTCGTGAACGGTACTCCCGGAGTATTTTTGTATCTATCGTGTAATCTTAAATCAATACGTGCAAGGACAAAAATCTGCTCAGAGCCTGTGTGGACCGAGACAGAAGGAATCCGCTAACGCAAAATGTCTTTTTGACATGGACAACCTTCTCCCGATTGACGCGAGAAGGTTTTTTTATTCCTCACACGATCCACGGGCTTGATGCAAAAGAGGAGCAATGAAAAATGGCACAAAACGACAGACCGATTACGACTTCGAGTATCCGCAAGAAAAAAGAAACGCGAACTCCGATTACCATGGTGACCGCCTATGATTATCCGTCAGCCAAATTAGTAGATGAAGCTGGCATTGATATGATTTTGGTCGGTGATTCATTGGGAATGGTCGTACTTGGTTATGACTCCACGATCCCTGTTACGATGGAGGATATGCTACATCATACGAAAGCAGTAACGAGAGGGGCCAAGCGTGCATTTGTCGTGACAGATCTGCCTTTCCTCAGCTATCACGGAACAGTTGAGGAAGCGGTGAAAAACGCGGGCAGACTAATGCAAGAAGGGCTGGCCAAGGCGGTCAAAATGGAAGGGGGCCGTGAACTCGCCCCAATCATTACACGCTGTGTACAAGCAGGCATCCCTGTCGTTGGACATATTGGGCTTACTCCGCAATCGGTACATCAATTAGGCGGTTACAAAGTACAAGGAAGAGATCTAGAGGCGGCCAAAAAATTGCTGGACGAAGCCCTTGCAATTCAAGAAGCGGGAGCATTCGCTATTGTTCTGGAATGTGTTCCGGAAGAGGTCGCAGGCATGATTGCAGACAAGCTGGACATCCCTGTGATCGGAATTGGAGCGGGTGCAACTTGTGATGGGCAAGTGCTGGTGTTCCATGATATGGTCGGCTATGCATCGGATATCACACCAAAATTCGTGAAGCGCTACGCAAACATTGGGGAAACAATCCGTGAAGCAGTGGAGACTTATAACAAAGAAGTGGAAGCAAGAAGCTTCCCAGGACAAGAGCATGTCTTCCATGCCTCTGAAGAAACCATCAAGGAATTGTACGGGGAAGGAGTGAAACAGTCATGATGCAAACAATGATGAAGCAAGTCTCCACCATTGCAGAGTTGCGTGTTCATTTAAAAGATGCTCGTCGGCAAGGCAAAACAATCGGAATGGTACCGACCATGGGCTTTCTGCATGAAGGACATCTCAGCTTGGTGAAAGCTGCTCGTGAAGTATGCGATTTGGTTGTGATGAGCATTTTCGTAAACCCGCTGCAATTCGGACCGAATGAAGACTTTGATCGTTATCCGCGTGATATCGAACGAGATAGCAAAATGGCGGAAGAAGCAGGAGTGGACTTCCTGTTTACCCCGGAAGTGAGCGAGATGTATCCGACGCCGATGCTGACCAATATTTCAGTGGCAAACGTGACGACTCCATTGTGTGGAGCTTCTCGTCCGGGTCATTTTGATGGCGTATCGACCGTCGTCAATAAATTGTTTCAAATTGTCCAGCCCGATTACGCCTTTTTTGGACAAAAGGATGCCCAGCAGATAGCTGTTGTGACGCAAATGGTTCACGACTTGTCGATGCCAGTGCAAATCGTTCCATGCCCGATTGTACGCGAAGCGGATGGGCTTGCCCTGAGCTCTCGGAATGTCTACTTGTCAGCGGATGAGCGAGCACAAGCACTCGTGCTATCACAGAGCCTGAGGCAAGCAGAGGAATGGCTGAACGAGGGCGTTGCTCTTTCTACAATCAAGGATCGTATTACGCAAATGATTTCCGAAAAGTCGTTGGCTGACATTGATTATGTGGAAATTTTGAGCTATCCAGCGCTTACACCAATGGAGCAGGAAACGGCAGGTCAGACGATCATCATCGCGCTAGCTGTTCGTTTTGGCAAAACACGTCTGATCGACAATACGATTACAACAATCAAGTAGTAATAAGGGAGGAATTGGTAGTGTTCCGCACCATGATGAAAGCAAAAATCCATCGCGCAACGGTAACTGAGGCAAACTTGAACTATGTTGGAAGTATTACCATCGACAAAAATTTGTTGGATGCGCTGGATATTTTGCCAAATGAAAAAGTACAAATCGTCAATAACAACAACGGAGCGCGTCTGGAAACCTACGTCATCGAAGGTGCTCCAGGCAGTGGCGTCATTTGCTTGAACGGAGCAGCTGCACGTCTCGTACAAGAGGGCGATATCGTGATTATTATTGCCTATGCGATGATGACGGATGAAGAGGCAAGAACCTACAAGCCACGTGTCGCCATCATGGATGAAAAAAATCAGATCAAAGAATTGATCGCGGAAGAAGTACACGCGACGATTCTGTAAGCGATCTGTCGACTCCTGCATAGAGCCACCTGCCTTGTGAGACAATGAAAGTACTCATGCCTCATAGGGGGTGGCTTTTCTTGTGAAAATCGAGGACTGGTTTCATACGCTTCGGAACAAAGCGCAGACGATTGAAGAGAAGTGGCAGGGGGCTTCTGAACAAGAACGTCTTCAGCTCGCAGAACAATTGTTTCAATTGCGCCAAGTAAGTGATACTGTCGTAGACCTGTGGCTGCAGTTCGAAGAAAAATTATCGAATGCGATTCGCAACATCAAGGAAATGGAAGGACAGCTTCCGGCAGAAGAGAAAAAGGCGCATCAGCCGAAGGTGAAAACAGAATCACCAAAGGCCATTGAAACAAACGCATACGAGCCGATTTTTCGTCGTGGGGAAGGCTTTTATCATTTGCGTATGTTCCAAGACGCGAAAAAGTGTTTTGCAGAATTAGTTCAAAAATCGCCAGACTGGGAAAGTGGGCGACTATATTATGCCTACAGTCTCCTTTTGTGTGAGGAGAAGGAATTAGCTTTTCGGGAATTCCGTCTTCTCGGCAGGACAGCTGGCTCCCCTACCATTGTGGCCATCAGTTTTAATGCCATCGGGTGTATACTTGCGGAAGAGGAGCAATGGCTAGAGGCAGCACAAGCTTTTAAAACGTCTCTCGAGATCAAGCCAGAACAGGAAGAAGCCAAATACAACCTCGCGCTATGCTATTTAAGAGATGGCGATGCACAGGAAGCTTTGGACGAATTGGAACCGTATCTAGAAAAAAACGAGCACGATTGGGAAGCGCAGATGCTATGGCTACGTGCTGCCAAATTACTGCATATGATGGACCAGACGGTGGAATGGAGCCCGCCGAAAGGCTTGCAACTACCGACACGCGATTTGGACAGCGATACTCTTCAGGAAATGGCCTCTTTATACGAAACAGTGGGCAATTACCACCGGGCACAGATTTGCTATCACTTTTTGACGGAGCGTTCCCCAAAAGATGGGTGGACGTGGCATGGCTTGGCCTGGAATACTTGGCTGATTGCTGGTACGAAGCGCGCATTGACGCTCGTCAAAAAAGCGATCAGTCTTGCACCCGAAAATGACGACTTTCTTTTTAGTTATGGCTGGATGCTGTTGTTTGACGGAAGGGTAGACGAAGCGATCAAAGCGTTTCGGATCATGCTGGAGAAAAACCGAGACAATCGCCTCGGACAATCCGGGATGATTTCCGCATACGAAAAGCTTGGGGATACACACGAAGCAAAACGGATGGCAAAGTATTTCCTGGAAGACGCTGAGCCATATGTACGTTCGTTAGGGTATTTTCATCTGGGAAGAATCGCGGTTGTGGAAGAAAATTGGCGCCTGGCTGAACAATATTTTCAACGGGCATTGCCATTCGCAGAACAGTTATGGGAAATCCCCATCTATCTGCAATTGTGTGCAAGCAAGCTCGGTCAATCAGAAATGCAGACTGAGCTGGTACAGCCGTAAATGTACAGGAGAGCAGGAATATTTCCCATCGTTGCCGAATGTGAATGAGTGCGGATTGAATGTTTCCGCCCAGGTTACGAGGTGACAACGTTTGAATCGATTACTTGTTGTAGATTTTGAGACGACGGGAAGCCATCCACGCCAAGGGGACAGCATCATTCAGATTGGTGCCGTCGCAATCGATGACGGGCAGATTACCGAGAGTTTTTCCACCCTGATTCATCCGGGCCAGGATATTCCCCCTTTTATTACCCAATTAACAGGGATTACCAACGAGATGGTTGCAGATGCTCCTTCCTTGGAAGAAGTGTTTCCAGATTTCTTGCGTTTATTGGACGGGCGAGCTTTTGTTGCACATAATGCAAGCTTTGATCTCCAATTTTTACAAGAAGCCCTGCTGAGCCAGGGCTATTATGCGTTTGACGGCTACGTGCTTGATACGGTGGAGCTATCCCGTGTTCTTTTGCCGATGCAAAATAGCTACAGACTCGGAGAACTGGCGTCTGAGCTGGAAATCGAGCACGATAATCCTCATCAAGCAGATAGTGATGCGCTTGCCACGGCCCAGCTGTTTCTCCACTTGCTGGATATTTTAAAGAAATTGCCACTTGTAACGATCCAGCGGCTGCAGATACTCGTCTCTTCGTTTCGCTCAGATATCGAGGTTCTTTTGCGGCAGATCGAGATGGAAAAGCTAATAGAGCTGCCAGAGCTGGATGGAACGCCAACCAAAACGGATTCCTCCGATATGTGGGATATTTATCGCCAGTTGGCCTTACGGAAACGCGAAGAAAAATTAACAGCGTCCCTGAAGCATCCTCCTGTTGATGTGACAGTGACCAAAGCGTTTGCCGAGCAGCTCGAGGATGTTTTGGGCGAAAACGGGTACATGCAGGCAAAAATGTCGGGGTATCAACGTAGGGATGCTCAAGAAGCGATGATGCATGCTGTCTATGAGGCAATGGAGGATGGCACCCATTTATTGGTTGAGGCGGGGACAGGTACGGGAAAATCATTAGCCTATCTCTTGCCGGGGATCATTTGGGCCCATCACAATCAGCAGCAGCTGGTGGTCAGTACCAATACCATTCAATTGCAGGAACAGCTATTTCATAAGGAAATCGCTACCTTGCAGGAGTCGTTGCCGTTTTCGTTTACTGCTTCGACGCTAAAAGGCAGAGGAAACTACTTATGCTTGCGTAAATTTGAACAAGCTGTGGACGAGCCTGTAGAAGGAAGCAGCCAAGAAATGCGCTTGGTAAAAGGGCAGATGCTGACGTGGCTCACGCAAACCGTTACTGGTGACGTTGAAGAGCTGAGCATGCCTCCAAGTGGCCAGCTGCTGTGGCAACAGGTAAAAAGTGATACGGGCTCTTGCCTGAATCGGGCTTGTCCGTGGTTTAGTCGCTGTTACTATTTTCAGGCGAAGGAACGGGCTCGCGATGTCGATGTCCTCATCGTCAATCACGCCCTTTTCATCAGCGATCTGCAAGCGGAAAACAGGATCCTCCCTGCGTATGAAGTTGCCATCGTAGATGAGGCCCATCATTTGGAGGATGCTGCGACACAGCATTTAGGCAAGCAATTTTCAACCACGCAGCTTCTTTTCTTGCTAGATCGTGCATCGGTTGAAGAAAGTGGGTCAATTGCACGCTTCGCAGAAGAGCTGCAAAGCTGGGTGCCTGCGGTACAAGAAGAGGTAGTGGCAAAACTTTTGGAGCTGAGAAAACAGTCCGCGACCTTGCGAGAGAAAGCGCAGCAATGGACACAGCTCTTGTATGCATGGGCATCAGATCGTGCGGAGGAGACGACGGACGCTGGTCGTGAGACGGTACGTTATCGGATCGAATCGTTTGTAGGCAAACACGAGAAGATACGCAAAGTAACCAAAAAGCTGATTGAAGGGATGACTGCATATGCAGCGGGCATCGAGCAGCTTTTGCGAACGACTCCGCAAGAGGAAAAACCACCTTTTGCTGTACGTAGTCTACTGACAGATTTATTTGGTCTCATTAAAGACTGGCAGAATACGGTGGAGCTGCTTCACTTCTTTTTACTTGAGCAGGATGCCGAGTATGTGTATTGGATGGAAGTAGAGTCCCGTACAGCTCGCAAGCAGGTGCATTTGTCCGCAGCACTCTTGAAGGTTGCCGACTCACTGGCAGAACCACTGTTCGCGCAAAAGCGGAGTCTGATTTTGACATCAGCCACTCTGACGGTCAAAAACAGCTTTTCCTACATCAAAAGCCAGTTTGGTCTCGACCAACTGCCCGAGGAACGAGTGCGTACCTTGTCATTGCCATCGCCGTTTCATTATGAAGAGCAGGGGCTGCTGTTGATCCCATCTGATTTCCCGGCACCAGGCAAAGAGAGTGACCACACGTATTTGGAGGCGGTCATACAAGGGTGCGTGGATGTCGTACTGGCTTCGAAAGGAAGGACGCTGATCCTGTTTACCTCCCATTCGATGCTTCGCCTTGTTTATCAAGCGATGAAGGAGCGGCTAGCGGAGGCTCCAGAACCGTATACGTTATTCGGTCACGGGATTGATAGCAACAACCGGAGCAAGCTGGTGCGACTGTTCCGAAGCATGGAGAGAAGTGTTCTGCTTGGGACGAGCAGCTTCTGGGAAGGTGTCGATATCCAGGGGGAATGGCTGAGCAGTTTGGTCATTGTTCGCCTACCGTTTGCTCCGCCGAATCACCCTGTCTATCAAGGAAGGGCAGAGCTTTTGAAGGCAGAAGGAAAAAACGCCTTTATGTCGTTGTCTCTTCCACAAGCCGTTCTGCAATTTAAGCAAGGGGTGGGACGATTAATTCGCCATCACTTGGATCGAGGGGTCGTGATCGTTCTCGACACGCGTGTGGTTGAGGCGAGATATGGACGCTCATTCCTTCAATCTTTGCCGCCATTTCAAATCGAAAGCGGTCCATGGCCAACACTGCGAGAGCGCATAGAGCCATTCCTTAGTATGCAATCCCTGTCAGATTCATAAAATGAAGCAATAGTCTCATAGGGATTAAGGTGATAAAATAAATGTTATGGAAAAAAGCGTGGCGTTGGTGGACTGTAGTTCTTAGTGCGATTTTCCTTAGCGCATGCTCGATTGATAGCCATTTGTATTTGCAAGAAGCAGCAGTGAAGATAGATGACCCGTTTGAAACGGAGACAGAACAGGAATTTTCGGGTCTCATTGTCACCTACTTGGCACTTCCACATGGTGAGAGTACGCTTTTGAGAATGCCAGGCGGTAAAACGATGCTGATTGATACGGGTACGGCAGAAGATTGGCCCGTTCTTTCGGCGCGCTTGGCAGAGCTCAAGATCACACGGCTCGACTATGTAGTGTTGACGAACGACCAGCCTGAGCATATGGGAGGCTACGCTTCATTGAGCCAACAAGTGCTTGTAGATGCCGTCATTTTGCCCAAGCTGATCGCGCCATCCATTCGCCATGTCGTGCTGCTTCGCTCCAACCAAAAGCAGATGGAAGCAGAGCAAGGACAAGTACTCACTCTTGACCAAGATATCTCCATGGAAGTGTTGCTCCCGGATGAACCGTTATTTTTATCGCCCCAGAATAATTCTCTCGTTTTTCGACTGACGCATGGCCAACTGCGATTTTTATTTATGAGTGCTGTGAATGAAAAAGCAGAAGAGCGACTGTTGGAACGGCAAAATGACAGATTGAAGGCGGAAGTGCTAAAGGTAGCTGGTCAGGGAAGCAATCAAGGCTCTTCGCAACCGTTTCTGACGAAGGTCGATCCCCAGGTCGCCATTATTCAGACAGGCCGATCCCGGGATCAAATGAAAGACGGTCAGACGGAAGTCATGGAGCGCCTGGGTGAGTCATGGGCCGAGACATACGTTACCAGCCACGACGGTTCCATTACCATTTTATCGAATGGAAAAGAATATCGGATTTTGAAGCAAAAGAATTAGGGGGGAAGACCGAACGTGGCAAAACACGAAAAGATTTCGGAAGCGGTCGTCCGTCGTTTGCCGATTTATCTGCGTTACCTCAGTTATTTGCAGCAAGTTGAGGTGACCACCGTTTCCTCCCAACAGATGGGCAAGAATCTCGATGTGAATCCTGCCCAAATCAGAAAAGATCTTGCAGCTTTTGGTGATTTTGGAAAAAAGGGAATCGGCTATGATGTCGATTATCTGGTGGAAAAAATACGTGAAATTCTAAAGCTAACAGATGAAATCCGTGTCGCTTTGGTCGGAGCTGGGCATTTGGGCCATGCCATTAGTAACTACAACGCTTATTTGAAAGATAACATGCGGATTGCGGCCATCTTTGATAATAATCCAGAGAAGCAGGGTAAAAAAGTCGCAGGTATACCGATTCAGCCTTTATCAGAGCTGGAAGAGACAATCGTAAACAAGCAAATCAAGCTGGCGATTATTACGGTACCGGCACCTGCAGCGCAATCCGTATGTGATCAGTTGACTCAAGCGGGTATCAAGGGGATCTTGAATTTTGCCCCTACGACGATTCGCGCAGGAAAAGATGTTCGCATTCACTATGCGGACGTGACGTCCAACCTGCAAAGCCTGGCCTACTACTTGACATAAGAATGGAGTGTATACTATGAAAAAGACGATCCTCATTCACGCAACAGTCATTACCGTTAACGATACGAATGAAGTCATTTACGATGGTGCCGTAGCATTCGAAGGTAACAAGATTACGTATGTGGGCCCAACTCCTGAGGACCTATCAGAAGCAGGATACGATGAGGTTATCGATCAAAAAGGAGACTACATACTCCCTGGTTTAATCAACACGCATGGACATGCTGGTATGTCCCTCCTACGCGGTTATGCAGATGATTTGCCGCTGCAACAATGGCTGGAAGACAAAATGTGGCCATTGGAGGCGCAATTCACGGGAGATACAGTAAAATGGGGTACTCAACTGTCGCTTATTGAGATGATTCGTACGGGAACCACTACGTTTGTGGATATGTATGATCATATGGATGTTGTGGCAAAAGAAGTCGATGCAGCTGGAATGCGTGCCCGCCTTTGCCGAGGGATGATCGGTTTGTGCTCCGAAGAAGAACGTCAAACAAAGCTGAAAGACGCGACTCTTTTTGCAAAAGAATGGCATAATCAGGCAGACGGACGTATTACCGTCATGATGGCACCGCATGCGCCGTACACCTGCTCGCCAGAATTTATTACCCAAATTATCGAAAAAGCCGATGAGTTGTCCTTGCCGCTTCATATCCATATGTCTGAAACCGCTTGGGAAGTCGGTCAAAACGAGAAGGACTACGGACTGCGTCCAGTCGCTCATTTAGAAAAGCTGGGCATGTTCAATCGCCCAACACTCGTCGCGCACGCTGTTCACCTAACGGATGAAGAAATCGACATTTTGGCAAAATACAACGTGAGAGTTTCTCATAATGTCGTGAGCAACCTGAAGCTGGCAAGCGGTGTTGCGCCTGTTCCGAAAATGTTGGCAAAAGGCGTAAGCGTATCACTGGGTACTGACAGCTCGGCAAGCAACAACAATTTGAATTTGTTTGAGGAATTGAAGCTCGCTGCGATCCTGCACAAAGGTGTAAATAATGACCCAGTAGCGGTTCCAGCAGAGGAAGCACTTCGCATGGCTACTCGTTATGGCGCAGAAGGGGTTTTCCAAGAAGAAACACTCGGAAGCATTGAAGTAGGCAAGCAAGCTGACTTGATCGTGATGGATAGCCATCAAGCCCATTTCCACCCAGCACACCAACCGATTTCACACGTGGTGTACGCGGCAAATGGACGAGATGTGAAAGATACGATTGTAGCGGGTAAATTCTTAATGCGTAATCATAAGTTGTTAACCATCGATGAGGAGCGCGCGATTTACGAAGCAAACCGCGTATTCCAAACGTTAAAACGGTAAAAGGCTCCTGTCAGGTGGGGGACAGGAGTAAGGCAGTGCAGGTGTAGGTAGGGGAATTGGGATACTACGACGTTCCGTTGTTCATTTTTGCCACAGCTTTTGTCAGGAGATGATGGCGAAAATGAAGAGTGGGTGTGTGCGACCATTGACGCAAGGGAGACGACAATCCTGCCCAGGAGACGCGGTATTCCTGTAACAGAAACCCAAGTATGTCAGGAGATGTGGTTTGTTGCGAAGATGTCACGCGCTCACCTCCTCGGGGTGTATGTGTAGTATGACCGCCCAACCTTAAGCTATGATTAGCAACTTTTCCGTGTCGTTCTAAAACCTTCCCGTATAGCATAGGCTAAAGACAAAAATGGGACAGGGGGGACGACATGTACATCCGGCCCAAAATGCTGTGGTGGCTCATTCCAATCCTACTCGGTCTATTTCTCCTCGGGATTGTATTGGGGACAGTAAGTCGATCTGCCAATACAGATACTGCGCCTGCCGTCAGACAAACAACAGGGACGAAGCAGACGAAGACGGTAGCGGAGCTTTTGGAGCAGATCACGAAGGACGAGGAACGCTCATTTCTCGTATACATGCAGAATCAGACCTTGCATGGGCGATATCAAAATGAGCAATTTCAGCTCGCAGGAGAAATCGGTGGCCACCAGCTTGAAATAGCCAGAAAAGATGGGCAGCCAGTATCGGTGCGAATGGATGGCCAGATACAGGATCATGCCGCACTGCCTTATGCGATGTTCACCCCGTATGAGCACGCAGTATTGCTCAAGGGAGTTTTGCAATCGGTCAGCCCTGAACGCCTTGAAGATACTGCAGGGCAAGGATGGAGTGGATACCGGATAGCGGTACCACCTGAGGAAGTCTCTTCGTTATTATCGATGTGGTTAGGTCCATCCTTCCCTCTTCAGGATTTGACTCCGAATATAACGAACGGAATGATAGTCAATTACCAACTATGGTACGATTCAACTACGGGGCAGCTTCGCCAACTGGAGCTGGATTTGCAAATACAAACGGCAGTTGGAGTGAAGAGAGACCAGCTTCGATTCCGATTGTAATGTCAGCCACGTAAAGGAGTTACTTTGCTGTGTTAGTACGAATTATCCTATCAATCGTAGCCGTCATTTTACTTACGGGAGCTGGGTTCGCCTATCATCTGACGGCTTCTGTAGCAGGAGAGCGCAATCAATTTGAGGAAACCGTTCGTCAGTGGGTCCAGGATCGCACGACAATCACGGAGATTGAAACCATTGATGAATATCGAGGCAAGGAGAGCTACGCTGTCGTCATTGGGAAAAATAAGGCGGGGACACAAGTTGTCGCTTGGATGACCGATCAAAAAGTTAGCTTCGATCGAATGGATCTTGCTGTTCCAAAAAAGAATGTAGAAGAGGCGGTTTACAAGTCCTTCCCGCAATCGGAGATCACTCATTTGGTTCCTGGTCTCGAAAACGATAAGAAATTTTGGGAAGTCACTGTCAAAGACAAAGACGGTCGTTTTCACTACATTCACTATGATCTATTCACTGGCGCTCTGTTAACCTCATACGTGCTCTCGCCAAGCTAAGACGCTGGTATCACGACAGGCCTTTTCCTTATAGGAGAAGGCCTGTTTGGCATTCCACCCAACATCTGTATAAGAAAATGATATACTCATGTGATATACTGGGGATGTTGCAGAGAGAGAAAACGAGAACGATATTTATGGGGGGAGTAGCCGTGCAGATGAAAAAGAGCGCAATTGGATTATCTTTGGTGGCAACCTTGGCACTCCTGTTCGGAGGATGGTTCTTGTATCAAAAGATGGAGATTGAGGAGCCAATCCGTGCAGAAATTGGACAAATGCAGTCCGCAACATTGGGCAATTTGGAAATCAACAAAGATAAAATTCAAATAGATGTAACTGTTACAAAACCAGACGCATTTCCAGCAGAATATCGGAATCTGCTAACGGAGACAAAAAAGATCGCAGGGGAAAAAGAAGTGGTCATTGACATCGACAATCAGTCGACAACGATGCACGATATTTGGCAGAGTGGTCAATTTGTGTTTACAGAAGCAGTGGAGTTGCATGAATATAGCCGCATTCCAGCCCTTATGGAACAATGGAAAAAGGGGAATCAACTCGACCAAGCATCTGCATCGATGGATGACAAGAACATTTATGTTTATATGAAAAAAGGAACGGAGGATTTTTACACCATCATCCCCCGATCCAATGAAAAAGAGGTGACGGCACGTGCGTAAGGAAATACTGATCGGCGTCGTACCTGCACTGTTGATTTTTCTTGTTTTTCTTGGTGTAAACATTACGCCATTCCTGGTGTTCGGAGCCGTACTGGGTGCGATTTACTTTCTGGTCATCCGCCAGCAAAATGGTCAAGGTGGAAATGTCGCCCTCGGGGGGAAAAGAAAAGCAAACAAGCATGAGCTGCCGAAATCGGACGTGCAGTTTGCCGATATCGGTGGACAGGAACGCGCCAAAAAAGAACTGAAGGAATCGCTTGATTTTCTCGTGTATAAAGACAAAATTGAGCAGTACGGGATTCGCCCGATTAAAGGTGTTCTTTTGACAGGTCCTCCTGGTACGGGTAAGACACTGATGGCGAAAGCGGCAGCAAACTATACAAATTCTGCTTTTGTAGCGGCATCGGGTTCGCAGTTCGTAGAGATGTACGTCGGTGTCGGTGCACAACGCGTCCGTGAATTGTTTCAGGAAGCGAAGGCATTAGCAGAGAAAAATGGGCAAGACAGCGCGATTATTTTTATCGATGAGATCGATGTCGTCGGTGGAAAAAGGGACGGTCAACAGCAGCGTGAATACGATCAAACCTTGAATCAACTGTTGACGGAAATGGATGGTGTAGCTACGACTGACAAACCGCGGATTTTAGTCATGGCAGCTACGAACCGGAAGGACATGCTCGACGCAGCGCTGTTGCGTCCCGGTCGTTTTGACCGTCATATTAGCGTTGATCTTCCGGACAAACCAGCACGCGAGCAGATTTTGACCATTCATACGGCCAATAAACCGCTAGGCGAGGACGTCACACTGGAAAAAGTGGCTCAGGAGACATTCGGATTTTCTGGCGCGCAGCTGGAGAGTGTAGCCAATGAAGCAGCTATTTACGCCATGCGTGACCGCCAGGACAAGATCACAGCGAAACATTTTGGCTATGCAGTGGACAAGGTTATGCTCGGAGAGAAGGTAGACCGTCAAGCATCTGAGGAAGAGAAGAAGCGCGTTGCTCTCCATGAATTGGGACATGCCATTGTAAGTGAGAGCGTGCGACCAGGCTCTGTATCGCAGGTCACGCTGAGTCCACGAGGCAAAGCACTGGGATACGTCCGACAAAATCCAATGGAAGACCGCTATCTGTATACCAAGGAAGCGATGGAGAAGCAAATCATGGTTAGCCTTGGAGGAGCAGTAGCGGAGGAAATCTACTACGGTGGGCGCAGTACTGGATCGAAGAATGACTTCGAGCAGGCGCTGGGAATGGCACAGGAAATTGTACAAAGCGGTATGTCCGAGCTAGGGATTGTACATTTGCAATACGTGGATAAGAATCGGATTCATGACGAGGTTGAGCGTCTGCTGGAAGGATTGCTCGCAGAAACTCGCAATCTTTTGAGACAATTTGATTCCGTATTCCAAACGGGCTTGCATACATTGTTGGAAGCGGAAGTTCTGCAAGGCGATGAGTTCAGGGCCCTATTGTCACAAACGAAGGAAGAAGTTGCTGTATAAGTGAAAATAATGAACCTGCTAGCCAAGGGAAGAGTCGGCGAAGCAGGTTTTTTTGTGTTTGCTCGCTGTAACAAAGAAAATAAACCATTAGAATGAAAAATAAAGTATTAGACTGGGAACGGCATTAAGTTACCGGGAGAATAGCTGGTTCACGGAAAATAATAATGACTATTGATAGGCGCAATAAGGTAGCGCCTATTTTTAATTTAGGATAAGAAAAACTAACTTCACGACTCCTTTATTTCTAGAGTGCCAGAGCGGCCGCCGCTGCCTTTTTGCCTTTAAAATCATGGAATTTCTATAAAAATAAAAGTATTTTCCTCTTAATTCGCTTCATCCTCCTTTAATCATCCATGTAAAATAATATTTTATTTATATATGCTTATACGAAAGCCAAAGCTTTCATACGGCAAAAATAAATAAAGGAGATTTTTTCGTGAACTCAAACACTGCTGTTATAAGAAAAGGCGGAGCAAATGTGTCGTCTTCCAAACGTCTTCCGTGGGTCGGGCTGCTGGCCTTAGCCATGGCGGGATTCATCTGCATTCTTACGGAAGGCCTACCTGCTGGATTATTGCCACAAATTGCACAGGATCTTGGGGTCACAGAAGCTTTTGCCGGACAATTGGTCACTCTCTATGCGGTTGGATCTCTTCTGGCCGCCATTCCTTTGACAACGGCTACCCGCGAGTGGAGGCGCCGGCCGCTTCTGCTGCTGTGCATCATCGGCTTTCTTGTTTTTAACACCATCACCGCGTTATCTTCCGTTTATGTGCTGACGCTTGTCGCGCGTTTCTTCGCAGGTGTCTCGGCAGGTGTTCTGTGGGGGATGACGGCCGGTTATGCGCGGCGCATGGTGCCTGATTCGCTGAAAGGAAGAGCGATGGCAGTAGCCATGGTTGGCACCCCGTTGGCATTGGCGCTGGGTGTTCCGCTAGGCACTTTTTTCGGTACTTATACAGGCTGGCGTCTCATTTTCGGAGCTGTATCATTACTGGCTGCAGCCCTTATTGGCTGGGTGCTCTGGAAGGTGCCGGATTATGCCGGCGAGCCTGCCGGTGATCAGCTCCCTTTTCACAAGGTTTTCCTGATTCCTGGTGTACGGCCGATTCTGTTAGTCGTTTTGGCATGGGTACTAGCTCATAATATTTTGTACACTTATATTGCACCGTATCTTGCGGAAACCGCGTTTGCTCAGCGAGTGGATTTGGTTCTTCTTATTTTTGGAATAACCTCGGTTGCAGGCATTTGGGTGATAGGTATGCTGATTGACCGTTCTCTAAGAATGCTGGTTTTAATCAGCATCACGGGATTTGCTTTGGCTTCTGCAGCCTTGGGAATCGGAATGAATCAACCTGCAATCATCATTCTTGGTGTTACAGCGTGGGGGCTTACGTTTGGCGGGGCAGCCACTTTACTGCAAACAGCAATAGCACAAGCTGGGGGAAACAGCGCAGATATAGCCCAATCGATGCTGGTTACCGCGTGGAATGTGGCAATCGGCGGAGGGGGCATTATTGGTGGGTTTCTTCTCGAGCTGCTTGGAGCAGGATTCCTTCCGGGCTCATTAATTATCCTGCTGCTTCCCTCCTTGCTTGCAGCTTGGCTAGCTAAAAAGCATGGCTTTCCTTCCTAAAGGAATCCGCAAGTATGTGTAACATAAGCAAAAAAATGAATCCGCTGCAAGGCGGATTCATTTTTTTGGATTATAAAATTAAATCTTATGCAAGCAAATTCGGTTCTCCAATGAGATTTTTATAAGCGATCGGTGAAGACATTACGATCAGAGTCGTATAGGTTCCGTATTGATCGCACCGGTTTTCAAACCCTTCCAGCTCCTGGGTTGTTTCCGTAAGGACCTTCAATAAATAATTATGCTCTCCGCTTATCCGGTAACATTCCATGACCTCCGGTGAAGAACGACAAAAATCAAGGAATGGATAGCAATTCCCGGTCCTAACAAGCATATAGGCTGTGCATTGCTTACCCACTTTTTGCGAAGAAATGACTGTTCGGTATTCCTCGATAACACCCTTTTCTTCCATGCGTTTTACACGTTCAGTTACGGCTGGCTGAGACAGTCCCACCAGCTTTCCTAAATCTGTCATTGATAATCTTGCCTGGTTCTGCAAATGGAGCAGGATGTTTTTATCGATTTCGTCCAAGAAAATCGCCCTCCTTTATTTTTAAAGTTATTTCTTTTAAATACCTTTATAATCATCGAAAACTTCTTTATCTAACTTGTTTGTTTTATGTAAGGAAGCAGAAATTATTACTATAATAAACTCACTTGCTATTAATAATCAAGTAAATTACACCAGGAGAGGATGAGAAACATGAGAAATATAGATATGGAATTGGTGCATAAAAGCGTCAATGAGGTAATTGACCGCACACTTGAGGAAAAAAGGATCGTGGGTACCGTCGTCCAAATTGCATTAGGCGGAAACCTCGTTTACAGCAGACCTGCTGGTTGGGCCGATCGCGAGCAGAAACGGCCGATGCAGGAAAATGCTTTGTTTAGATATGCTTCGGTAACCAAGCCGGTCGTGTCAACGGCAGTCTTAGTATTAATTTCGCAAGGGAGATTGCAGTTAGACGATCTGGTGGAAAAATGGTTGCCCGCCTTTCGTCCCAAACTGCCAAACGGACAGTATGTTCCCATAACCGTTCACCATCTGATGACGCATACCGCAGGCTTAACTTACCGTTTCTTTCAGGAAGAAAAGGGAACTTATGAGCTTGCCGGGGTATCGGACGGCATGGATCTGGCGGGAATTACACTTGAAGAGAATCTACAAAGACTCGCTTCTGTCCCGCTTCTATATGAGCCAGGGAAAATGTGGAGGTATTCCATAGCAACAGACGTGCTCGGAGCGGTCATTGAAAAGGTTACTGGATTGCCGCTAAGTGAAGCTGTACGGATGCTTGTAACTCATCCGCTTTCCATGATGGACACGGATTTCAAGGCCGTGGACACGGACAGATTGACTACGGCTTACGCAGACAGTGCTGGAGAGCCCCGGCGCTTGCACGATTTTGATACCGTTCCATTCGTGGAGGGGACGGCAGGATTCCTCCTTTCACCCAACAGGTTTACCGATAAGACAGCTTATCCTTCCGGGGGAGCCGGCATGATTGGCAGCGCAGAAGACTTTCTTAAACTGCTGGAAGCTTTGCGGCAGGGAGGAAATCCGATTCTGCCGGAGGCTCTTGTTACGGAAATGACAACCAATCAAATTGGTAACCTTGTAATGCCCTATTGGCCGGGGCGAGGCTTTGGACTTGGTTTCACGCTGCTTAAAGACCCAGCGGCTGCCAATACACTGGAATCGCCGGGAACTTGGCGGATGGGCGGCACCTATGGTCACTCTTGGTTTGTTGATCCGAGAGAGGAGCTTAGTGTAGTAGCGTTCACCAATACAGCGCTTGAAGGAATGTCAGGTAGGTTTACAACAGAGCTGTGCGAATCTGTCTACAGGGGTATTCGAGGAGTTAAGTAAGGAGAAAGAACGTTATCTTGAACAAATATTCGGAGTGTGCAGACCCTAGATGGATATCAGATTACACTTACTAAGTTAATTTGAGATGAGAATTTACCATGCAGTACAATCCGTCGTTCAACTTAACGGAGAACGAGTTCAATAAACCAGCCGCAGCCTAGACTTTATTTTTCCGGTCCAAGGCTGCGGCTGGTTTTATATTGAAGCCAGTCTAAAACTATATTTTCTTCGGATACTGGCCACTTGGGCAATTCAGGATGAAACAATTTTGTAGACACGGTGCCAAATAAGTAAATGGATGAATATCCTACAAAGGTGATACGGGAATGAAATCAGGAGGCAAGGAGACCCTATGGCCAATGTGAACCGGCGAAAAGCAAACAAAAGTCTGAGCAAAACCTTTAGGCAGACCATGCACGAGTTACCGCTCTCATATACATCATCACCCGATCGGGAGTGGATGGAAGACCTCGAATTAAATCTGCTTGAAAGTCATTTGGAGAGCAGTCACAGAATACCTCCCATCTCTGCTGCCACACCGAAAGAGCAACAAAACCCGATTCCCAAAGTACCCAAGCAGGACCTATCCTCCAAACAGGACTCGTTTTCCAGACAGGATTCAACTTCCAGACAAGATTCAACTTCCAGACAGGATTCAACTTCTAGACGGGATTCAGTTTCCAGACAGGATTCAACTCTCAGACGGGATTCAGCTTCCAGACAGGATTCAGCTTCCAGACAGGATTTAGCTTCCAGACAGGATTTACCTTCCAAACCGGATACTTCTTCCAAACCGGATACGTCTTCCAAACCGGATACGTCTTCCAAACAGAACGTATCTTCCAAACAAAACGCATCCTCCAAACAGAGCTCAACTGCCAATCCGAACTTTTATTCGAAGGTCATCAAAGACCGAAATGATGATCGTGTCCAATCATTTGTCTATACAGACGACTTGACAGATCAATCCGTGACAACAGAAAAAATTGCGAACCGGGCCATTGACGCGTCCAAAATTAAGCAAGGCGCCGTGGATAATTCTATTTTGAAGGATTATGCCGTGGACAGCAGTAAACTCGCGGACAAGAGCGTAACTTCCACCAAACTCGCCCCGCATGCGGTACAGAGGGATCATCTGGGGCAGGGAATCGTAAGCGGCGAGCACTTGTTGGATTATTCCATTTCCGCGCAAAAATTGATCAACCATAGCATTACTTCCGAGAAGTTAGCCGATAAAACCATCGACTCGATGAAATTTGCCGATCATTCGATCCAGAGCAAGCATATTCAGGAGCAAGCGATCACGAATGAGTTGATTCAGGATCAATCGATTACCTCGGAAAAGATAAAGATGGGGACCATTCAAACAAGTAATCTCGCCAATTATGTGATCAACACAGTGAAGATTGAGGATGGAGCTGTCACAGGCGATAAATTACGCGATGGAGCTGTAACTTCGACGAAGATAGACGAAGATACAATTGAGTCTCAACATATTCGTGAAGGCTCCATTTACCATCATCATCTCACGGAAGAGCTAATCGATGGCAGCAACATTAGCGCTGGCAGCATCACAGATCATCACATTGCATTTCAGGCCATTTATAGCCAGCATTTACATCCAGAAGCGGTGACCAGTGATAAAGTGGGGCCGTATGCGATATTGACTGAGCATTTGGACAACAACAGTGTCACGGCAGAAAAGCTCGCCAAAGAATCAATTGGCAGCACACATTTACAAGCTGGCAGTGTCCTTTCGAGTCACTTGCAGGACGGGATGCTGACGGCTAAAAAAATTGGGGATCAACAAATTACCTCAGCCAAGATAGCTGATAAGGCGATCACTGCCGACAAATTGGCGAACAGGTGTGTAGGAGAGCAACACTTACTCGATGAGAGCGTGAGTTCACGACATCTGATTGACGGAACCATTCGCTCAGAAAAGCTGGCAAGAAGATCTGTGGAAGAACAGCATTTGACTGACAGAATCATTGGGGGCAATCATCTACGCGAGTACATCATCCAGACCCAGCATCTGCATGACCACTTGGTGACCACCTCAAAATTGGCGCCGGAATCTGTTTCCACAGACAAAATCTCAGATCTAAGCATTACGACAAGCAAGCTTGGTGATGCTGTCATCACAGCGCCCAAAATAGCCAAAGATGCGATCAAGACCCGTCATCTAGGCAGATCAGCCGTGACGGGGGAAAAGCTTGCGGAAAAAGCAATTTCATCTGCACATCTCAACAGTCACATCATTCAAGCGGACCATCTCCAGGGTAACTCCATTTCCAAGGAAAAATTACAGGACGGCAGTGTCACCCGAGAGAAAATAGCCGATCAGAGCATTGATGCGAGCAAGCTAGATAGCCATTCCGTTCATGGTGCTCATGTCATAAAAGGCAGCCTGGATGGAACGCATATTAAGGAAGGAACGCTGAAAGGAAGTCATCTGATTAGCAAGAGCATAACAGAACAGCATCTGCAAAACCGGATCATTACGCAGGAAAAACTGGCAGAGGACTCCGTGACCGGTTCTAAAATTGCGTCCAAAGCTATCACTACGCATCACATAGCAAATCAGTCCATTGATGCAGAGAAATTATCCTTTCCGGTAATTGAGACCCATAATCATATTGGAGTAACCTTGCAACAATACGGTTTCGTCCCCTTCAGGCTTTCTGCCACAAGCAAGTCTACAGATGTGATTGTTCGATTGCCGCAGCCTTTTGCGGATACACATTATTGTATGGTGGCGATGACAAATCAACCGGGCATCTATACATCGCTCAAATATACGAAAAGGACTGCAGCGCTCATCACCGTATTTCGCAATCAGGAGGGGCAGGAAGCGACTGGTGTGATTCACTGGATCGGGATTGGAGTAAAAGGAGTAGATGTCCCACACGAAATATTGGATTGGTCAACAGAGAGGGGACAATTGGAGGCAGAAGAAGTCGAGGAAGATCACGACTTTGATGAGCAAGACATGGATGATGAAGATACGAATGATGAAGATACGAATGATGAAGAAGTGGAAGATGAGGACATGGTCGACGAAGATACGTATGAGGAAGACGTGGAAGACGAAGATACAAATGAGGAAGACATGGAAGATGAGGACATGGTCGACGAAGATACGTATGAGGAAGATACAGATGAGGAAGACAGGGATGATGCCTACACGGACGAGGATGACATGGACGATTACGACACGGATGAAGATGAAGAAGACACGGATGATAGTGACTTCGAGCAAGATTATGAAAGTAGTGAAGAATACGATAGCGAGGACGATAAATAATTCGGTAGGAAACAACAATGGGGCGAGTGGATGATTCAGAAGCAGGGAGGCCGATGTTGAGATCAGGTCTCCCAAATGCATATCGAGTTTACATAATTATTTTATCGTTAACATTATACAGGGAGACTTTCATTGAATTTGCAGGCCCCCAATAGTATAATTGTTTGGTATACTTAGTCTGTATTTGCGTGGCATGGTAAATGGAGGGAATCATTCAATGTTGACGACGATTGCCCGAATCGGGCAGCATGTTGGACAAGAAGTACGCCTGGGATGCTGGTTATACAACAAGCGCAGCAGCGGCAAGATTCAATTTTTGCAGCTCCGCGACGGATCCGGCTTCATTCAAGGTGTAGTAGTAAAAGCGGAAGTAGCGGAAGAAGTGTGGGAGAATGCATCGCAGCTCACACAAGAAAGCTCACTTTACATAACTGGTTCAGTTCGTGCGGATGACCGCGCACCAAGCGGTTACGAATTGACAGTAACAGGTGTGGAAATTATTCAGATCGCCCAGGAATATCCGATTTCCTTGAAGGAACACGGTGTTGACTTCCTGATGGACCATCGCCACCTGTGGCTGCGTTCTCCACGTCAGCGTGCAGTCATGGCTGTGCGTTCCGAGGTGATTCGCGCCATGTATGAGTTCTTCCACGAGAACGGTTTCGTAAAAGTAGACCCGCCAATTTTGACACCGACCTCTGCGGAAGGTACAACCAACCTGTTCCATACCAAATATTTTGATGAGGATGCGTATCTCTCGCAGTCCGGCCAGCTTTATATGGAAGCAGCCGCTATGGCGTTAGGGCGCGTTTACTCTTTCGGACCAACTTTCCGTGCCGAGAAATCCAAGACACGTCGTCACTTGATCGAGTTCTGGATGATCGAGCCGGAGATGGCTTTCGTAGATCACGAAGAAAATCTGCGTATTCAGGAAGCGTTTGTTTCTCATGTGGTACAATCCGTATTGAAAAACTGTGAGCGCGAACTGAAAACGTTGGAGCGCGATACAACAAAACTGCAAAATGTAACGGGATCGTTCCCACGCATCTCTTATGATGATGCGATTAAACTCTTGCAGGAAAAAGGTAGCGAGATTAAATGGGGAGACGACTTCGGTGCACCGGATGAGACGATGATTGCGGACCATTTCGACAAGCCTGTTTTCATCACCCATTATCCTACCGAAATCAAGGCTTTCTACATGAAGCCACACCCCGAACGTCCAGAAGTGGTTCTGTGCGCGGATATGATCGCACCAGAAGGCTATGGTGAAATCATCGGGGGTAGCCAGCGGATTGATGATCCAGAACTGTTGGAGAAACGTTTTGCTGAGCATGAGCTTTCGGAAGAGGCTTATCGCTGGTATATGGACCTGCGCAAATACGGTACAGTTCCTCACTCCGGCTTCGGTTTGGGTCTGGAGCGTACCATTGCATGGATTTGCGGGCTGGATCATGTGCGCGAAACCATTCCATTCCCACGCATGCTGAATCGTCTCTATCCATAGAGTTCCTTTATCGATGAACGATCTACACCCTGTTGCGCGAGGGCAGCAGGGTGTTCCTATTGTTTGACAGCGCGTTTTACGCACTCCCTTGTTATCCCAACCCAGAGGTGAATATGCGTTATGGACTCCCATATATTGCAATTGTTGCAAGAAGGAGCAACATCCGTCTCCAACCTTCTTTTGAAAATGTATAAGCGTATGTCATTGACTGATGACGAGATGATGCTACTGATTCATCTGCTGTCCTTTCAGCAGGAAGGGAATCGATTCCCGACCTTAACAGAGCTGGAGGAACGCATGTCCATGACGAGCAGGAGATTGATTCAATCTCTTCAAAAGCTATTAAAAGAAGATTGGATTACGATAGATGAGTTTATCGATCCACAAACTGGTATGCGTCATGAGCAATATAATTTGACACCGTTGTACAAAAAGCTGTACCAGACCTGGCGGGAGCAGCAAGCAGACCCGAGAAGTATAGACCCTTTTATGGAAGTGGCCGTTTCTCTGGATGCCGAACCTGTTGCCATTTACGCTCGTTTTGAGCAGGCATTTGGCCGCCCGCTAGCGCCGTTTGAATTGGAGAACATCCATATGTGGACCGAACAGGACGGCTATCAAGAAGATTTGATTTTGACCGCTTTGCGTGAGGCTGCAACCGTCGGCAAGCTCCACATCCGCTATATTGACCGGATCTTGCTCGAATGGCAAAAGCAACAGATAACAACCGTAGAAGAAGCACGTCTTTACAGCTTGAACTTCCGCAGACAAGCAAATATGAGAGACCACGGGCAACCGCTTTGATTTCATCCAAATCAAGCGGTTTTTTCTATGTCACCGTACACGTACCCATTTTCCTTGTCTGTCATAACATATTACGTAGATGCAAGCTTCAGGAGGCGATAACTTGTGGAAAAACGAAAAAAATGGGATCTGTCTCATTGGGTAACACCAGGTGTATTTTCAGGAAACTATGTTGTAGATGAGGCAGTTCAGCGTATTTCAATCGTAAAAGCCAATGAAAAACAAGATGAGGTAGTAACGGAAAACGTCCAGGAGCTGGTCGTAAATACAACAGCAGAGCAGCCGAAGGAACTGCTCTTGGAGCCTACCTTCGAAATTATTATGAGAGAGACCGACGAGGCCGTCGTGGAACAGGTTCACCAGCTTGAGCAAGAAGTGATGGAACTGAAAGAGGCGCTTGCTTCATGGGAAGAAAGATGGGAGAACCTTGAAGAAAACCATGCCAAACAATTGCAGTACTTGTATCAAGTGGTTCTTTCACTGAAAAAGGAGTGGGAGATCGAGCGAAATGAACATCGCGATTATTAGTCCGGGTCCCTTTTCTGTACCACCAGTCAAAGGAAGCTCGGTCGAACATGATATTGACGAGGTCACAAAGATGATCGAGCCCATGCATAACGTGACGATCTACACTCGTCAATGTGCGACCTACCCAACCTCATCCGTGGAAGAAAATCGGCGGTTCATTCGTGTCCCATATCAAGGGCCAAAGCCATATTTGCGCCGGATTATTCATCATATCAAGAAAAACAAGCCAGATGTCATTCTTGTGGAAAACAGACCGATCTATGTTCTCACATTAAAACGCCATTTTCCCAAGATCCCAGTCTTTGTGAATATGCACTCTCATGTGTACGGGTCACAGCCGATCATCAGCAAGGAAAATATGAAGCGTGCTGTTCGACTGGCAACGGGTTTTATTACGAACAGTGAATTTTTACGTCAACATTTTATTCGGACGTGCAAGATTCCTGCCAATAAAATCCATGCGGTTCACCTCGGAGTCGATGTCACACCTTATCAGGTTGCAAAAATAGCGGTCAAAAAAATGCGTCAAGAACTCGGATTGAAGCCAGATGATCGCATCTTGTTTTATGCCGGACGACTTATGCGTGGCAAAGGGGTACATGTGCTGATCAAAGCCTTTCGCCAGGTGAGCAAACAAGACCCAAAAGCCAAACTCGTGATTGTGGGGGGGACGGGATACGGCAGCAATCGTCTAAATCCGTATGTTCGAGAGCTCAAACGACTTGCGAAGCCCTTGGGGGAAAAGGTGCGCTTCGTCAATTTCGTCCCCTCCGCAAAAATGCCGCTTTACTACCAAATAGGGGATGTCGTAGCCACACCGTCTGTTTGGAAAGAAGCGTTTTGCCGTGTCAATTTAGAGGCAATGGCTGCCGGAAAGCCTGTCATTTCCACTCCACGTGGCGGCATTCGTGAAGTCGTTGCCCACGAGAAAAGTGGCTTTATCATCCCGCCAAAAGATTGGGAAAAAGGATTGCCTGCTGTGTGGGAGTTGTTGTGGAGTTCGCCAGCCGTCCGGAATGAAATGGGCAAACAGGCTCTGCAACGAGCAAAGTTTTTTTCTTGGTATGCAACTGCGCAAGGCTATCTGAACGTATTTGAATCAGTCGTTCCAACACGAATAGAAGAGAAACAGCAGCTTTTAAAAACTGGCTAATTTGAGTGGAAATGAAGTAGGTGGTTGCCTTTTCTTGCACCAATGTGGACGTCTGCCCTGTCCAGCTATCCAGATACGCATACCTTATAAGTATCGCAGAGCACAACTGGGGAGTGATACTTGTGAAAGGGTTAATCTTGTGTGCTGGACGTGGGACGCGACTGCACCCCTTTTCCTATTCGCAGCCGAAAACCCTCCTCCCTGTGGCCAATCACCCGGTCTTACACTATTGCATTCGCAAACTGCGTGAAGTGGGCATTCAAGACATTGGCATCGTGATACATCCTTCTCAATCACAAATTCCTCCCATGGTGGGCGATGGTAGTCAATTCGGGGCTACCATTACGTTTATCAAGCAGGAGGTACCATTGGGAATTGCCCATGCTGTCCAGCTAGCGCAACCGTTTTTGCAAGACGAACCGTTTATCTTGCTACTAGGTGATAATTTATTGATGGATTCGCTTCACGGGCTTACAAAAGCGTTTACGAAGGGAAAATCTGACGGTGTCGTGATGCTAAGTAAAGTGGAGAGACCACAGGATTATGGGATCGCAGAAGTACAAAAAGGACGACTAATCTCTGTAGAGGAGAAGCCACTTCAGCCAAAGAGCAACCTGGCAGTGATTGGTGCATACCTGTTTACGCCACCTATTTTCGAGTCGATTGCTACCCTACAACCATCTCCCCGAGGCGAACTAGAAATAACGGATGCGATTCAATCGATGATAAATCGCGGATTCAAATTGGCTCACTCCGTCACCAACGGGAAATATTCGGATGTGGGAACCATCGATCGCTGGCTGGAGGCCAACCAGTGGATGCTTACGAGGGAGCTAGGCAATCAACATCAAATTGGCAAAGGAACGGTTGTGAAAAATTCGAAGATTACGGGTCCCGTACGAATCGGTGATGATTGTGTGATTGAAAATTGCCAAATCGGACCGTACGTCTCGATCCAAAATGGCGTAAGCTTGAGAAATTGCTCGTATATCGAAAACAGTATTTTGCTGGAAAACAGCTCGCTGCAAGACATTGCTTGGAAAATAACAAACAGTGTTTTCGGACGCTCATCGATGATGACGGGTCAATCTTCTAACAGTACAGGAGTCTTCATTGTCAGCGACAAATCGTCCATTTGCATTCCAGCAGTCAAGAGGGAGGACGTATGAATCCGACCTTTACTGTAGTGATTCCGACATACAATCGGGCCAAGTTTATTCGCAAAGCCATCAAAAGCGTCTTGAATCAAACCTCAAAGGATTGGAAGTTGCTGATCATTGACGATGCGTCCACCGATCGCACCCGAAGTAAAATTGAAAAATATATGTACCACCCAAACATTATGTATCATCGAATGGAACAAAATTCTGGGATAGGCAAAGTCATGAATCAGGCATTGTCAATGGTGGATACACCTTATCTCGTACAACTCGATTCTGATGACTGGTTACCGAAACGAACGCTGGCTGTACTTAAAAAGTACATTCACAAAAGCAGGAAAAGCACAGCTCTCTTCTATGGGAACATGAACATCTGGAAAGTTCGGCATGGGAAATATACCAAGTCGATTAAGGTGAAGCACAAGACATTTCATAATAAATACCAGTTTCTGAAGTACAATCGCTGGATGGTTTCTCCACGTTGCTATCGCGTAGAAGCTCTACATCAAGTGGGTGGTTGGGATACCTCGGATCGATACGAGGGAAGGATTATGGAGGATCGGCGAATCATTTTGCGATTAATTGAAAAGTATCGGGTGAGGTACATCAACCAAATCCTTTACAACCGGACGAAGCATAAAGGTCAGCTCACGGATAGCAAGATGAAGTTCCGCCGAAATTATTTAAGAAAAAAAACATTCAAATATTATCTCAATAGGTGGGGTAAAAAGTACAAGGCCATCTATGGTTACAAGGACGGTTATTTAGTTATTAGAAGGCTCAAGAAAGTGAGGCGTCGGAGGCGATGAAGAAAGCTCTTGTCACCGGCTGTGCAGGTTTTATTGGGTCTCATTTGACGCAGCGATTGTTGAACGATGGCGTAACAGTCATCGGGATAGACGGGTTCATCGATAACTACGATGTAGCTGCGAAATTACGTAATCTGGCCGAAATAGGAAAGCACCCTTCCTTCACCTTCCACTCGACAACGCTTCAGACGGGGCGTTGGGACATTTGGCTCGAGAACGTCGATGTTGTTTTTCACCTCGCTGCCTTGCCGGGCGTGAGAAACAGCTGGGGAAAATCCTTTGCTGATTATGTTAGCCATAATATTTTGGCCACACAAGAATTGCTGGAGGCTTGCTTGCAAAGACCGAAGCCACCTGTCATCGTGGTCTCGTCCTCCTCTTCGGTTTACGGGACGATGCAAGGGATCGTAACGAATGAAAATGCGCCGCTTCGCCCAGTTTCCCCCTATGGGGTGACCAAGGAAGCGATGGAGCAAATCTGCTCGGTTTATGTGAAAGCTTATGGACTCCCGGTTACCATGCTTCGTTACTTTACGGTATACGGTCCCAGACAGCGTCCGGATATGGCTTTCCATCGTTTCTTTCGCCAAATGATGAAAGGCGAGCAGGTCATCGTCTATGGTGATGGTCAGCAATCACGAGACTTTACGTATGTGACAGACGCGGTAGAGGCGAATCTGCTGGCTGCACAGCATGCTGTTCCTGGTGACATTTTTAATGTGGGGGGAGATCGGGAAATCAAGCTCATCGATGTGCTATCCATCATGGGCACGTTAATGAATCTGACCCCTCGCATCACGTATCAAAATGGGCCCGCAGGTGACTCCCTACGAACCTGTGCGGACATCCAATTTGCCCAACAACGCTTGGGGTACAAACCAAAAGTGACGCTAGAAGAGGGCCTTCGCCATCAATTAGCAGAGATTCGTTCGCAAACGAAGGGGTAACACCCGTCATAAAGGAGGCCAGTTGCATGCATCGGGTCCTCGTTTATCGCAGAAAGTTTCTTCCCAAGAGTGAAACATTTATTTACGAGCAATTGCTTGGACATCAGGTGGTCAAACCCGTCGTGTTGACCCGACAGCGAGCCTTTAATCGAAAACAATTTCCTTATTCGCCGGTCTATGTGCGCAAGCATATGGCCGGCCTCTCCACTTGGCTGCGACGAAAAAATTTTAAATGCCTGCATGCCCGTTTTGGCCCTGCCGGGTTAGAATTGCTTCCTTATGCACAAAAAAGCAAGCTCCCCCTGATCACTTCCTTTCACGGCTTTGATGCGACTAAGCGTGTAAAAGAAAATCCAGTGTACAGACGGTCCCTTATGCGTCTCTTTCGAAAGGGCCAGGCTTTTACAGTCGTCAGCAATCACATGAGAAAGCGCTTGATTCGTCTCGGCTGTCCTCCGTCCAAAATTACCCTTATCCGCTCGGGAATTGATTTGCGCAAATTTCCCATGCTGCCGCCACGGCCCGTGGATCATGGGGAGTACCGATTGTTAAGCGTAGGGAGACTGACTGAAAAAAAGGGGATGGATACGCTAATCAAGGCGTTTACGCATGTGCATAAAAAATATCCCAAGGCGAAGCTAATCATCGTCGGTGATGGAGAAGAAAAAAAGAAGCTCAAACGACTGATTAAGAAAAACAGGCTAGGCACACAAGTCGTGCTCAAAGGAGCTCTGCCACATCGTGAAGTCCAGCGCGAACTGGCCAAGTGCCATTTATTCATCATCGCTTGCAAGACAGCGCGAAATGGCAACCAAGAGGGAATTCCCAATGTCATCATGGAAGCGATGGCAAGCGGACGCCCTGTCATTTCCACCTATCACGCGGGGATTCCGGAGCTGGTTGAAAACAAAGTGACGGGGTATCTGGTTCCGGAGAAATCACCGACTGCGCTCGGGAAAATGATAAACCGTGTACTAACAGAAAGTCACGAGTGGACACAGATCACGACAGAGGCTCGACTGAAAGTAGAAAAAAACCATGACATCCATAAGCAACGGATGAAGCTAGAAGAGCTCTATTTGCGTGTGTCGAAAAAATGATGAGGTGAAGGAATGAAAGTTGCCGTTATTGGGACCGGTTATGTAGGTTTGACAACTGCTGTTTCCCTTGCCATGAACGGTCATCAGGTGACGGGTATTGACCTCGATGCATCCAAAGTAGAAAAATTGCGCCAAGGGATCTCGCCGATTTACGAGCCGGGCTTGGATGAGGCATTGAAAAAAGTATTGGATGATGGTGCGCTTGCATTTTATACGGATCTGACGGAAGCGAAGGATGCTGAGATATTTTTTATTTGTGTAGGGACACCTGAAGCAGTAGACGGCACAGCCGATTTAACGTACTTACTCGGGGCTGTTTCTGACATAGAAAAGGTCCATTCGCTCGCACCGCAAGAACGCATCGTGGTAATCAAGAGTACCGTACCAGTCGGAACTGGCGAAAAAGTAGCGGGGATGCTGGCTGGCTGTCAAGGGGTATCTGTTGCATCCAACCCGGAGTTTTTACGGGAAGGGAGCGCATTAATAGACGCACTGGAGCCTTCGCGAATCGTCATTGGTGTAGATAATCCTCAGGCAGCGGCCCGCATGGAGGAACTGTACAACGGTGTGAAGGCACCGCGAGTAATCACCAGCAGAGCAAACGCAGAGCTGATCAAATACGCTTCCAATGCATTTTTGGCCACGAGAATCTCCTTCATGAATGAGCTAGCACGGTTGAGTACTGCGCTCGGGACGGATATCGTGACGATCGCGCGAGGAATGGGACTGGACAGCCGAATCGGTCCGCAATTTTTACGGGCAGGAGTAGGCTATGGCGGCTCCTGTTTTCCGAAGGATACGATTGCGCTATTGCAGCTCGCAGCAGAGCACAATATTCACTTAAGCATTTTGGATAAAGTGCGAGAGGTGAATGCGACGCAGCCTGCCTGGTTTTTGGAGCAGCTATGCTTGCAACTCCCTGAACTGAAAGGCAAACAAATTGCCGTTCTGGGGTTGACGTTTAAGCCAGATACGGATGACATCCGCGAAGCGCCATCGCTTAAAATAATAGAAGCACTCCTGCAAAAAGGTGCTTCCGTGAAGGCGTTCGATCCGATTGGGGTATCTGGTGTCAGTAAGCAGTTTCCACAGATCACGTATACACAATCTGCGACAGAAGCATGCGAGGGAGCACACGCCGCCTTATTGGTCACAGAATGGGAACAGTGTGTTCAACTGGATTGGAAACAGGTTTATCAAAGCATGGCGCAGCCTCTCTTGGTAGACGGACGAAATGCCTGGCCGAACCAGGAGGTAAAGGAAGCAGGCTTTCACTATATCGGTGTAGGAAGAAGCTGACTTTTCCATTTTGGGAAAGCTCGGCTTTTTTCTATGGAAAATGTGAAAGCGTCTGATTGATTTGAACCTGTAGGCATAATACGATAGGATACACATATGGATGATTTGACCATTTCATCTTACATGAATAACGAGGGAGTGATCACGGTGAATAAAAGCAAAGCACTGCCGAAACGCAGTGACGTCCCCGCTGAATACAAATGGCGTCTTGAGGACATGTATCCCACGGATAATGATTGGGAAGCGGACGTTCAAAAAGTAAAACAGCTCACAGAAAAAATCGCAGCAATGAAAGGCTCTCTGGCTACTTCCGGTAAACAGCTGCTGGCCGTGTTGACTCTGCAAGATGAATTGTTGAAGACGCTTGACCAAGTGTACGTCTATGCACGTATGCGTCGAGACGAAGACAATGCGAATAGCAAGTATCAAGGGTTGACTGACAGAGCGACTAGCCTGAGCACGCAAGTATACGGCTCCATTTCGTACATACAGCCGGAGATTTTGGCGATTTCGACGGAAGACTTGCAGACGTGGATCAAAGAAGTAGAGGGTCTTGAGCACTATCGCATTTTGTTGGATGAGATTACTCGCTTTAAGCCACATACGCTATCCGCCGAGGAAGAAGCATTACTGGCAAACATGAGTGAGCTTGCGTCCTCTCCTTCCAAAATTTTTGGGATGCTCAACAACGCTGACATGAAATTTCCGATGATCACGGATGAAAGCGGCGAGGAAGTCGAGCTGACCAAGGGGCGCTATACGCAGTTCATGGAAAGCAAGGACCGACGCGTGCGCAAAGAAGCATTCGAGGCATTGTACAGTACGTATGGCAAGTTCCGCAATACGATCGCAGCTTCTCTGACATCTGCCATCAAAGGGGATGTTTTCTACGCACGTACGAGAAAATATCCGTCTGCCCTGTACGCAGCCTTGTTTGCCGATAATGTGGAGCTCCCTGTGTACGATAACCTAATTGCAACGATCCACGAGCATCTTCCGCTCATGCACCGCTACATTGCTTTGCGCAAAAAATTATTGGGCGTAGATGAATTGCACATGTACGATTTGTATGTGCCGATTGTACCTGAGACGGACATGAAAATTCCGTATGACCAGGCCGTCTCAACGATTAAAGAAGCACTACAACCACTAGGTGAGGAGTACGGTCGCATTTTGGATGAGGGCTTTTCCAACGGTTGGATCGATGTGCATGAAAACGAAGGAAAGACAAGCGGAGCCTACTCATGGGGCGCCTATACATCACATCCGTTTGTCCTCATGAACTATCAGGACAACGTCAACAACATGTTTACGCTGGCGCATGAGATGGGGCATGCTTTGCATAGCTACTATTCCAATCACGCACAGCCTTACACGTATGCCGATTACAAGATTTTCGTAGCAGAAGTAGCTTCCACATTGAACGAAGCACTTCTGATGAATCATTTGCTCGAGACGACGACAGAAAAGAAACAGCGCATGTACTTGATTAATCATTATCTGGAGCAGTTCCGTGGAACGGTATTCCGTCAAACCATGTTTGCCGAGTTTGAAAAAATTGTGCATGCAAAAGAAGAGCAGGGAGAGCCGCTGACAGCCGAATCTCTCAGTACGATTTACCGTGAGCTCAATGTTGCCTATCATGGTCCAGATATGGTCGTTGACAGCGAAGTTGATCTAGAATGGGCGCGGATCCCTCATTTCTATCGCGGATTCTATGTATATAAGTACGCGACTGGCTTCTCGGCCGCGACGTCTCTTTCCAAGCAGATTTTGGAGGAAGGTCAGCCAGCCGTGGATCGTTACTTGCAGTTCCTCAAGGGCGGCAGTTCAGATTATCCACTCAATCTGCTCAAGGGCGCAGGCGTAGACATGACGTCGCCAACGCCGATTGCAGAAGCATTGAGTGTCTTCAAGGAATTGCTCGAAGAACTGGAACAGCTGGTCGAACAATAACGTGGATCAAATCCAAAAGGCAGTTCAAGTCTATGACTTGGCTGCTTTTTTTGTGAATTTTCCCTCAGGATCGTCCAATAAAAGGTAACTTTCCCATTTTTGCTGCGTATCTATTTATGCGCTGTTCGGTATTGTTATCCGTCTTGGGACGGAGATAAATTTCCACCCGCTGACTGTTTTGCAGCAGAGGTAAAAACTGGCACAATTACGCCATGAGGAATGATTGTGAAAATTTGGAGGAATTCTAGTGAAAAAACGGGCATCCATTATTCTGGCTTCGGTCATGTTGGTCGCTGCTGGTTGTTCAGCACCAGCACCAGAGGCACCGCAGCAGACAGAGGCAAAGGCGAAGGTAGTAGAGGTTGTAAAGGTCCAAAAGGCAACAAAGCCAGTGATGCTCGCTGTCACAGGGATGGTGGAAGCCAAGCGGGATGCGGTACTGTCATTTGGTACAGGAGGAACGATTTCAGCGATCTCCGCGACCAAAGGAGCAAAAATCGCCCAAGGACAGCTATTGGCCACATTGGATACGCGTTACACCCAAAAAGAAATTGCAGCAGCACAGGGGCAGGTAGAGGAAGCAGCAGCGCGGAAAATCAAGACGTTAAAGGGCGCGACAGCAGAAGCACTTGAGCAGAAGCGCTTGCAGGTAAAAAGTGCGCAAGACAGTCTGGATAAAGCAAAGCAGGACCTCGCAACAAGTGAGAAGCTGTTTGCAGGCGGAGCCATTTCGCAAAACGAAATAAATGCGAATAAACGGGCTGTTACGCAAGCAGAGATTACACTGCGTGACGCTCAGCTGTCTCTGAATGAGCTGCAAAAAGGAGCGGAGCCGGAAGATGTCATGGTCGCCAATGCATCGATTAAAGCTGCTGCCGGCGGTGTAGACCGCGCGAAGAAGAGCTTGGATGATGCGAAAATTCAGGCGCCATTTGCGGGAACAGTCGTGGATGTAAGGCTGCAAATCGGAGAGCAGGCTTCTCCAGGTCAAGAAATTATTCGCATTGTTGACCTGTCAGACGTAAAGGTAACCTTGGATGTCTCCAATGAATTGATCGGCCAATTCCGTGAGAAAACGAAGGTGCAGGCTTTGGCAGACGATGGTAAGAAAAGTGAAGGGACCATTGCATTTATCTCTCCAGTTGTGAACAAGGATACAGGGAAGTACCGCGTCGAGATCACGATTCCGAATGCAGATGGGTACTGGCGTGGAGGAATGGCCGCAACAATTGAGGTGCCGCGCCAAGTGAATGGCTTCCTCGTGCCGCTAGAAAGTGTCGGCGTGAGTCAAACCGACCATTACGTAATGGCAGTAGAGAATGGACTGACAGTAAAAAAACCAGTGAAGACCGGTCAATTGGTCGGAGACTCCATCGAAATCGTATCTGGAGTGAAAGAAGGCGACCAACTCCTGCGCAGTGGAATTACATTCTACGTCGAAGGGCAAAAAGTAGAGGCGAAGGGAGAATAGTTGCATGAACAAAGTGATTCTCTTTTTGCTGAAAAGACAGCTAATCGTCTACTTGTTTACATTTTTGCTCGTCATTGCAGGTTTGGGTTCCTTATTCAGTTTTAATGTCGAATTGGTTCCAAAGACGAATTTCCCTGATATTAACGTAAGAATTTCCGGTGGTGCACTTCCACCAGAAGAGATGGAAGAAAAAGTAACGAAGAAAGTAGAGCAAGAACTAAAGTCGATTAATGATATTAAAAAATACTCTTCTTCAACAAGTGCAGGTCACGTTAGAATCAATATTTCTGCAAATGAAGGAAAAGGCGAGCAGGTTAAGCAAGATGTACAAAATGCCGTTAACCGTCTCCGAAATGGTTTTCCGAAAGCCGTTAACACAGTAGATATCTTTCAGAGCAATATGGGTAGCGATCAAATGATTGATTTTGCCGTCGTCGGAGCAGAGCCAAAGACCATGCTAAGCTTGGCAAAAACGTCGATCAAGGACCGTATTGAAGAAGTTGAGGGCGTCAAGGAAGTAATCGTAGAAGAGAAAAGCTTCGAGAATAAAATTACCATATCCTTTTTGCCACAGCGATTGAATGCCTATCAAACAACGCCAGCGGCTATCATTTCACAGCTTCAGGATACAAACTGGAAGCAAGGGATTGGTACACTGGAGAACACGGGTTTTGATACGGTTGTCATGATTGACAATACTTATCAGACCCCGCAGGAAATAGAGGCACTGCCAATTGATACACCGAGAGGAACCGTTTCTCTGAACCAATTGGCACAAATTGAAGATTTGCGTGGAAAAGTGAAAGACTACGTCGCCCTGACAAACGGTTCCGTGTTTATTCAACTCAGCGTGACGCGGGCAGACGGCTATGACTTGATCACGACACAAAAGAGTGTAGAAGAAGTCGTTCGCAAAATAAACACAGAAGCAAACGGCAAATACAACATCAAAGTTATGTTTGAAGGAGCTTCCTTTGTCGAGCATGCGGTGAGCAATCTCAGCCGGGATGTCATGATTGGTGGGGCGCTTGCGATCATCATCTTGTTCGTCTTCCTTCGCAACTGGAGGGTCACACTCGTCATCGCTACGACGCTACCGCTCTCTGCGTTCATGACGTTCATCGCGATGAAACTCGCAGGCTACAACATTGATATGATCAGCTTGCTGTCGCTGAGCTTGTCAGTTGGCTTGATCGTCGATGCCGCCATCGTCGTTTTGGAAAGTATTTATCACTACCGGGAAAAGGGCGAAGAGCTGAAGCAGGCTATTATTAAAGGTACAAGAGAAGTTTTGACACCTGTGTTCACCTCGCAGCTCACGATCATCATCGTCTTTTTGCCACTTGTCTTTGCGGATTTTGAAGATTGGCTGAAACCGGTTTTGGCCACAATTGCCTTTACAGTTTCCGCTGCCATTATTTCATCGACGATCGCTGCTTACTTCTTCGTTCCCGTGTTTTCCAATCGCTTCTTGCAAAAGGATAAGCATGTTTCGTTAGAAGGAGAAGGCAAGGAACACCTTATCATTCGCGTATTCAGCGGTATTTTACAAGTAGCGATTAGACATCGGGTAAAAACGGTTTTACTTGCGATTGCTTTGCTGGTTGGTTCCGCTTTCCTCACACCTTTTATGAAAATGGGTCAAGGAATTAACGCCAACGAAAATATTGTTTTTGTCAATATGAAGATGCCAATCGGTTCTAAGTTAGAAACAGCTCAAAAAGCAGCCGTCACCGCGGAAACATCGCTGCGGGAGATCCCAGAGATAAAGGATGTATTCTTCTTTACTTCCAAGGAAGAAGCAACATTGTTCATTTCCTTAATTCCGAAGACGGACAGAACACGTGATAAGGACGCTTTGAACGAGGATATTAATAAGCGCCTGAATGAGACCCCAGGAATCGAATCCGTCTCCATGTCTTTCGGACAACAAGGCGGAAGCGGTCCGATCCAACTGGATGTTTACGGGGATGACATGGAGGTCATGCGGAAGGTCGCAACCGATCTGGAAGCGATGCTTGGCACGATCAACGGGCTCACCAACATTCGCAACGATTTTAAAGAAGGAAAAGAAAAAGTTACGTTGCTGCCAAAACAAGATGCGCTTACTAGACTGAATGTCGATCACCGTTCACTTTTGCAACAAATGAGCGTGTTAATCGGCAGCCAACACATTACGTCGATCACACAAGATGGAATCGAAGTAGATGTCGTTGCCAAGATGCCGGACAACTGGCTGAAGCACCCAGATCAGCTCAAAACGATTACGGTGACATCGAAAGACGGGGCAGCAGTGCCTTTGGCAGATCTGGTGGTTATGGAGTACAGTAAGTCTCCGATTACGATTGAGCGTAAAGAAGGCGAACGCATCGTGACGGTTTCTGCCGAGATGCTGGGAAGTGAATTAGGGGCAATAGGCCGTGAGATTGATGAGAAATTGCCAAACGTGCCTGTTCCAGCGGGTTATAAAGTGGAAATCGCCGGTAAGTTGAAAGAGCAAAGCACGAACATGAGTCAAGGGATATTCGTATTCTTAGGTGTTCTGGCTCTGATTTACGTCATCATGGTTGCCCAGTTCGGGCGGATGTCTCAGCCGTTTATCATCATGCTGACCATTCCAATGGCCTTGGTCGGTGTTGTGCTTGGCTTCGTCCTTACACAGCGGACATTCGGTGAAATGGCGATGATCGGGATTATCATGCTTGTCGGTATCGTCGTATCCAACGCGATCCTCTTGATCGATAGGATCAACCTGCTGCGCAAACGTGGAATGGAAACCGCAGAGGCGATTATCCAAGGCACGAAGGAACGTATTCGTCCCGTTATTATGACGAAGCTGACGGCGATTCTCGGGATGCTGCCGATGGGTCTTGCCATGGCGGAAGGCTCAGATTTGGAAGCGCCACTTGCAACAGCCGTTATCTCCGGCTTGATTTTTCACACGGTCGTAACACTAGTACTCGTTCCTGTCCTGTACTCCCTGTTTGAGGGGGCGAAGGCAAAAAGACTGGCAAGAAAAGAGGCTCGTCAAGCGAAGCGCGAAGCAAAACGAGAGGCAAAACAAAACAAAGACAAGAACGTACCTCCGACAGAGGTATAGTGATTTGCAAGAGAAGGGGAGCATATGCTGTACCCCTTCTCTTTTGCTTTTCCTTCATCTGAAAGTTCTGTAGAATAAAGAGATCAAGATACATACATGAGTGAACCATGAAAGGAGCATGCATATGGATCTATTTTTGCAAGGAAAAACGGCTCTGGTACTCGCCTCGTCAAAAGGATTGGGGAAGGCAACAGCTCAGTGCCTCGCCCAAGAAGGAGCGAATGTCACGATATGCGGTAGAGATGAAGCTGCTCTGGAAATCGTTCGTGCAGAGATCGAACAGGCTACTGGAAAATCACCTCTTGCCGTAACAATGGATGTGACGAAGGAAGAAGATATCAAGCGAGTTGTCGAAGAAACGGTCAAGCATTTTGGCAGCGTCGATATATTAATTAACAATTCAGGTGGGCCTGCAACAGGCAGATTCGATCAGCTCACCGACGAGCAGTGGATGCAAGCCTTCCAGCTAAATTTGCTTAGCTATGTACGTGCCATTCGTGCTGTTTTGCCGCATATGCGAGCGAACCAGTTTGGCAGAATCATCAACTTTGCCTCCTCGTCCTTTAAACAGCCGATTGAGAATTTGATTCTGTCCAATACGTTTCGTACAGGGGTATTGGGCCTTTCCAAGACGCTTTCGTCAGAACTCGGACCAGATGGGATTCTGATTAACACCATCGGGCCGGGCAGAATTGCGACGGATCGAGTGGCACAATTGGATGGGCTTACCGCAGAGGCGAAGAGCATCAGTGCAGATGAAGTTAGGAAAAATTGGGAGAAGCAAATCCCATTGGGCAGATACGGTCAGCCTGACGAGTTTGCTCGTATGGTAACGTTCTTGGCTTCGCCTGCAAACAGCTACGTGACAGGTCAATCCTTCCTCGTCGACGGTGGCTTGATCCGCGCGATCTAATAAAAGAGAGGGGAATTCCTTTGAGTAAAGAGAGCTCATTTGATATCGTGTCCAAGGTAGAGTTGGCCGAAGTGAACAATGCGATTCAGACCGCATTAAAAGAAATAGAAAATCGCTTTGACTTCAAAGGGAGCAAGAGCAGCATCTCCTTGGAAAAAGAAGAGCTTGTCCTCGTCTCCGATGACGACTTCAAGCTCAGTCAGGTAAAGGACATTTTGCTTGGGAAGCTCGTCAAACGGGATGTCCCGATCAAAAACCTCGACTACGGCAAAATAGAACCGGCAGCGGGTGGTACTGTCCGTCAGCGTGTCAAGCTGGTGCAGGGGATCGACAAAGACAATGCGAAAAAGATCAACAGCATCATCAAAGATACAGGACTCAAAGTGAAAACACAGATTCAAGACGATCAAATTCGCGTGACGGGAAAAAGCAAAGATGAATTACAGCAAATTATCAATGCAA
Source organism: Brevibacillus sp. HB2.2 (assembly GCF_013284275.1). Taxonomy (NCBI): domain Bacteria; kingdom Bacillati; phylum Bacillota; class Bacilli; order Caryophanales; family Paenibacillaceae; genus Brevibacillus; species Brevibacillus sp. HB2.2. The sequence continues at coordinate 223,582 of NZ_JABSUV010000002.1, forward strand.
TTCGCAAGGCTGATCTGCCTTTGGAAGTACAATTTATTAACTACCGATAACTACTAGAAAAGTTTTTACTTCTAACTCTCTTCATTCTCGCATATGCATGTACAAATAAGTGACAAGCACTTGCGAAAGGGAGAGTAGAGACATGAAGGTCTTTATTATCAGTATGCGCAATCTCATTTTGGGCGGAATTGTTTTCCTTGTAGTACTGGTGGCGGGCATCGTACTTCTGGTCAAAGACCCTCTGAGCGTCTCGGACTCTTATCGACCATCGGATCCAGCTGCCGCTGTTACAGCGAGCGCTCCCATGAACCAGCCAGCAGGGGCAGAAAAGCCGGCGGTGAATATGGAGGTCAAGGTGGATGGGACAACGGCAGAGGTATCCTTGCTAACACAGAACTTCACGTTCGTCCAGGATAATGGCGAATTGGCCGAGGCCCCAGTCTTTGGAGAGGGACACGCACATTTATACCTGAATGGCGAACCAAAAGGAATGATTTATCAACCAGAGTTTTTGCTGAAAAAGTTGCCCAAGGGAGAGCATGAAATTCGCGTTGAGCTCAACTACAGCAACCATCTGCCATACAAGATAGAGACTACGAAAAAAATCGTTGTGAAGTAAAACAGATCGCGTTCCAGAAAAGGGACGCTTTTCTTTTTGGGAGGAAGGAAAAGAAGGACGATAATGGAAAAAGAAGGGATTGTGGCGGAAAAGAAGAATCCTACAGAATAGTCTGAATATTTTGGGGGTGCTTGTATGATTCATATGACCACAATCGGCAACATGTTAGACGACACAGTCAGTAAGTATCAGGAAAAGGAAGCGCTCGTTTATCACGAACGAGGGCTTCGCTATACGTTTGGAGAATTTCAAACGATATGCAATCAAGTAGCGCGAGGATTTATGTCTCTTGGGATTCAAAAAGGGGAAAATATCGCGATTTGGGCAACCAATGTGCCTGAATGGGTGATATCACAATTTGCCACAGCGAAAATGGGCGGTGTACTGGTAACGGTCAATACGAGCTACCGGGTACATGAACTGGAATATTTGCTACGTCAATCAGAGTCGACGACGCTTCTCTTAATGGATTCCTATCGCGATGCGAATTATCTCGCCATGATTCAAGAGATTTGCCCGGAATTGCAGACCTGTGAACCTGGAGCGCTTCAATCCAAAAGGCTTCCGCATTTAAAAAATGTGATCTATCTAGGGGATGAGCAACAACCCGGAATGTTTTTGTGGAGTGATTTGCTCGAACGTGCTGCATCGGTCACGGAAGAAGAGCGGAACGCGCGCCAGGCGACGCTCTCACCTGATGATGTCATCAATATGCAGTACACATCCGGGACGACTGGCTTTCCAAAGGGAGTCATGCTGTCGCACGTCAATATCGTCAACAATGCCATCAAGGTAGCGGAATGTCAGCGGCTCGGGTTAGCGGATAAGGTGTGCATTCCGGTTCCGTTTTTCCACTGCTTTGGCTGTGTGATGGGGACTTTGGCATGTGTGGCGACAGGTGCGACGATGGTTCCTGTCATCGCCTTTGATCCTGGTGTGGTCCTTGCGGTTGTGGAAGCCGAACACTGTACAGCATTGTACGGTGTACCCACGATGTTTATTTCGGAATTGAACCACCCGTCGTTTGCCGAGCGTGACCTGAGCTCCCTGCGAACAGGCATCATGGCTGGTTCTTTATGTCCGATTGAGGTGATGAAGAAGGTCGTCGATCAAATGGGAATCCGTGACATTACGATAGCGTACGGACAAACCGAAGCTTCTCCCGTCATCACACAAACCGTCCCAGAGGACTCTCTCGAGCGAAAAGTATCGACTGTCGGTCGTCTGCACGCACAGGTGGAAGCAAAAATCATCGATCCCGCGACAGGTGACAGTTTGCCGCCAGGTGTACAAGGTGAGCTGTGCACGCGTGGATATTTGGTCATGAAGGGCTATTACAATATGCCAGAAGAGACAGTCAAGGCAATCGATCACGAAGGGTGGCTACATACCGGAGACTTGGCTACCGTAGATGAGGAAGGCTACTATCGGATTACCGGCAGGCTCAAAGACATGATCATTCGCGGAGGGGAAAATATTTATCCCCGTGAAGTGGAAGAATTCCTCTATACGCATCCAAAAGTGTTGGACGTCCAGATCGTAGGGGTGCCTGATGTCAAATACGGCGAGCAGGTGTTGGCGTGCATTCGGATAAAGCCTCATGAAACGTTGTCGGAGGATGAGGTGCGGGACTATTGCGAAGGGAAGATCGCTCATTACAAAATCCCTCGCTACATACAGTTTGTAGACGAATACCCGATGACCGCTTCCGGTAAAATACAAAAGTTCAAGCTGCGGGAGCAAGCGCTGGAGCTGTTTGGGCAAAGCAATCCAAACCAGACGGGAACTGCATAGGATGAGGTTCAAGCGCTAGGGAGATGCTCCTGGCGCTTTTTTTAGATAGTTCTTTACTTTCGAGCAACTCTTGACTAAGATAAGTGGAAATCAAAATAGGAGAGGTGCAGCCTAGCATGGAAGTTAGATTTTTGGGACCAGACGATGCAGAAGAGTTGGTAAAGATTAGACTGGAAGGGCTGCAAACAGATCCAGACGCATTCGGCTCTACCTATGAAGAGGCAATGCAGGTATCGATGGAAGAGTGGCGGCAAAGACTTTCTCAAGGGGAGTCAGGTGATAGCGGTTATTTTGGTGCATTTGTGGAAGGAGAGCTGGCTGGCATCATCGGTTTTTTCCGCCACAGAGGGCTGAAAGCGAGACACAAAGCTTCTATCGTCTCCATGTACGTTCGTGAAGCGTATCGCGGGACTGGCGTCGCACAAGCTCTTATGCAGGCAGAGCTAGCCTACTTAAAGGAGCGGGGAGATATCGATACGGTACAGCTCGCTGTCGTCACGACCAATCCGGCTGCCATTCGTCTCTATGAGAAAATGGGCTTTCTTCCATATGGGTTAGAAAAGCGTGCACTAAAAAATGGCGATCAATACTTTGATGAAAGCCACATGTATATTCTCCTTTAGAAAACATGATAAAAGCGAAGGCACACATTCGTGGATGCCTTCGCTTTTTCTATTCGCAATGCGATGGAGGGAAACTTAACGACTTGCCTCGTATGCAGCGATCTTATCTTCGTACTGTAATGTAATTCCAATATCGTCGAGACCATTCAGGAGGCAGTAACGACGATAGGAATCTACCTCGAACGGGTAGGAGAGACCTTCATTGTCACGAACGACTTGTTCTTGCAAATCGATGGTCAGCTGATAGTTCGGCTTGCTTTCGGCACGGTTGAACAGCTCATCGACTTGCTCTTCGCTCAACTTGATTGGCAGGATGCCGTTTTTGAAGCAATTGTTGTAAAAAATGTCCGCAAAGGATGGAGCAATTACACAGCGGAAACCATAATCAAGGAGTGCCCATGGTGCATGCTCACGAGAGGAGCCGCAGCCAAAATTGTTGCGGGCAAGAAGGACAGTAGACTCCTTGTACGCAGGTGTATTCAGAATGAACGAATCGATTGGCGCACCATCGACAGTAAAGCGCCATTCGTAGAACAGGAATTGACCAAAACCGCTGCGCTCAATGCGCTTCAAGAACTGCTTAGGGATTATTGCGTCCGTATCTACGTTTACACGATCGAGTGGGGCTACCACTCCGGTGTGGATGACAAATGGATTCATTGGAAGACCTCCTTGTTAGCGTTCTCGCTTTTCCATTCACGTACATCGACGAAGTGACCTGCGATAGCTGCTGCTGCTGCCATTTCCGGGCTGACCAGATGCGTCCGTCCGCCGCGTCCTTGACGTCCTTCGAAGTTCCGGTTAGAGGTAGAAGCACAACGCTCACCCTCCGACAGGATATCCGGATTCATCGCCAGACACATGGAGCAACCAGATTCGCGCCAATCAAAGCCAGCTTCTTGGAAAATGAGGTGCAAGCCTTCTTGTTCAGCGAGCTGCTTAACTGCCTGAGAGCCAGGAACGACCATCGCGTGTACGGAAGGGGAGACCTTGCGTCCTTTTGCCACTTCGGCTGCTTTGCGCAAGTCCTCGATCCGACCGTTTGTACAGGAGCCGATAAAGACGCGATCGATTTTGATTTCGCTCATCGGAGTGCCAGGTGCAAGATCCATGTACGCCAGAGCATCCTGTGCCGCTTTGCGCTGTGCGACTGTCTCGAATGACTCAGGGCTTGGAACGGTGCTCGTAATGTTCGTACCCATACCAGGGCTCGTTCCCCACGTCACTTGCGGTGCGATCTCGGCTGCCTCGATTTCTACACAGGCATCAAACACAGCGCCTTCGTCCGTGCACAGCTCTTTCCAAGCCTCGACAGCTGCAAGGAAATCTTCCCCTTGTGGAACGAATCGCTTGCCTTTCAGGTAGTCAAACGTAATCTGGTCAGGAGCGATTAAGCCGGCACGAGCGCCACCTTCAATCGTCATGTTACATACAGTCATGCGTTCTTCCATGGTCAGGTTGCGGATCGCAGCGCCTGTGTATTCTACGACGTAGCCAGTTGCAAAGTCAGTTCCGTATTTTGCGATAATCGCCAAAATTAAATCTTTTGCACTGACACCGAATGGCAGGTCGCCGTTTACGCGTACTTCCATGGTTTTTGGTTTGGATTGCTGCAAGCATTGTGTCGCGAGTACATGCTCCACTTCACTGGTACCAATACCGAAGGCGAGGGCACCGAATGCTCCATGAGTGGAGGTGTGGCTGTCACCACAGACGATAGTTTTGCCTGGATGTGTGAGCCCGAGCTCAGGACCAATGACGTGAACGATCCCTTGATCTGGGCTGTTCAGATCCGCGAGTGTGATCCCGAACTCCTCACAGTTCGCCGTCAAGGTTTCCATTTGTTGACGAGAAATCGGGTCTTTGACATTAAAACGGTCAGCAGTCGGTACATTGTGGTCCATCGTTGCGAAGGTAAGCTCTGGACGGCGTACTTTGCGGCCAGCCAAGCGGAGTCCTTCGAAAGCTTGCGGTGAAGTCACCTCGTGAACCAGGTGCAGGTCGATATACAAAAGGCTCGGCTTGCCTGCCTCTTCGTGAATAGCGTGATTGTCCCAAATCTTTTCAAACATTGTACGGGCTGTCATCATGTATTCCTCCTTCGTTCAAAAACTCTTAACAAGGTTGTAACATGGCAAAGAGAATAGTTCAAAGATATAATAATTATAAGAAGGATAGTTTTTGCCTATCGGGAGGTCAATATGGAGTTACGACAAATTCGTTATGTACTCGCTGTTGCGGAAGAACGTAGTTTCTCCCGGGCAGCCAATCGATTACATTTGGCCCAACCGTCGTTGAGTCAACAAATTGCGAAGCTGGAGAAAATACTCGGTGTCAGCTTGTTCCATCGCTTGCCGCAGCACGTAGAACTGACTGATGCAGGCCAGCGCTTTATACAGGTGGCGCAAACGCTTGTCGACATGTCAGAGGGGCTAGAGCGGGAAATGAGAGCTTATGCGGTAGGAGAAAGCGGCAAATTGCTTGTAGGAAGCTTGCCGATCACAGGGGCGTACGTGCTGCCAAGGGTGTTGCCTACGTTTACCAAACAATTTCCCGGCGTCGAGCTGCAATTGATGGAGGAAACGTCGAGTCATTTGGAGCAGCTGCTCGTACGGGGGAAAATTGATGTCAGCCTATTAACCATGCCCATCAGTGATCCGTCTCTGGAAATCATTCCTGCGATCAACGAAGAAATCTTTTTGGCGGTACCAGCCAATCATCCGCTCGCGAAACGAAAAGAAGTAGATCTCGCAGAGGTAGCCGATCAGCCTTTTATCCTGTTAAAAGAAGGACAAGGCTTCCGCACGATTTCGCTTCGGCTATGTGAGCAGGCGGGATTCCGACCGCGAATTGTGTTTGAGAGCTCGAACATCCAGACAGCTCAGTCACTTGTTGCAGCAGGCATGGGGTTGTCGTTTGCACCGAAGATGATTACACTCGCACCCGGAACGATCGAACCTCCAACTTATGTGCGGATAAAAACAAAACCTTCTCGCACACTCGTCGTGGCGTATCGGAAGGACAAACCGTTGTCACGCCCGGCTGAGGCATTTGTGCAATGTCTCATCGAGCAGGGTGGGAAAATATAAAGGCAAACAAGAAAACCCAGTCGCCGCATTCATTTGCGAACACTGGGTTTATCATCTTGGAGCTTTGTATCTTGAACAAGTTCGGAAAAGACGACGAGCCTGCGAGCGTGCTCCTGTGTTTTCTTGTTAAATTTACCGGAGCAGGTAATCAAATTCAGATGGGAGCTCTCTGCATTCCCAAAAATCTGATCGATGGGAGCCTCGGCCGTCTGGAAGCTTTCTACTCTGCGAACTTGGAAGGTAAGCGTTTTTCCTTTTGCTTCACGCACGGTAATTTTGTCACCGGGCTTTAGTTTTTTCAGATGGTAAAAAACAGCTGGACCCGTATAATGATCAAAATGACCGGCGATCACTGCATTCCCCTTCATTCCGGGCTTCGTCCATGGCGACAAAATACCCACGCGATCAAAAGCCTTTGGGACATCCATTTGCCCATTCGGTAAAACGCCAACAGGTTCTACACGAGCTTGTAGGTTCAGTTTCGGAATATGTAGAAGTGTTGGCATGATTCCGTCTGGAAGAGGAGGGGCAGGAAGGAACGTCGGTTGAGGTGGCAGCGAAGGACCATAAACGGTAACCGTTTGCTTGATATAGATGGGCCCTGCTGGTTTTTGCATGGTACTTTCGATTTTAGGAGCTTCGACAGGTTGTTGAGTTGTATGGCCGCAACCAATTGTAACCAAACTAATGAACAGAAGGGACCCAAGAAGTTTTTTCATAAGCTGCAAAGAAAAGGGGGAAGATCCCCCTTTAATTGCTTGCTCCACCCATACCAGTTTTCGGCAGAGCCTTGATATGAGCTTTGCCTTTATGTGCTTTGGTTTTCATATGGTGAGCCTTGGTCTTCATATGATGCGCTTTTGTTTGTACCTTGTGGTGTTTTTTGTGACCGTCATGTGTTGCGGCAGACACAGGAATTGCAGTAGTTACCAAGCATGCAACCATCAACAAAGCAGCGAATTTCTTCATGAGTAGCACCTACCTTGAAATTTTTTGGGGTTACAAGAGATAGGATTTCCGTTTGCTCATTTGTTAGTGATGGCAATTGTTTCTCCTAAACGTCCCAAACAGCCCGCGCCTGTGGTACACTATTTCCAAATCATTCTGGGAGGAAGATAACATGAGAGAAATTAAGACAGAAGCTGAGTTCGAACAAGTAATCGCAGCAACCAAGCCAGTCATCGTCAAATTCTTCACGGATTGGTGCCCAGATTGTCATCGCATTGATCCCTTCATGCCTGCCGTGGAGGAGAAATACAAAGAACAGCTGGATATGATCAAAGTCAACCGTGATACTCTCCCGGACCTGTCCGAAAAGTACGATGTCTTCGGGATTCCGAGCTTTATTGCGTTCCACAATGGAAAAGAACTAGTTCGCTTCGTCAGCAAGCTCGGAAAAAGTCGTGAGGAGATCGAGCATTTCCTAGATCGTGCTATTCAAGTCAGTAAAGGAATCGAGCAAGCGTAATTGCATGAACATAGAACAGGGAGATAGACAGAAATGTTATACATGAAAAAAGAAGGGGAATGGCTCGTGGCTCACTTACGAGACAAAGATGATGCCATCCCGATTGGGAACCTGCTGCGCGAAGAGTGGAAGCTGCCGCGCAAGCAGGTCCATCTTTTATTCCAACACAAAGAAGTACTACTGGATGGGGAACCTGTCGCCCAGCATGTTGTAGGTAAAGCAGGGCAGGAAATTCGTCTGCGGATGTGCAAGCCAGAGCCATTGGGGCTTGATCCGGCCAGTGAAGCGCCGGAGATCTTGTACGAGGATGATCATTTGCTCATCGTGAATAAGCCGGTTGGTCTTCTGTTACATCCGACCGAACGCTACCATCATGTGACGTTGGATCATCTCGTGTCGGGGCACTTTTTCCGTACAGGTTTGGAAGCCAAGGTCCGCCATGTCCATCGACTGGATCAGGATACGTCAGGCGTTGTTCTGTACGCGAAGCATCCGTGGGCCTCTGCCCTGTTAGATGAAATGCTGCGTGAGCGCACAATCAAGCGTACCTATGTCGCGTATGTTTCGGGACAAATGCCCAAAGAGCGCGGGAAAATCAATGAACCCATCGGAAAAGATCGGAATCATGGGACGCGCAGAAGGGTCACACCTAACGGCGATCCAGCGATTACCCATTACCAGGTGAAGGAACGCTTTCAAACAGTTACGAAAGTAGAATGTCAATTGGAGACGGGGAGAACCCATCAAATTCGCGTTCACTTCAGTCATATTGGGCACCCGCTTTTAGGGGATGAACTGTATGGTGGGAAGCGCGAACTCATTAAGCGACAAGCGCTGCACGCAGCCGTGCTCAAATTTGAGCATCCATTCGGGGGAGAAGTCATCGAAGTCACAGCCCCGTTGCCACTCGATCTGTTTCACTTGGAAAAGAAGCTGAGATAATCGCCATTTGACGAAGGAATGAATAAACTGCCAAGGAGGAAACGAGAGAGGGTGGTCTTTTGAAACGACCCATAATCGGCATCTTGACTTGGCGGGAAGGCAAACGCTTTGCAGAGCCAACCTATTTTCGGCGACTGCTCAAGGCTGGACAAGAACTGGGCTGTACCGCTTTCCTATTTTCACCAAACGATGTCCTTGGAGCTGGCAAGCAGGTGAGAGGGTATGTCCCGGGGAACAATGGTGGCTGGCAAGCAAGAATATTTGACCGTCCAGACGCTGTATTCGACCGATACCGCTATACACCAACACAAGCGTTTAAGAACTATGTGGCCTTTCGGCGGACGAGTAATTTTTTGTATGTAAACAATCGCTTGGCAAACAAATGGCGAGTACATGAGGTGCTGCATCGGGACCCGAGAATGCATCGCTGGCTTCCGGAGACACACCTGTACAACCGACAAAGCCTGGTGAACATGTTAGGCAAGCATCCGTTGCTCTATGTAAAGCCACTCAATGGAACAGGGGGACGAAACATCCTGTCGATTGAAAAGCGTGGCGACGAACTTCGACTGCTCGGTCGTAACAAGCAAAGGGCGAAAGTATCCACAGTCGTAAGAGACAAAGCCGCCGCCCAGAGATGGGTAGACCGTTGGACGAGACAGGAGAAATACATCGTGCAGCAAGGGCTTCGATTGCAGTTGGTTCCTTCGCGGGCAGTAGACATGCGCCTCTTGATTCAAAAGAATGGGGAGGGTGAATGGAGCATTACAGGTCATGGGATTCGCGTGGGTCCAGAACGCAGTGCCACCTCTAATCTGCATGGCGGCGGAAGAGCTATCCCTGTCTCGGTATTTCTCCGTCCGAGGTTTGGGGAGGAGCGTACTGCGCAGATCGTGCATGATTGCGAGCAGCTCGCTTTTCAAACAGCGGAAACACTCGAGGATCATTTTGGACGGATGGTTGAATTTGGGCTGGATATTGGCATCGATGTAGATGGTCGCGCCTGGCTGATCGAAGTGAATCCCAAGCCAGCGCGGGAAATTTTCCGGGAGATGGGGGCAACGGGGCAGTACAAAAATGCCATTACTCGGCCGCTTGAATACGCCATCTACCTTGCGAAAACACAAGGACGCGAAGGTCGCGAGCCACTTTTGAAGAGAAAGGTCGCCCGAGGATAGTGTGAAAGCAGAACAGCGGCAGTAGGGACAACGTCTGAAGTCCTCGTCTGCCGCTGTATTGCTAGGTGGAGATAGAAAGCGGTAATTGCAATTTGCTCGGGATGTCAGGAGCGAATTCGGGTGTATGGATAACCGAAAACGAGTATCCTTTCTTGACGAACGTCAGCTCTTGAGCATCCGAGTGGAAGAGGACGTTGCTTTTTTCAAATCGTCTCCGCACTTTTTGTAGGAACGTTTGGTCAGGTGTTCCAAAAGTGACGTGCATTTTCGGTGGCAACGCTTTCATGGCAATGGGAATCCAAGGCCTGTTTTTCCATGTGGCTACAATATGTGCCGTTCCGCCGATAACGAAGTTAAAAATATCGCCATCCTCGTATGTTTTCATACTGAGATTCGATTTTAGCCATTGCGTAAAAACAGGTACACTTTCCACAGGACAGCCGACTTCCCGTAAATACAGAATGTGCAGGGGAGTGGATGGCTCGATGACCTCCTCTGACACATACTCGTGGGCAATAATCTCAAGAAGATTCCCGTCACCATCACGGAAATACAGGTTCAGCCGTCCTTTTTCCTCATCAATGTCATGCCCATCCTCCCATCGAACAATCAAAAGACCAGATTCTATGATCTTTTTCGCTGATTCATGAAACAGGGAATAAGGTACTTGAAAAGCAATATGGGCGGGGGATATCGGTTCATACACTTCTACAAAGGTTAAACGAAAATCAGGCGTGACTTGAAACGTAATCTGTTTGTCTGATTGAGATGAAATCGGAAAGCCGAGACAGTCTGCGTAAACCTGATGTACCCCTTGGATGGACACAGTTTGTAAGGTTAATTTTGAAAAGTGCGTGATCATCTGGCATCACCTTTTCCTATACAAAGATAACATAATATAAATTATGTATACTCATTCGGTTCACACTGTTTCTAGACAATCATCTCAAATATCTTGAGAGAGGCGAACCATATCTACCACTTGAATCCCGTTTTCGTAAATTTCTTCCTCATAATGCCGCAAAAAAAAGTCCCGATCGATCCAACTCATCCGAAATCCACATTTTTGATAAAGCGCGAGCTGATCCACACTAGAATTCCCTGTGCCGACCTCGATCGTCTTATAACCGAGAGATTTGGCTACTTCAATGGAATGAAGAACGAGTTTTTTGCCAATGCCCTTGCCATGATGGGCCTCATCAACGGCAACATTCACAAGCTCAATCGTATCCGGTCTGGTTGGTATCAAGACGTACACACCTACGATGCTCTCCTCCATAACAGCGACATAGCATTGGCCTCTTTGTAAATAATCTTTCACCAATCTGACAGAGGGGTCAGCCAAAAAGAGTAAATCCATTGGTGGTTGTTCCTGTGCTGCAAGCTTGCGAATTTCCATCCGTGTTTCTCCTCCGATTCAAGTGGTTACTGGCTTTGGCAATGAAGCTGTTTCGTAGTTGACAACCAGACTATTTTCGTACGTAAAGATATGCTGACAAGGTTCATCCTCTTCCAACATGTAAGGTAAAAAAGTGGGAAGGTTTTCTGGGACGCCAGCATTGTCGGGGTCCAAGACCCAAGCTAGCTCTTTCCAGTCAAGTATGCCTTCTTCCACGACCTGTGGGGTTTGAGAGCGCTCGTAGTCTTCTGGAAGATGAGCGAGAAATGCATACATACCGCCCGTTTCAACCCCATCGACTCGCCAGGAGACAATTCCTTTGTAGCAAGCGGTTTCTAACAAAATACCCGTCTCTTCCCGAACCTCGCGAAGGACACTGTCCAGTGGAGTCTCTCCGTGCTCTAGCTTACCGCCTACGCCATTCCATAGCCCCATTAACGGTGATTTGTTGCGATTTAGCATGAGTATTCCATTTCTATGTTTGAGAAAGCATATGGTATAGCGATACATGTTATCACTTTCCTTTTTGTTACAGTCAACTTCTTTAACGACCATTGTATCAAATGAGTGGATTCAGCAGTTATTTTTATTTGGTTTTCTTAAAGAAGTTTTGTAATATTTCGTTATAATAAAAAAAAGAGTGGAAGGAAGAATAGGGGGCTCGTTCAAGATGGGAGACAATGAAAAGGTGGAAGGGTTAACAATCGAGGAGTGGAAAACGAAATATCCGCTTCTTCCTAGCATGCTAGAGACCGATGAAGTTTTTTGGACGAACCCTGGTTATGACGAGATCGCAAAAGCAACTCTCTTGGTTACGCCTGAGGAGGTCCAGGATGCTGAAGAACGTTTGCGGCGTTTTGGCTCGTTCATTCAATTGGCTTTTCCTGAGACGAGCGCTGCTGGTGGACTGATTGAGTCCCCACTCGTTCCGATAAAAGAGATGCAAAAGCATCTAGAGGCTCGCTTTGCATCGAATATTCAGGGGAATCTCTGGTTAAAATGCGACAGCCATTTGCCTATTGCAGGCTCGATCAAAGCGCGGGGCGGCATCTACGAGGTGCTGGCACATGCAGAAGCATTGGCCCAAAAGCATGAGATGCTGCAACCGAACAATGATTATGCTATTTTGGCCACAGATGCGTTCCGTGAACTGTTTTCCCGTTATTCCATTGCAGTAGGCTCGACAGGAAATCTCGGCTTGAGCATCGGGATCATTAGCGCGAAGCTCGGTTTTCAAGTCACTGTTCACATGTCAGCGGACGCTAAAGCATGGAAAAAGGAATTGCTGCGGGCAAAAGGGGTCCAGGTAGTCGAATACGCATCGGATTATGGGAAAGCGGTGGAAGAGGGCAGAAAGCAGGCGGAGGCCGACCCGAATTGTTATTTCATCGATGATGAGAACTCCAAGCGTCTATTCCTCGGCTATGCAGTAGCAGCCGGACGATTAAAGAAACAGGTTGAGGAGCAGCAGATTACAGTAGATAGCGATCACCCGTTGTTTGTCTACCTGCCGTGTGGGGTGGGGGGAGGTCCTGGCGGCGTGGCGTACGGATTGAAGCTTATCTACGGAGACAATGTGCATTGCTTTTTTGCGGAACCTACCCATTCACCCTGCATGCTGCTAGGTTTAATGACAGGACTGCATGACAAAGTTTCCGTTCAAGACTTTGGAATCGATAACAAGACAGAGGCGGATGGTTTGGCTGTTGGCCGTCCTTCGCGATTCGTAGGGAAAACCATGGAAAATCTGCTCAGTGGTGTATATACAGTCGCTGACGAAGAGCTATACGCCTTGTTGCGTGCCTTGCGTGATCTCGAATCCATTCGATTGGAGCCGTCTGCGTTGGCGGGCATGCCAGGACCTGTTCGATTGTTTCAGCAGGAGGCAGGGCGTCACTACCTGGTGAAGCAAGGGCTAACGGAAAAAATGAATAAGGCGACCCATATTGTATGGGCGACGGGCGGGAGTATGGTCCCGGAGTCTATTCAGGAAGAATATTATGCAAAAGCTCTGGATGAGAATGGAAAAAAATATGCATCGAAATGATACAGAAAGCCCGGATCACTTCCCGGGCTTTTCATCATTCCTTTTTAGCAATCTTCTGCGTCTTGAAAATAATAAACGTCGGTCTTCTTACTTCTGAAATCTGATGTGGCTGGATGAGAAGTCCTTCTGGCGTGCAGGTCGGCTCGATAATCTCTTGGAGGGTGAGCCCCGATTGGATTAACGTATTGACAGCAGTGGACATGGAGCGGTGGTAAAAAAGCGCCTTTCTGCCGTTCATCATGTACATTTCACGTTCTCCATCTTCCAGGTAGTTGTCCAAGGGCCAGAAATGCTTCTGCCCCTCTTCGTCGCGTACCCAGCCCTCGACCTTTTTGCGAGCGGTAATATGCGGATGGAGTGTGGAGTAAACGAAATGTCCTCCGTTGCGCAAGGCGCGGCTTATTTTGTTGATCACGTGCTCATAGTCACGAACATAGTCCATGACGAGAGAGCTCGTAATGAGATCGTAGTCATGAGTGGCAAGCTCAATGTCTTCCAGGGAGCCATGTAGATATTGAATGTTCTCATGACTGTTATTCATTCGGGCATATTCCAGCATGTTGTGGGAAAGATCAACACCGATCACTTCACTTGCGCCTTGCTCTACACAGTATCTGGCAAATTGTCCGCCACCACAACCGAGGTCGAGTACACGCAAACCTTTTAGGGAAGGGAGACATCCACGAAAGGCAGGCTGTTCGATTATATCATTCTCCGATTGACCAGACAGACGCAGCTTTTGATAGTCCTGATAAAAATCCGGTTGATCATACAGATTTTGTTTCATCCTATATCTCCCCGTTTCCATTTTTTCTCGGATTCCTATTATGGATAAAAGATGATCATGATGTCAATTATTCGTTTAAAATGATTGAAAATGAGAGCAGGAGTTTGCTTTTTTTACGAGAATTTAATGATAGACAACCCATTTTTGTGATTCCGTCCGCTTTGCTGTGACGGTTTTTTTCTGTAAGAAGATTTGGTTTCGATATTTTTTGGCGAGACTGAAATCGAAGGAGGGATATACGTGGACCAAATACTTCAACTGATCAAAGATTACTGGCCGATTGCGCTAGCTATCATAATCATCATCATGGCTGCCCAATGGGTGGTGCGAAGTATCATTCGAATTATTTCGCTTGCAGCTATTATTGGTGTTGTGCTCGTGTTGTTTTTCCAATTCAGTCCTGAAGAAGTGATCCAAATGGGACGCCAGGCAGCCGTAGCGACGCAGGAAGTCGTTGATAAGACGATTACCCCGGTATTGGACAAAGAGCTTAAGGATGCGGATATTTCCTTCAAGGAAGATGGCACCTATGAAGTGAAGACAGCGAATATTCGTATCGTAGGTAAAAAAGGCGAATCCAAAGCGACAGTTTATTACAAGGATGAGGAATGGGAAGTAAACATCGGTCAATTGAGCAAGCTGTTCCAGGATCGACTCGGGAAAGCGGAGCAAGAAAGCAAGACGATGTAGAAAGGGAAAAACGCATGGGGCCAAATAGGTCTCATGCGTTTTTTGCTGGATAGGCGAGTACTTCCTTTACCCATGTATCTAGCAGATGCTGATATTCTTTGCTCGTTTTGATTCCGGGGGCTGAGGCAAATTGTTTTTCGAGTGGGAGCGTGTGCAGTTTTTTAGCGAATTTCCCTTCGATATCATCTTCATCTTCGAATACCAGATAGACGACATCTTCCAAGGAGCGATAGCTCGTAACACTATACTCGATTTCATTCATGATCGTTTGAAAATGACCGTGACTATAATGGCAGAGGATGAACGTGAAGCCAAGGTTGTTTATATTTCTAAAAATCTGTTCAAAAACGCTGGTTCCACCATGATGCACTCTAGCCTATGGTGTGGATCATCAGAGTGACTGATGTGGAAATCTGGAATAATTTCGATAAAGTCTTGCTGTCGTTCGGGACTGGCTTTGTCATAATAAGCGTAGTTGAATTTGCGAATGATTTTCTTCAGGTGCTTAAAAGGGATTGCTGTACCAATAAAAAGTCCGTTATATCGGTTCATCTTGTGATTCCTCTACAATGTCGTCATATTTGGAGCTACTCGTAGTCGAGTTGCTTGCTCATAAGAGTAGGCCAGACGAAGTAAAGTAGGTTCCTGGAATGCCAAGCCAGTAAGCATGATGCCAAATGGTTTGCCTGCGGAAGTATAGCCAGCCGGAACCGTAATGGAAGGGTAACCAGCTTTGGCCGGGATCGCATAACCCGTACTGCCAGGGTACAGGAGGGCGTCGAGTTCGTGCTCCTTCATGACAGCATCAAGGCCTTGTTTTTGTGACATTTCCAAATCGAACAGGCGATTTGCCAGATATTCCGACTCTGTCAGTGTACCACTGGTTTGTTCGGATGCTTCCAGCAGCTCTTGCCCGTAAAGCAGGGCTTGCTCTTCATGTGCCCGATTAAAAGCAATGACATCCTGTAAGGAGCGGATCGGGTAGGAGGCTGGTAACGTTTTTAAGTATGCATTTACCCCAACCTTGAATTCATGCACGAGAACATGTAAGTTCCATTCGGCATTTTCTGTCGGGATGGTGACCGCATCTATGATAGTTGCGCCAGCCTCTTTAAGCTTTTCAATTGCTACTTCATACAAGGCGATTTCTTCGGCTTCACACTCAGCCAAAAATCTGGAGCGTACAACGCCGATGCGTGCACCCCGCAATCCATCTGCATCGAGGAAGGGGAGGTAATCGGTCTGCGCGAGACCCTCGCTTTTTCCAGTCACCGGATCCTTTTCATCTATGCCAGTAAGCGCGCCAAGCATAATAGCTGCATCTGTCACGGTTCTTGCCATCGGTCCGGCTGTGTCTTGGCTATGGGAAATCGGGATGATACCCGAACGGCTGATTAAGCCAACAGTAGGTTTGATTCCCACGAGCGAATTTTGTTCTGCTGGATGGAGAATCGACCCGGAAGTCTCCGTACCGACTGCCACAACGGCAAAACCCGCGGCAATCCCAGCAGCCGACCCCGAGCTAGACCCGCCGACATCGAGTACACCAGGACCGTATGGGTTCAACACTTGTCCACCGCGCGAGCTGTAGCCATCTGGCATGTCATTGGAGATAAAGTTAGCCCATTCCGTCAGATTGGTTTTCCCTAAAATAACCGCGCCCGCCTCTCGGAGCTTGGTAACGACGAATGCATCCGCGGAGGCAAACGAATCAGCTAAAGCTAGAGCTCCAGCCGTCGTGTGCATCTTGTCAGATGTCGCAATGTTATCCTTGATCAATACAGGGATACCGTGAAGCGGCCCACGACTGCCTGACACCGCTCGTTCTCGATCCAGTGACTCTGCGATCGCTAGTGCATCTGGATTTAGCTCACAAATGGCATTGATTCGGATGCTTTGTTTGTTGTAGGTGGCAATCCGCTGTAAAAAGGCGAGGGTCAATTCCCGCGAAGTCGTGGTTCCAGCTGTCATTGCAGCTTGCCATTCAAGAATGCTCGTTTCATGAATCACTGACATAATGTATCCCCTTTTGCGAATGATTTGATTTTTATTATAGTACCAAATTCAGGGAAAGGGAATGAGAGGGGAGTGTGAGCCTTTTGCCTATAAAAAAACAAGCTGACTCTGCGAGAGAATCAGCTTGTTTGTGTTTGTACCAAATTATGCGTTTGATCCAGCAGCTTGCAGCTTCGCTTGTTCTTCCGCTTCTACATAACGGTTGCGAGGGTGCTCGCGGCATTCATCGGAGCAAGAACGCTTGAATTTTGTCTCACATTCTGTGCAGCAGAAGTGCTGCTTGTTGCAGAATGGGTTGGCGCAGTTTACATAGCGGTCTTCGACAGTACCGCAGTAATGGCAACGGCCAATGACGACGTCTTCTTCGGTATGATTGATCGGTACGGAGATGCGCTCGTCAAACACGTAGCATTTTCCATCCCACAGGCGCCCTTGGACTTCTGGATCTTTACCATACGTGACAATTCCGCCCTCAAGATGGTATACATTTTCAAAACCTTGTTGCAGCAAGATACCTGTCAGCTTTTCGCAACGAATACCGCCTGTGCAGTAGGTCAGGACTTTTTTATCCTTAAACTGGCTCATGTTGTCACGAATCCACTCAGGGAACTCACGGGATGAATCCACTTCAGGGCGAATCGCGCCACGGAAATGTCCCAAATCGTATTCGTAATAGTTGCGACCGTCGAGGATTACGACATCCTCTTCCTGCATCATTTCGTACCATTCTTTTGGGTTCAGATAGGTGCCAACTAGTTCATTCGGATTGACATCTTCCTCCAAACGCCAGGTTACGAGCTCCTGTTTCGGACGTACAAACATTTTTTTGAATGCATGCTCTTCCGACTCATCTATTTTAAACCACATATCACTAAAACGTGGATCTTTTCGCACATATTCCATGTAGGCGTCTGTTTGTTCAATCGTTCCGGATACGGTTCCATTAATGCCCTCCGGAGCTATGATAATCCGCCCTTTCAGCCCATTATCCTTGCAAAATTGCAAGTGCTCGGCTGCGTACTCCTCATAATTTTCAATAGGAGTATACTTGTAATACAACAAAATGCGATATGGTTTTTGTACTTGCAAGGTACAATTCCACCTTTCTTTTTCAATTGTGATTTTAGATGCATCGGTGATTATACCACATTCCATTGTTAAAAGCGCTAAAAAAGTAAGGGGTTTGTGAGGTTTTTATGAAATCAGTGCTTCTTGCTGGATGTGGTTGCTTCTTGTACACTATGAATGGTAATCAGCCCACAGGCTATATGAGGAGAGACTATTACATGAACATGACAAATGAGCGCCCGGTTACACAGGTGAAAATTAAAAAGCTCCACCAAGACGCCGTGATCCCAGCGTACGCGAGAGCAATGGACGCGGGCTTTGATCTGGTCGCGGTAGAGGATACATTGATTGCCCCAGGACAATCTGCAAAGGTTCCAACAGGCTTGGCGTTCGCGCTTCCAGAAGGATTTGAATTGCAAGTGCGCCCTCGCTCCGGGATCAGTGCAAAAACAAAGCTGCGCTTGTCCAATGCACCAGGGACTGTTGATGCTGGTTATCGCGGTGAAGTATGCGTCCTGATCGATAACATTCGGATCGCATCCGGAAAAAGTGGCAAGGTATGTCTGGGTGCTGGCGAAAACGAAGTAACCGTTGAACAAGAAGTCGATACACATAGCTACTTGATCAAAAAAGGGGATCGGATTGCACAAGGCGTGATTGCAATCGTTCCAGTCGCGCAGTTCGAAGTAGTCGATGAGCTGGATGAGACGGAAAGAGGAGCGGGTGGCTTCGGCAGCAGCGGTATCAAGAGCTAGTTCTTTTTCTATTGAGTGAAAATACAAGACCCCTGATTATCAGCCGTGTACATGGACGTGAGCTGATAGGTCAGGGGTCATTGTTTTGATCAAATCCTCATCCTTTGGAGGATAAAAACCGGTCAATTCTCGAAAGGTCGTCAGCTGTAAGCGAACGCCCATCTGCTTTGACGAATACGCAAGGTCCATAGACCCAGTCTAGAAAACCATCTGACGTGATGGGGAAATTATTTGCTTCTACTCCGCGAGCATCTTCATTCACAACGAGGGAGATTCCCTCCAGATGGTCATCTTCCACTACCTCATAGTCTCCGCCCACCAGCTCCTGTAGTTCATCCGTTCCAGCGATTTCTCGAACAACTGCATTTTCGTGCGGAAGCTTAACATATACCGTAGTCAAGCGCAATCACTCCTTCTAACACCCATCATACCGTATAAGCAATGACTTGGGCGATAGGGGAGGGGATGCCGGTTGGCGTGTTGGTTATCCTAATGGTTGAGAATTGAAGGGACGTCCATAATGATACTTTCAGCCTGAGGGGACATGCTGATGATATTCGTGACCGGAAAATTGTATTGGCCAGAAACAGTTCCAGTACCACCCCTCTATCCCACTCTTACTGAGGATGTGAAGTGTGATGTCCTCATCATTGGTGGCGGAGAGGCAGGAGCACTCGTTTCCTATTATTTGAAGCAGCATGATATGGATGTCATCCTCGTGGATAAACGGCGGGTGAGTGGGGGCAGCAGCAGCGCTAATACCGGTTTGCTGCAAATATGCAACGATAAAACGCTGACAGCCTGTATCCATTCGTTCGGTGAGCAAAAAGGAGTTCGTTTTTACGAACTGACGCGGCAGGCTGTTGATGAATTGGAAAAAATCTCGGGGCAGCTAAACCAATCTCCCGATTACATAAGGCGTGACAGCTTGTATTATGCCAGTAAACCAGCTGATGCGGAGGGCTTGCGGACAGAGTACCAATTATTGAAGAAGTACGGCTTTCCAGTCACTTATTTGGAGCGTTCAGAGATAGAGCAGCGATTCTCCTTTTCGAAGGCAGGGGCTATTTTTTCCAGGGGAGATGCGGAACTCAATCCGTACAAATTTGCCAACGGTGTGATCGCCCACTCTGTGAAAAAAGGGATGCGCGTATACGAAAACACGGAAGTGGTGCATCAAAAAGTCCATGATGGAGGACTTTTGGTCTATACAAAAAATGGGTATACAATCAAGTGCAGGCGTGCCGTGTTTGCGACTGGCTACGAAGCGCAAACCATGAAACGCAATGCCAACGCGGTGATTTCCAGCTCGTTTTCCATCGTGACCAATCCAGTCGAAGTGCTTACAGGTTGGCCGAATGCTTGTTTGATCTGGGAAACCGCCCGTCCCTATTTGTATATCCGTACTTGTTTGGAGGGCAGAATCATTGTCGGAGGACTTGATGAGCCGTTGAACGACCTACAAAAGAAGGATGCTTCTAGTCTGAAGAAGCGGGATCAATTACTCGCAAAGATTCAAGAGTTATTTCCGTATATTCCTATGCGAACCGAATATTATTGGGGAGCGACTTTTGTTGAAACGCATGATGGACTCCCGCTGTTTGGGGAGCAGGAGGGGTATCCGCACTGCTTGTTCACGCTAGGCTACGGAGGGAACGGAACCGTCTATTCCACGATCGGTGCGCAAATCATCAGTGATCTGATTACAAAAGGAAGTCACGCGGACGCCGATCTTTTTGCTTTTGACCGGAGGAAATATGCCAGTGCCACAGTCTGATCGAAACAAGCATTCCCGCTTTGAGCGGGAATGCTTATTTTTTTGAGTAAATCAGAACGGGCGGGCCCAAATTTGCTGGATAGGCGAATAACAGTTGAACGTGGCCTACCTGCCTAGCATAGGGTAGATGGAAATATCGTTGACAGGAACAGAAAGGCAGGTATAATCTTCAATAACAGAGTATTCCGAGTAAATTACTATAGATTAAAAGAGGAGTGAAGGTGAGCTGTATGAAAACCACGAAAGGCAAGGTCCAGACGATCCTGCAACGCGTAGGAATCGTTGCTATGGCTGCTGCTATGGCTGGCTGCTCGGCTGCTGCACCAGCAGAAACTGGTAAGGGAGCAGGGGGCAGCAACTCTACGGTAGAGCTGCTCAATGTTTCCTACGATCCGACGCGAGAGTTTTACCAAGATATCAACAAGGAGTTTGCCTCAGAGTGGCAACAAAAGACAGGTCAAACAGTGACGATCAAGCAATCACATGGCGGTTCAGGCAAGCAATCCCGCTCCGTCATCGATGGTTTGGAAGCAGATGTGGTGACCCTTGCCCTCGCTTACGATATTGACGCGATTGCCGAACACGGTCTGATTCCTGCTGATTGGCAAAAGAAGCGCTCGGAAAACAGCTCGCCTTACACCTCCACGATTGTGTTTCTGGTGCGTAAAGGCAATCCGAAGCAAATCAAAGATTGGGATGATTTGATCAAGCCTGGTATCTCCGTGATCACTCCGAACCCGAAAACGTCTGGGGGAGCCAGATGGAATTACTTGGCTGCCTGGGGTTATGCCTTGAAGACAAATGGGGGAGATGAAGCGAAGGCACAAGAATTCGTCGCACAACTGTTTAAAAATGTACCCGTCCTCGATTCCGGGGCGCGCGGTTCGACCACTACTTTTGTCGAGCGTGGCATGGGGGATGTGCTGATTGCATGGGAAAACGAAGCGTATCTCGCGGTCAATGAACTAGGGAAAGACAAGTTTGAGATTGTAAATCCGTCCGTAAGCATTTTGGCTGAACCGCCTGTCACCCTCGTTGACAAATACGCTGACAAGCACAAGACAAGAGAAGTAGCGGAAGCGTACCTCCAGTTCCTGTATACCAAAAAAGGCCAAGAGCTCGCAGCCAAGCATTACTACCGCCCTCGTTCACAGGAAGTACTCAAAGCACATAAACCCGCATTCCCTGACATCCAATTGTTTACCATCGATGAGTTGTTTGGCGGCTGGACGAAAGCACAAAAGACTCATTTTGCAGATCAAGGCGTCTTCGATCAACTTTATAAACCATAGACCTACACTTTCCTCAGAGGAGTTACCTTCATGAGAAAATCACTCCACAACAGAGGGTTTCTGCCAGGCTTTGGCATGACTATGGGCTATACCATCATCTACCTGAGTCTTCTGGTGCTAATCCCTCTGTCTGTCTTATTTTTAAAAGCTTCGACGCTGAGCTGGGAGCAATTCATCGGGACGATTATGGATACGAGGGTCCTTGCCTCCATTCGTGTGAGTATTATGACTTCTTTTTTCGCGGCTTGTCTCAATGCGGTGTTCGGTGTCTTGGTGGCATGGGTGTTGGTTCGCTATCAGTTTGCGGGGAAGCGGATCATTGACGGCATTGTTGACCTGCCTTTTGCTTTACCTACCGCAGTAGGCGGGATTGCCCTGACTTCTATTTACGCTGAAAATGGCTGGATCGGGCAGTACCTGGCAGAGTGGGGGATCAAGGTAGCGTACACCCCCATCGGCATATGGGTTGCACTAACATTCATTGGTCTTCCTTTTGTCGTCAGAACCGTCCAGCCTGTTTTGCAGGATTGGGATTTGCAAATGGAGGAAGCGGCGGCTACGTTGGGTGCTACCCGATGGAATACATTTTGGCGGGTGGTTTTGCCGCATCTGTTACCGGCAATCATTACGGGTTTTGCGCTTGCCTTCGCCAGAGCCTTGGGGGAGTATGGGTCCGTCGTTTTCATCTCCGGGAACATGCCGTTGAAAACAGAGATTGTACCCCTTTTGATTATGACCAAGCTGGAGCAGTTTGATTATGCAGGCGCTACGGCAATTGCAACCGTCATGCTTGTCATTTCCTTTGTCATGCTTTTGGTAATCAACTACCTGCAATGGAAAATCAATAAATTCGATGCGGCCCGTTAGGAGGTATGACGTATGAAGCATTTGACGGAGCCAGCTTATATTCGATGGACACTGATTATCGTGGCCATGCTCTTTCTTGGCTTGTTTTTGATCATGCCACTAGTGGCTGTGTTTACAGAAGCATTTCGGCAAGGGGCGGAGGTGTTCGTTGCCGCTATTACTGAGGAGGAAACGTTATCCGCTGTTAGGCTCACCTTGCTAGTGGCAGCCATTAGCGTACCGCTGAATGTGACGTTCGGGATCGCTGCTGCATGGGCAATCGCCAAGTTTTCGTTCCCGGGTAAAAATGTGTTGCTTACGTTGATAGACTTGCCATTTGCCGTATCTCCAGTCATTGCGGGCCTAATCTTTGTCCTCTTGTTTGGGAGTCAAGGTGTGGCGGCACCCTTGCTAGCGGCGTGGGATTTCAAAATCATTTTCGCGGTTCCCGGTATCGTGCTCGCGACGACCTTTGTTACCTTTCCGTTCGTCGCTCGTGAACTGATTCCGGTCATGGAAGCTCAGGGAAGAGACGAGGAGGAAGCAGCAGTCTCACTCGGAGCAAGCGGCTGGAAAACTTTTTTACGCGTCACGCTGCCAAATGTAAAATGGGGGCTCTTGTACGGGGTCATTTTGTGCAATGCCCGCGCCATGGGTGAATTCGGGGCAGTATCCGTCGTTTCTGGTCATATCCGCGGCATGACCAATACGCTCCCGTTGCATGTGGAGATTCTCTACAACGAATACCAATTCGCTGCTGCCTTTGCGGTAGCCACCTTGCTTGCTGCCTTAGCCTTAGTGACGCTTATTCTGAAAAGCCTGATCGAGTGGAAGACCGAGCGGCAGGTAAAGCTGGATGAGGAACAACACTACGACGTGACAGGAGAGAGAGCCGGATGAGTATCGAGGTAGTGAACATAACCAAGTCTTATAAGAGCTTTACAGCGCTGAAAAATGTAAATCTGCATATCCCGGAAGGCGAACTCGTAGCGCTTCTCGGACCTTCCGGATCGGGAAAAACGACGCTTTTGCGTCTCATTGCTGGACTGGAGCAACCGCAGGAGGGGAGGATTCTCTTTCACGGAGAGGATAATACGAACCGCGACGTGCGCGAGCGGCAGGTTGGGTTTGTTTTTCAGCATTACGCCTTGTTTCGGCATATGAACATCTTTGACAACATTGCGTTTGGATTGTCCGTTCGCTCACGCAAAACACGACCGAGCAAGGAAGAAATCAGTGAAAAAGTTCATTCCCTATTAAAACTCGTGCAGCTAGAAGGTCTCGCACATCGCTATCCCTCGCAGCTATCTGGTGGGCAGCGCCAGCGTGTTGCATTGGCGAGGGCGTTGGCAGTGGAACCAAAATTTTTGCTGCTAGATGAACCGTTTGGCGCTTTGGATACGAAAGTGAGGCAGGAGCTGCGTCGCTGGCTCCGTCATCTGCACGGGAAGCTTGGGCTAACGATTCTATTCGTTACACACGATCAGGAGGAAGCGATGGAATTGGCGGATCAGGTAGTTGTGATGAATGAAGGGCGAGTGGAGCAGGTAGGATCGCCCGAAGAAATTTATCATCATCCGGCGAATCCGTTTGTGTACAGTTTTCTGGGGCGGGTCAATCTGTTTCACGGACGAATCCAAAATGGCAAAATCAAGCTCGGTGAGGCAGAGTTCGAGACAGATTGGAAGGACAAAGCGGTGGAGGCTCCCGCTGTCGGATACATGCGGCCACACGATGTAGAGATCTCAGTGCGCCCGCCAGAGGGGAAGTCTGCCAGATCGGTTCAGGCTGAGATTAATCATATTTCGCTCTTGGGGCCGATCGTTCGCCTTGACCTGAAGCGATTGGACACGGAGGAGGTATTTGAGGCCGAGTTGAGCAGGCAACGCTTTATGGAGCTGAACGTAGAAGAGCAGAGCATTGTGTACGTGACGTTGCACAATGTATCGATCTACGTGGATTCACAACCTGTTCAGACACATCGTCCTGCCCGAATTCCGTTGCAGGCCAGTGTGTGATCTGATTTCTTGCAAATAAACCGGTCTGCATATGCCGCAGGCCGGTTTTTGATGGAGTCACTCGTTATTCGCCGCGTTGCTTGGAGCGTGTCTGTTCTTTGCTAATTGTGTTCGATCTGCGGGTTTGTGAAGGGTTTTCTTTCTTTCCCATCTCATTTTTGACACCATTTTGCTTGGACATAATCGGAAGCCTCCTTCCCACTGGATTGCCATGGTAGTTTTCCCTGCCAGTGTCCATTTCATGAATCCAGTATTTTTTGCTAGGCGCGAAATCGTTTACCTTTTGCAAAATGAGGTCATCTCTGGTAAGATAAGTGTTTGAACGATTCAAAAAAGGCAGGTATTGCGACGATGATAAGCACTCAGAACGTGACGCTGCGCTACGGGAAGCGCGCACTGTTTGAAGATGTATCCATTAAGTTTACCCCAGGTAACTGTTACGGCCTCATCGGTGCGAACGGTGCAGGGAAGTCTACCTTCGTGAAGATCCTCTCCGGAGAGATCGATCCGACGAGCGGTCACGTTTCGGTGACACCGGGCGAGCGTATCGCTGTATTAAAGCAGAACCACTTTGAATTCGACGAGTACGAAGTGTTAAAAACGGTAATTATGGGCCACAAGCGCCTATTCGAGATCATGGAAGAGAAGACCGCTCTTTACATGAAAGAAGATTTCTCTGAGGAAGACGGCAATCGCGCGTCCCAATTGGAGGGAGAATTCGAAGAGCTAAACGGCTGGATGGCCGAAGCAGATGCAGCTAGCTTGCTGATCGGTCTCGGTATCCCGACAGACCTGCACGACAAGCAGATGAAGGATCTCGCTAGTTCAGAGAAGGTACGCGTTCTGTTGGCGCAAGCGCTGTTTGGTAATCCACACATCCTGCTTTTGGATGAGCCGACGAACCATTTGGACATCGAGTCGATTCGTTGGTTGGAAAACTTCCTGGCGGATTATGAAAACACCGTCATCGTTGTATCCCATGACCGTCACTTCCTGAACAAGGTATGTACGCACATTGCGGATATTGACTTTGGCAAAATTCAAATGTATGTAGGTAACTACGACTTCTGGTACGAATCGAGCCAATTGGCGCTGAAAATGGTTCGTGATCAGAATAAGAAGAAAGAAGAAAAAATGAAGGAACTGCAAGAGTTTATTGCGCGTTTCTCTGCGAATGCTTCCAAGTCCAAGCAGGCGACTTCGCGTAAAAAGCTGTTGGAGAAAATTACGTTGGAAGACATTCGTCCTTCCAGCCGTAAGTATCCGTTCATCAACTTCAAGCCAGAGCGTGAAGCGGGTAAAAACCTCGTAGCCATCGAAGGCTTGAGCAAGACGATTGAAGGCGAAAAACTCTTTGAAAACCTTCACCTCACCATCAACAAAGGAGACAAAGTTGCATTTGTCGGACCAAACGAGCTGGCGAAAACAACCTTCTTCCAAATCTTGATGGGCGAAGTTCAGCCTGATAGCGGTTCTTTCGAATGGGGCGTTACGACTTCCCAAGCGTACTTCCCAAAAGACAATGCGGAGTACTTTAACTCCGATTTGAGCCTGGTTGACTGGCTGCGCCAATACTCCAAAGATCAAGACGAGACTTTCATTCGTGGATTCCTCGGTCGTATGCTGTTCTCTGGAGACGAAGCGCTGAAAAAGTCAAACGTATTGTCCGGGGGAGAAAAAGTTCGTTGCATGCTGTCCAAGATGATGCTGGCGAGTGCCAACGTATTGATCATGGACGAACCGACGAACCACTTGGATTTGGAATCCATTACTGCATTGAACAACGGCTTGATTGAGTTCGACGGTACACTTCTCTTTGTATCTCATGACCACCAGTTCGTTCAAACCATTGCGAACCGGGTCATTGAGTTCACGCCGAAGGGTGTCATTGATAAAATGATGACATATGACGAGTACCTGGAGAGCGATGAAATCAAACGCCTGCGTGACGAGCATTACGCGTAAGCTACCTACGCACATATAAAAAGCCCTTGGCTTCGCACTAATTGAAGTGCTGAAGTCAGGGGCTTTTTCTCATGAAACGGGGTCTTCCACGAACTCGACTTTATTAAGGAACGCTTCCTTGCTCGAGAAAATAACGCGCTCTTTTCGCGGGGAAGTAAAGAACACCACGATATACTGGTCATCGATGTATTCTACCGTACCTCGTTTCTTTGGTCTTTGTATGGTCTTCACTGGTTTATTCAACCACTCGGTCATCTGTTGTTCCTCCTACCTGACTTTCCGATTCATTATACCAAGATTAAAGACGATTTTCCTGACCTAATCTATACAGAATCGCTTCATTTGAGGAAATTTCTACTAGGAACAGGACGAGTTGAATACTATTTTGGGAGAGGCACATGCATAAGGTAAGGATGAGTTTTCGTCTATCACGGCCAAGATGAGGAGGTCCTTCGAGCATGAACGTAAAGGCGAGGAAGCTTGCGATCAACGAAGAACGGCTGCAAAAACGAATCGAGCAATTGGCGCAAATTGGGAAAATAGGCGAAACGGGTGTATGTCGACTCGCTTTGTCTGCTGAAGACCGAGCAGGCGTAGAACTGGTGGCTAGCTGGATGAAAGAAGCCGGTCTTCACACGCGGATCGATGACTTCGGTAATTTGATTGGCCGGATGACGGGGAAGGATGAGCAAGCCCCGATCTTGATGATTGGCTCGCATATCGATTCGCAGCCGTACGGGGGTAAGTACGATGGGGTGATCGGCGTATTGGGTGGACTAGAAGTCGCCCAGACGTTGAATGAACAAGGAATCATGCCTGCACAGCCTATTGAGGTCGTTGCGTTTTGTGACGAGGAAGGGTGCCGTTTTCAAAAAGGACTATTTGGTTCCAAAGGCATTCTCGGTATGCTGGAACCGGCGGACTTGGAGAGGACGGATAAAAACGGGATCACACGCAGGCAGGCGCTGATTGATTTTGGGTGCGATCCTGATCGCCTGGAAGCGTCTATTTATCCAAAAGGCAGCATCGGTGCTTATCTTGAACTGCATATTGAGCAGGGGCCGATTCTCGATGATGCGAGAGAAGCGATTGGGATCGTGTCGGCGATATCAGGGCCTTTATGGTGGACGGTCGAGCTGACTGGATTTGCCGGGCACGCTGGTTCCGTACCGATGTCGATGAGAAAGGATGCCCTAGTAGGGGCGGCAAAAGTAATTTTGGCAGTGAACGAGCTGGCAAAGCTCGATCCACAAGCGCCAACAGTCGGTACGGTCGGTCACCTGGAGGTTTTCCCGGATTCGCGCAACATCATTCCCGAACGGGTGCGTTTTTCGATTGATTTGCGGGATATCGATTTGAAGCGTCGCGATGAGCGCGAACAAGCGTTGCGCGAGGCGATTGAGCTAGCTGCCATAGAAGGTGGATTGCACTATACCATTACGGAAGATACAAATAGTGAACCGCGTTACTGTGCCGACTGGATTAAGGCAATCATGCATGAGGAGAGCAGCAAGCTCGGTGCCTCTGTGCGCGAGCTGATGAGTGGTCCTTTCCATGACGCATTGGCGCTCTCCTACGTTTGTGATTACGGGATGATTTTTGTCCGCTGCAGGGACGGTATCAGTCATAATCCGCAAGAATACGCAGCCTATGAAGACGTAGCACTTGGAACAGAGTTGCTCTACAAAACCGTTTTGCGGATGTGCATCAACCAATAATGGTGAGAGTCGCCCGTCTAAGCCGATAGGCGACTTTTTTCATACAGTCTATGACGAGACTTTACAGACTGTTTTTGATATATTTTAGTCTGAGAGGTTGTTATCACGTCTGAGGAAGGAAGAATGGCATGAAAATGCGTGTTTCCGCTGTGCAGTACCATCTGCATACCATACATAGCTTTGAAGACTTCGCCAATCAAGTTGAGCACTACGTAAAAAACGCGCAAGAGTACGACACAGAATTTCTCCTTTTTCCGGAGCTGTTTACGACTCAACTCATGTCAATCGGAGACGAACAGGGCAATGCGCTGCCGATTACAGCATTGCCAGCATTCACGGACCGATATGTCGAGCTGTTTCGTTCCCTCGCTGCCAAATATGAGATGCATCTGATTGGTGGAACGCACATCATTGAGGAAAACGGCAAGCTTTACAATACGGCTTTTCTGTTCTACCCGGATGGACGTGTAGGCCAGCAGAAAAAAATCCATATCACGCCATGGGAAGTAAAAGGCTGGAACATGGGGGCTGGCGATTCGTTGCAAATCTTTGAGACCGACAAAGGGAAGGTAGCGATGATTATTTGCTACGACATTGAGTTCCCTGAGTGGGTGCGCATCGCCAAAGCACGGGGTGCAGACGTCATTTTCTGCCCATCCTGCACGGATGATCGCCACGCGTTCCACCGCGTACGCTATACCAGTCATGCCCGGACAATTGAAAACCAAGTGTATGTCGTGCTGACTGGAACAGTAGGCTCGTTGCCGACCGTTGATTTCATGCGAGCGAACTTTGGACAAGCGGCGATCTTGACACCAAACGATGTTCCGTTCCCTCCGCGAGGCATTCTTGCTGAAGGGGAAATCAACCACGATATGATGGTAACCGCTGACCTGGATATCCAATTGCTATACGATGTGCGGGAAAAAGGCTCCGTCACAACGTGGCGCGACCGCCGCACCGATTTGTATACAGACTGGAAGTAAGCACTCCATTGTGATCTGGACAGCAGGAGGATGCATATGTACAGAAAAGAGCTGTATGTATTTAGGAACAAGCCACGCAAAGCCGTCATTCGCAACTACAATCGCGCAGACTTCTTCGAATTGATCCAAATACAGGCGGAGAGCTTTCCCCCGCCGTTCCCGTCAGAGCTATGGTGGAACCAGGAGCAGCTGACGAACCATATTACGCTCTTCCCGGAAGGTGCTATTTGTGTAGAAGTGGACGGCATTTTAGCTGGTTCGATGACAGGGTTGCTCATGAAGTTTGATCCGGCTCACCCCGAGCATAAATGGGAAGATGTCACGGATAGCGGTTATATTCGTAATCATGATCCTGAGGGGGACACGCTATACATTGTAGATATTTGTATCCGCCCGAGCTTCCGCAAGCTGGGATTGGGTCAACAGATGATGCAAGCAATGTATGAGCTGGTGGTACAAAAAGGACTGCGCAGATTGCTCGGCGGAGGTCGCATGCCAGGATATGGACGGTATGCAGACCAATGGACACCTGAGCAGTATTTGGAACGTGTTCTGACAGGGGAAGTAAGAGACACGGTGATTACATTTCTCATGCACTGTGGTCGCACGCCTGTTCGGGTTGTGGCAAATTATTTGGAAGATGAGGAATCTCGCAACTACGCGACACTTATGGAATGGAAAAATCCATTTCAACAGCATCTGTAGGGCGTTTATCCGACATAATCGATCGAGAGGGGATTTGGCTAATGGAATTCGTACGTATTCAACATATTGACAATCCGCTGTTTGCGAAAATGCACCGCTTGATGCAAGAGGTTTTCCCGCCGGAGGAAGTATTGGCGTACGATCTGTGGAAAGAACCGCTCGAAGATCCAGGCATTCGCGTATTTGTAGCTGTACACGAAGGAGAAGTTGTGGGCGCTACCGAATACCGTTATTACACAGACATGAACGTAGCCATGACAGACTTCACGATCATTGGTCGCGAAGGACTCGGAGTGGGACGCTTCCTCGCCAGAGAGCGTCAAAAGGACCTGCTCGCTCTGGCTGCTGAAAACGGCAAGGAGCTGTACGGGATGTTTGCAGAAATCTACGACCCGTACCGTGTGGCAGAGCACAGCTTTGGTGGGATCAAGCCAATGGACCCATTTGTACGCCGTGAAGTACTCTCGCATCTGGGCTACAAACGTACGAACTTTACGTATGTGCATCCGTCCTGGCAAAATGACGGCGAAGCAGTATCTGGACTCGATCTCGGCTTCATGCCGACTAACGAGGAGCAAACGACCCTCGAAGCGGATCTGATCGTCACGTTCCTGAAGCGATATTACGCCGTGCTTCCACAAAAGCCACAAGCATGGCTCGACATGGTGAAAAACTTGGAGAGCAAAGAAATGGTGGAGCTGTTCCCTATCTAATTGAAAGACAACAAGAACCAACTCTCCTGTGGAGCGATGTTCACGGCTCCATGGGAGTTTTTCGTAGAGTGCAAGTCAGATTATTGTGAAAAAAGCAGAGGTGAAACAGGTGAAAGCTCAAAATCTAGCATCGATCTTCCTTTACATAGCCGTCATCTTTCACTTGCTGGGCATGAGTGGCTGGACTTCTGCAAAGCTGGCACAACCAATCGAACTAGCCATCCTCGCACTGATGCTCCTGTCCATTTTCATTTTACGGAAAAAGAAACGAAAAAAGCGTCGGGCAAGAAGGCCAGCACCAGAAGTAGCAGTCATGCTTGAGCATGCCGAGGAAGGAGAACCAGGCAAATGATCCATGACATCCATGTGCAGGCGATTCTGGACGCTTCTCATGACGGGATCATTGCGGTCGATCGGGATTCGATTATAATCGGGGTCAATAAAAACGCGATGGAAATACTCGGTCTGCCTAGCAATATTGTTGGACAAAAAATTACCCGTTATATCCCTAATTCAGATATGTTGAGGATTTTGGCAACGGGAAAAAAAGAAATAGGGGACATTGCCACGATCCTGAATCGACAAATTATTATCAACCGTTTGCCGATTGTCGTAGAGGGTGAAATAGTGGGGGCGGTTTCCACTTTTAAAGAGATTACCGACATTCAAAAAATGGAGATGCGCATTCGCAAGCAAAG
The DNA here is from genome assembly GCF_013284275.1 of Brevibacillus sp. HB2.2. NCBI lineage: Bacteria > Bacillati > Bacillota > Bacilli > Caryophanales > Paenibacillaceae > Brevibacillus > Brevibacillus sp. HB2.2. The sequence goes on from NZ_JABSUV010000002.1 coordinate 254,775, forward strand.
TATGGAGAGCGGCTTGGAAGCCAAATTCCGCCTGGAGGATATCATTGGAGAATCTGCTGCGATCCGGGAAGCAAAGGAATGGGCGGAAACATTTGCGCGGACAGATGCGACCGTTCTCATACAGGGAGAGACTGGGACTGGCAAGGAGCTGTTTGCTCAAGGGATACATTTGAGCAGCCAGCGTGCAACCGGACCGTTCATCCCGGTTAACTGTGCGGCTCTCCCTGGCAATTTATTGGAGAGCGAGTTGTTTGGATACGAGGAGGGCGCTTTTACTGGCGCGCGAAAAGGTGGAAAGCCCGGGCTGTTTGAATTGGCTCACGGAGGCACTCTGTTTCTCGATGAAATCGGAGAGATGTCGATTCCGATCCAAGCGTTGCTCTTGCGTATCTTGCAGGAGAAAAAAGTGCGCAGAATCAGCGGAGAGCGTATCGTCCCTGTCGATGTGAGAATCATTGCGGCAACGAATCGGGATTTGGAACGACTGGTCGAGGAAAAGCAGTTTCGTTCAGACCTGTACTTCCGATTGAATGTGTTGACGCTTGAGTTACCTGCTTTGCGAGAGCGAATCGAAGATATTCCTCTATTGGTGACATCGATCATGGAAGAAATCAAGGAACGGGAAAATAAAAGGCATGTGAAAGTAGAAGAGGCCGTTTTTCACGTTCTCAAACAATACGACTGGCCAGGCAATGTACGAGAGCTGCGCAACGTAGTGGAAAGAATGGTCTTGCTGTGCAAGGATGACGCGCTTGGCAAGGGGGACACAGCTTTTTTTGCCAAGAAGCTGCATCAGCGACAATCTTACCGAGACCATGAAGAGGGAGAAGCAGAAGCCATCCGAAAGGTTTTGGCGGAGACGAAGGGAAACAAAGGGGAGGCGGCGAAAATTTTGGGAATGGATCGGTCCACCCTATGGAGAAAAATGAAGCGCTACGAAAGGTCGTAAAAATTGATGCAATTGCAACAATGTCGATGCATAATTGCAACAGAGTGCCACCGTTAGTTGCTTAATTTACAGAAAATTAAAAACATATTTATTTGGCATGGTAGTTGCTTATTTATAGGAACACAACACATACGACTTTTACGAAGAGGCGAGGGGAGAGCATGACACCACAACCGATTATTCGTGTAGAAAATGTCTCGTTTGCCTATCAGGTTAACCAAGATCATCAAATTCCTGTCCTGCAAAATGTCTCACTGGAGGTGTTTCCAGGAGAGTATGTCGCCATCATTGGTCATAATGGGTCTGGTAAGTCAACACTATCTAAGCATCTCAATGGAATATTGACTCCAAAGGAAGGCGATGTCATCGTCAACGGAATCAACACGCGTGAAAAACAGCGTATTCATGAAGTGAGAAGCCGTGTCGGGATGGTTTTTCAGCATCCGGACAATCAGATTGTCGCGACGATTGTAGAGGACGATGTGGCCTTCGGATTGGAGAACATCGGAACATCGGCGGAAGAGATGAAAACACGAGTGGATTTTGCCCTAGAGGCAGTAGGAATGAGTGCCTTTCGCCATCGACCGCCTCATCATTTGTCTGGCGGACAAAAGCAACGGATCGCTATTGCGGGGATATTGGCGATGAAGCCACAATGCCTCGTCATGGATGAAGCGACGAGTATGCTAGACAGCTACGGTAGACAGGATATTTTGGCCGTCGTCCGCAAGCTGCACCGCGAAGGAATGACAATTGTCACGGTGACCCATCACATGTCAGAGGTAGCAGAAGCGGGTCGCGTTATCGTGATGGAGGGCGGCAAGATCGTATTACAGGGCACCCCGCGAGAAGTATTTTCCCATCAAGAAAGACTTCGCGAGCTGCATCTGGATGTTCCGGACGCGAGCCGGATTGCTCATCTCGTTCACTCCGAATATAGCGAATTTACACCTGATCTCATCCACAATGAGGAAGTTGTCGCGGAGGTTAATCGTCTGTACGTCAGACAAGCGGAGGCGAGTGGTTCATGACGCAACCGATCGTAAACGTAGAAAATCTATCTCATGTCTATATGCAGGGAACTCCTCTCGAACATCGTGCTCTCGATCAGGTAACCATCCAGGTGGCAGAGGGCGAATGCTTGGCCATTATCGGTCATACCGGCTCGGGAAAATCGACGTTAATCCAGCATTTTAACGGCCTGATTCGCCCGCAATCCGGTACGGTCATCATTAATGGAATGGATGTCTCTCAACCGAAGATCGATATTCGTACGTTGCGCAGACAAGTAGGGCTCGTTTTTCAAAACCCGGAGGATCAACTGTTCGAAAAGCTGGTCGGTGATGATGTAGCCTATGGCTCTTTTCGGATGGGGCTGCCTTTAAAGGAGGTGCGGCGACGCGTTCAGTGGGCGATGGACTTGGTTGGCCTCTCGTTTCAAGAGATGAAAGACCGTCCGACTTTTGCCTTGAGTGGCGGACAAAAGCGCAAGGTGGCATTAGCTGGCGTCCTCTCCTTGCAACCCAAGGTTCTCGTGCTTGACGAGCCAACAGCAGGGCTAGACCCGCGCTCTCGTCTTGAGCTATTGGAACGCATCCGCCGTCTCAATCGGGAAGAAAAGCTTACAGTTATTTTCGTCTCACACAATATGGAAGAGGTCGCAAAGCTTGCTGATCGCGTTTACGTCATGGCAAACGGCAATTCAGTCTGCGAGGGGACACCACGAGAAATTTTTGGCAATCAGGAATTGCTGCGCCAGCATCATATCGGCACACCGGAATCGGTTGATATTTTATACAGGCTCCGTGAGCAGGGCTACAGCATCGATCCAAGCGCTTTTTTACCTGAAGAGACGGCGATGGAAATTTTGAAACTGATGAATCGCTAAGGAGGGGGTCCACATGTCAGCAGAATTTGAATTGACGCGCAATATTACCATCGGTCAATATTTACCCACTGCTTCTGTCGTTCATCGTCTCGATCCTCGTTTCAAGCTGGGTGCTTTCGTCATCCTCATCCTAGCGATTGCCATCTGTGATACATACGTGGGCAACCTGTTTGCTTTAGCTATTTGTATCTGGATGTTTCAAATCTCGAAAATCCCCCTGCATTACGGCATATCCGGGATCAAGCCCGCCATCCCCTTTATTATTATTTTGGCAATCATGCAGTTGCTTTTCTACGGGGAGGTTGTCAATGGCGGAACCGTTTATTTGAAATACGGCTTCATCACGATCACGAGTGAGAGTGTGCGCCTCGTCATCGTGTCAGCTATGCGCTTTGTAGAAGTGATCTTTTTATCGAGTGTCCTCACGTTGAGTACTTCTACGACGGAACTCACGCACGGAATGGAACGACTGCTAGGGCCCTTGGAAAAAGTAAAGTTTCCGGTTCACGCGTTTGCGTTGATCATCACGATTGCTGTGCGCTTTGTACCTACCTTCGCCATGGAAATGGAAAAAATGATGAAAGCACAAGCGTCCCGTGGTGCAGATTTCGGGACAGGAGAATGGTGGCGGATCATCCAGCGAACAAAAGACATGTTTCCCATCATCATCCCGTTGTTTAATGTGGCGCTTTCCAGAGCAGAAGATTTGATTTTGGCAATGGAAGCCAGGTGCTACACACCAGGCGCCGCACGGACTAGATACACCCAATACAAGGCAGTAGGCAAGGATTACGTTGCGCTGATCGCAAGCATTGTCATTTCTGCCATCATGCTCGCCATACCTTGGTAAGGGAGACTAGCGGGAACTCGCCCGAGTAGGGCATTCCACATAAAACGCGTAAAAGGAGGAGTATGCATGGAAAAAGGCTTGACCGTTCGCAAGATTGTCATTGCAGGCGTTCTGGGCGCGATCGCGATTTTGCTCGGGGTGACACGTCTCGGCTACATTCCGGTTCCGACAGCAGCGGGCAATGCCACTATTATGCACATCCCGGCTGTTATCGGGGGCATAATGGAGGGCTGGGGCGTTGGTATGATCATTGGCCTTATATTTGGAGTCTCTTCTTTCTTAAATGCCACCGTTCCCCTTTTTAAAGACCCTCTCGTTGCCATCCTGCCACGCTTGTTTATTGGTGTGACTGCTTACTTGACATACGTTGGTTTGAAAAACGTCAATCAGTATGTAGCGATTGGTGCCGCTGGCTTTATTGGGGCGATGACCAACACGATCCTGGTACTGGGCATGGCCGTCATTCGAGGATATATGACCCTCGGTGTAGCGACCACGGTCGCGATCACGAGCGGCTTGCCAGAAGCAATTGTTTCTGTCATTGTTACGGTGGCTGTTGTTGCGGCTTGGAAAAAATTAGGCTCAGCAGGCAGACAAAAATCAAAAATTTCAGGAGACTTATAATGAGTGGAACGATTGTTGACGTACCCGGCGTTCTCGTCGGGCATGCACAAAATGAAGAAACATTAACGGGATGCAGTGTGATTATGCTGGAAAAGCCGTCTGTCTGCGGTGTGGATGTCCGGGGTTCTGCCCCGGGTACCCGCGAGACGGACCTCTTGGACCCTGTCAATCTTGTGAGTGTCGTCCATGCGATTTGCCTTTCCGGTGGTAGTGCATATGGTTTGGATGCTGCTACAGGTGTCATGCAGTATTTGGAAGAACAAGGCATCGGACTGGATGTTGGCTTTGGCGTCGTTCCTATCGTTCCAGCAGCAGTTTTGTTCGATCTGGCTGTAGGCGACTATCGGGTTCGTCCGGATCGTCAAATGGGCTATGAGGCAGGACAGGCAGCGAGCCGTGAGACAGTAGCACAAGGAAACGTCGGCGCTGGTACAGGTGCGTCAGTAGGAAAGCTGAATGGATTTGGGAATGCGATGAAGAGCGGATTGGGCACAGCTTCCGTCATTCTACCCAATGGACTCGTCGTTGGTGCCATCGTCGCTGTCAATGCGGTCGGTCATGTCGTAGATCCGCAGTCAGGGACGATCATAGCTGGCCCGAGAGATGAACAGGGAACGATTCGGGATAGCGTGGAGTTAATGCGTCTGCGAGCTTTTGCCCCGATCCCTCCAGGTACAAACACGACGATTGCCGTAGTCGCGAGCAATGCCCACTTGTCCAAAGCAGAAGCAAATAAAGTAGCGCAAATGGCTCACGACGGGCTTGCCCGTACGATCCGGCCGATTCACACCATGTACGATGGCGATACGATCTTTGCGGTCGCAACAGGCGAAGTCGAGACGAGTGTAGACTTGGTGGGCGCGTTGTCCGCAGATGTTCTGGCTGAAGCCGTCATCCAAGCCGTTAAGCACGCGGAGGAGGCAGGAGGACTGCCTTCTTATCGTAGTTACTTCCAGGAATAGGTGTACCATAATGGGATGCAGAGGAGAGGATTGGCGGATGAATCAGGTGATATCCTTTGTTGACGAGCAGGAGGTTGTGCGCCTAACGCAGGAGCTCGTTAGAATTCCGAGTGTGTTTCGCCCTGATCAGGCAGGAGCGAATGAAGAGCGGGTAGCGCTATTTGTCGCCGATTATCTTCGCAATATGGGGTTGCAGGTCTTCTATGAAGAGGTTGTTCCGGGCAGGCCGAATGTCATCGCTTTTTACGATTCGGGTAGACCTGGCAAAACGCTTTTGTTCGAAGCCCATACAGATGTTGTAACAGAAGGGGACCGGGGTGCTTGGAGCTACGACCCTTTTGGCGGGACAATATCTGGTGGGCGTATCTACGGGCGTGGATCCTGTGACACAAAAGGAAATCTGGCTGCCGCAATATGTGCCGTCAAAGCTATCCAACGATCCAAACAGTCTTTTACAGGCAAAATCCTCCTGTGCATCCCTTGCGATGAGGAGAGCATGATGATCGGGATCAAAGATTTCATCCGGCGCGGCTGGGCCAACAACGTCGATGCTGCGATCATCTGTGAACCGGAAGAAAATCAGCTCTGCATCACGCAAAAAGGAGCAATGCGAGCGATTCTTCGTACGTTTGGCAAAATGGCGCATGGAGCTATGCCATTGACAGGAATCAATCCGAACACAAGGATGGCACGCGCCATAGTCGCATTAGAGGGGTTGGAGCGCAAGGAAATGGCTCGTCTGGGAGAGCACCCGATGTTGGGGTGGCCGAGTATCACTCCGACGATTTTGCAGGCACCGGTCAAAGGAGACGCTCAAATCAACGTCGTACCGGATCAATGCATGACCACACTTGATATTCGCACAGTACCTGGGCAGGACCACCAAGGGCTGTACAAAGAAATCAGTGCCATATTAGAAGGATTAAGTAAAGAAGATGACAAGTTCAAAGCCACCTTGGAAGTCATCGAAGAGCGTCCTTGGACGTTGACTGGCATGAAGGAAGAAGTCGTGACCGCTGTCGCAAGCGCCTATCGGGAAATCACGAAAAAAGAACCCGTATACAATGGCGTTCCAGGTGCGACAGATGGAACCTTCCTGCACAAGGCAGGCATTCCGATTTTAACAACAGGTGCAGGCGATCGCCACATCCCTCATCATGCAGACGAGTACGTAGCGATTGACCAATTGGTAGAATCTACCCAGCTTTTTGCCTTGTCCGCCTTGACGTTTTTGACGCAGCCGGTACGAGCTTGATCGTCTACAAAAGAACTCTGCTTACGCTAGCGGCAGAGTCTTTTTTTCGCAAAAGAAGTTTTCTTAGTAAAAACTTGCAGAATCCATCTAATTTTTTTTACAATAGGCTTGTTACATAAGTGAAAAGGAGGCGCGTGCCCATGAATATGCGCTGGAATTTGGACGTCTTGTATTCCTCATTTGATGCACCAGAATGGAAACAAGATTGGGAGAAGTTCGTACGGGAAACAGAAGAGATCAAAAGCTGGGCAGCGCAAAACTTGCAATCTTCAGAAGATGCAGTAGCGAAGATGGAGAAATACATCACGATGATGACCTCCGTCCTGCAAACGCAATTCCGCTTGTACGCCTACGGAGAGCTGACTGCCAGCGTCGATGCTAAGAATGAGGCAGCACTGCTCGCGATTGAAAAAGTGCAGAATCAAGCTGTTGAATTGGTTGAACCAGGCGTACAATTCCAAAAATGGTTAGGATCGTTGAGCAACCTGGCCGAGTTGATTACCCAGTCGGAACTGTTAGAAACACATCGTTTTATGTTGACAGAAATGTCAGACAAGAGCAAATACATGCTGGGCGAAAAAGAAGAAATCATCTTGGCAAAAATGAAAAATACAGGGTCAAATGCATGGACAAAGCTCCATGAAATGCTGACCTCCACATTGCTGGTAGACATTACAGTCGATGGAGAGCACAAGCAGCTTCCATTGCCAGTGGTGCGAAACATGGCGAACGAAAAAGATCCACAGCTTCGCAAAACGGCATACGAGGCAGAACTTGCCGCTTACAAAAAAATCGTTGATGCTGCTGCTGCCAGCTTGAATGGAATTAAGGGCGAGGTTATTACCGTAGCGAAGCTGAGAGGCTATGAATCACCACTGGATAAGACATTGCAAGACTCCCGCATGGATCGCGAGACGCTCGAAGCAATGCTTCAGGCAATGCGTGAGAGCCTGCCATCCTTCCATCAATACTTCCGTACAAAGGCGAAGCTGCTCGGTCATGAGAGCGCTCAATTGCCGTTTTATGATTTGTTTGCGCCAGTGGGCGAGGCAGACATGCGTTTCTCTTATGAGGAATCCCGCGATTTCATCGTGAAGCATTTTGGTAGTTTTAGCGAAAAGCTCGCCAACTATGCAGCACGAGCGTATGACAATCAGTGGATAGATGCAGAGATTCGTGAAGGCAAGCGTGGAGGGGCATTCTGCTACAACCTACACATCGTAGGGGAGAGCAGAATTATGTCCAACTACACAGGCAGCTACAGCGATGTGAGTACAATGGCACATGAATTGGGACATGGCTATCATGGAGAATGTCTGGTAAACGAAGCCTTCTTGAATAGCGACTATCCAATGCCAATCGCTGAAACCGCGTCCATTTTGTGCGAAACCATCATTGCCAATGCAGCGCTTGAACAAGCGACCTCCGAGGAAGCATTTGCGATTTTGGAAAATGATATCAGCGGAGCAAGTCAGGTTATCGTTGATATTTATAGCCGTTACTTGTTCGAGACTGCTGTCTTTGAGCGCAGAACAGAAGGTGCCTTGTCTGTTTCAACGCTGAACGAACTGATGCTGCAAGCGCAAAAGGACGCGTATGGAGATGGTTTAGATCCGGCAGCCCTGCACCCGTACATGTGGGTATGCAAACCGCACTATTATAGCGCGGATTACAATTTCTACAACTTCCCGTATGCTTTTGGACTCCTGTTCGCGAAAGGCTTGTACGCAGAGTATCTGAAGCGCGGGGAAGCTTTTGTTGAGCAGTACGACAAGCTCTTGTCTGTAACGGGCAAAATGAGCATTGCGGATGTAGCAGCCATCATGGATGTTGATGTACGCTCCGTTGATTTCTGGCGGAATTCCCTTTCTTTGGTTGCAAAAGATATCGAAAAATTCGTTGAGCTCGCGTCTGCTCGCCTGAACTAAATTAGGAAGAACGTCCGCTATGTCATTAGCGGGCGTTTTTTATTTATGCTGCAAAGCGTTTTTGTGCGCATAGGGAACAGAGGGGAAGGAGAAAGTAAGAAAAAACAGATGAGGTGATTACGTGGTAAATGGATTGCAGTTACTCGACCTATTACGGGAAACGGAGAACAAAATGCTGCATTTACATAGAGCCATCGACAGAGTAAGCAGCGAGCCAGATTTCAAGGAGTCTGTCAGTGTTCTTACCGTAGTCGTTCGTGATTATCAACTTCAGCTCGACAAAATGAAGCAAGCGTTGGGCAAAATTGAAATCGGAGGGCAGCAACAACAGCAACAACAGCAGCAGCAGGGACATAATACCGAAATACATTAAGCATAGAACGACAAATAGCCCTCGAACTGCGCTGAAAAGGCAGAGAGGGCTGTTTGTTTGCTTATCCGTGTAGGAAAGCTTACTGGAAATTAGCGTAACGCTTCACACCGTAAAACGGGTAAAGCTTATGCATGTATTCGACTTTGCCATAACGAACATCTTCGCCATTCGCGTGCACAATTGCTCCATTACCCAGATAGATCGCTACGTGAGACACGCGTCCTTTTCCAAGCGCATCGTAGAACAAAAGGTCACCCGGCTGTGCTTGATCCAGTGATACTTCTTGACCGCCACGGAATTGATCTTCAGAAGTGCGCGGAAGTGTAACCCCAAGCTGCTCAAAAACGTATGAAGTAAAGCCACTACAATCAAAGCCATTCGGAGTCGTTCCGCCTAAAACGTATGGTGTTTTGAGCAATGGCTCAAAAATTTCCTTCAAACGACCCAGATCTTCTGCATTTACCTCGGCAGGTAGCGAAACGGTAGAAGTGAGGTTTGGACTGAGGAATTCTGTAGCAACGTATGCTTCACGATCTTCGAATTCGATTTTCGTCCATTCACTACCCGTTTCTACGACTTCTACAATGGAACCGAGTCGTAGCTTGCCTAACACTTTTGCGTCAGCCGAAGGCTTTTTACGCACATTCAGCACGTCACCAGTGACACGGGCTTTTTCACCAGCGGTTAGTTCTTTAGACTCAGTGGTAGCGTTATCATTCTGATCGACAGTTACATCGGAAGGAATGTCTGTCGCAATGGAGCCAGTAGTGTTTGCACCATGAATTGACAAAGTTTGTCCAATTGACAATCGATCATCATTCAGTTGGTTCCATTGAATAATTTGATCCACCGTGACCTGATGTTCGCGAGCGATCTTGCTCAACGTATCACCTGCTGATACCACATATGCCGATGAGGAAGCATGGGCAGCAGTAGGCAGCAGAGTGAAGAGGGCGAGGAAGGTGAGTAGCCTCGAAGTCTTTTTCATGTCATCGTCTCCACCAATCTACTAAAATCTGCATATCTAGCTAAAATTCTATCGGATTTTGCTTGGTAAATCTATGAAAAAATTAATCTTTCTATTATTTTTAAAAAACTATTGCTTCACGAGATAGGATCGTGCTATATTACAGAAGTCGCCGCAAGATGGGGGACAAAAACCAC
>NZ_JABSUV010000020.1:0-120932 GCF_013284275.1 Brevibacillus sp. HB2.2
GTATATTTGAAGTGGATCAAAGTGATCCGCTTGTTTGCCTTTCAGAATTCATATGTTAGCATGCTTTCATCTGAAACGCAAGAACTTTTTTAAATAAACTTAAAAAGTTCAATGTGGCATAACTTTTCTGCTAGGCACAATAGCCATTGTAGCGCGTGGAGGATGTACTGTCAACGAAAAGTAATGAAAATCTCAACTTTTTTCTCTGTCTCCCCCCACAGATGCGAATTACGTATATATCATTACCTGTCAGTAGGGATGTTACTCGCCGAATACCACTCTTTTTGTCGAGTCGGCTCGTATCTACACTAATAACAGAACTCACCATAAAGAAAGCCGAGATGGTATAATTTAACTCGAGACAAGACTGGCGGTGGAAGACCACGGCACAGCTTCCTGTAAAGGGGGTGATGCTGATGGTCTCGCTCGGCACGCTTTACCTTTTCCTAAAAGTACTGGCAACCTTGCTAAGCCTCTGGTTTAGCAGCAGGAAGCTCTACCGCTGGATAAGAAAGTGGCGTAACAAGCGAAAACCCACCGCCTAAGGTTGACCGCCTGACGGTGGGTTCGCTGTTTTTGTAATCATGCGCGCCGTGGGTGTGCCACAGCTACTTGTCTCAGGAGCCTTGCCGCTGCAACGGTATTGGCTCCTTTATTTATATGTCGGATCATCAATATCTCTACCAGTAGTTTAACACCCTTTTATCACTCCATACAACACAGGCAACAATTACAAGTAGAAAGGATTTGAAATGGATGACCTCGATCCGTCTAGCTACTCCTCAAGACATTCCTGCTGTCTGTACGATTGATGCAATCGTTCTCGGTTCAACCAGTCGTTCATCTGAACTTCAAGAAGCGATTGAAGAAGGGCATTGCTACTTGGCGTTAATCGACATGAATATCGTCGGTTTCGCCATCATCAATCAAACGTTTTTTAAGAACAGCTTTATTCATCTACTCATTGTTCACCCTCACTATCAGAACCGAGGCATTGGCGAGGAGATGTTGCGCTATCTGGAAACGATCTCCCCTACGGAGAAATTGTTCACTTCTACTAACCTTTCCAACGAAAGAATGCAGCGCCTCTGTCTAAAGCTCGGATACGTTCATTGCGGAACCCTGACTCACCTAGATCCAGATGATCCTGAGATGTTTTTCTGCAAATACGTGCGCCAGTCGCTATGATTGATTCCGCTCGTAGATCAGACGTAGTCCTTTTAGCGTAAGATTCTGATCCACGACATGGATACAAGAGGTCTCATTCGCAAAAAGAGAGGCCAGCCCTCCCGTAGCAACTACGGTAGGTTGCGTACCGTATTCATCCATAATTCTGCGTACAATGCCTTCGACCTGTCCGACGAACCCATAGAAAATGCCGGCCTGCATCGCCGCTATCGTATTGCGCCCGACTACACTTGCAGGCTTGGTGATTTCGATTCGCGGCAGCTTGGCAGCACGGGTAAAGAGTGCCTCGGTCGATATCCCAATACCGGGAGCAATCGCCCCGCCCCAATACTGCGCCCGCTCATCCACATAGCAAAAGGTCGTCGCCGTACCGAAATCGACAACAATAAGTGGTGCGCCATAATGATGAATCGCAGCAACTGCGTTCACGATTCGATCGGAACCTACCTCTCGCGGATACTCATACTTGATGTTCAGTCCCGTCTTGATACCCGGTCCGATAATCAGTGCTTTTTGTTGCATGTACTTCCCGCACATACGTTCAATCGTGAGGTTTAAAGGTGGCACGACAGACGAGATAATGACGCCTCTCACCTGTTCAAAGCCAAGCCCCACGCTACCAAACAAGCTTTTGACGAGCATGCCGTACTCGTCTTCCGTTTTGTTACGATCCGTGGACACTCTCCAATGGTGTTGGAGCTCGTCGCCTTCATACAAACCCAACACAATATTGGAGTTGCCTATATCGATCACCAATAACATCGTGGTCGCTCCTTACCGCTTGCGCGTATTCAGATCGAGGCTGATATCAAACGCTCTGACAGAATGAGTCAGCGCCCCTACCGAAATAATATCTACGCCTGTTTTTGCAATGTCACCAATCGTCTCCAGACTCACACCGCCAGATGCCTCGACAACGGCCCGTCCATTGATAAACTGCACGGCTTCCACCATTTGATCGAGGGACATATTGTCGAGCATGATCGTATCGGCACCTGCTGCCAATGCTTCCTGAACCTGTTCGAATGATTCGGCCTCTACCTCTACTGTCATCGTATGAGGAATAACCGCGCGTGCCGCTGCAACAGCCTGTGCGATACCGCCCGCTCCTTTGATATGATTGTCCTTGATCATCACGGCATCATACAAGGCAAAACGGTGATTGTAGCCTCCCCCGACTCGAACTGCGTACTTTTCCAAAGCCCTAAGGCCTGGCGTCGTCTTTCTCGTATCGACAACTCGTGCCTTCGTCCCTGCAACGGCCGTTGCGTATTCACTCGTTTTCGTGGCAATCCCAGACAAACGTTGCATTAAATTAAGGGCAAGTCGTTCTCCGCTCAAAATCGAACGAACTGAGCCGCTGACTTCGGCGATCTGCTGACCAACCTCCACTCGTGCTCCTTCATCTACTTTTGCCTCAAAAACGAGGGTAGAATCAACCGTGGCAAATACTTGCTCCGCAATCGGCAAGCCTGCCACGATTCCCGCTTCCTTCGCATATAAAATGCCGACACCCTGTTCCGATTCAGGAATCGTGCTCATGGTCGTCACATCACCAAATCCCACGTCTTCCTGTAGCCATTCCTCTATTTTTCGCTGAAGCTCCCGTTTATTCCACATCATGCTTCTCACACTCCTCTTGGACACCATCTTCTACAGACTGGATCAAATGCTTGCGCCACACCAAGTCGTCTTTATTCGGAAAATCAGTACGATAATGCCCACCTCTGCTTTCTTCCCGCAAAAGTGCCGCTCTCGTTGTCAGGACGGCAGCATTCAACAGATTGAAGAATTCAAACGTTTCCAGACTCTCAGGCTCGTACTGATAGTATTGCTCCATTCGCGCAAGCTCTGCTAGTGCTTTCGTTAATCCCTTATCGTCACGCTTCACACTAACATGCCGCAGCATGAGCTTTTGCATTTTCAATCGTTGTTCACGTGTATTGAACGTTTGGGGCAGTTTTTGCTTGGAAACAACCTCGAAGGGATGAATGCTTGGCAAATCATCCATCTGCTTGATCCGCTCCGCGATCCGGTGACCGAATACAACGGCTTCCGATAACGAGTTGCTGGCCAGTCGATTCGCTCCATGTACCCCTGTGCAGGAAGCTTCCCCACATGCAAAAAGCCGGCTCGTCGATGTCTCCCCGTTCAAGTCTGTCTGGACCCCACCCATAATATAATGGCAGGCAGGAGCTACTGGAATCCAATCTGTCACCATATTGAGCCCGTATTGTAAGCAAAAATTATAAATCGTCGGAAAACGCCGCTTAATAAGCTCCTCCGATTCGTGGGTAATGTCGAGATACACGAACGTAGACTTCGTCTGTTCCATCTCAGAGACAATCGCCCTGGCGACAATATCACGCGGCGCCAGCTCTTTTTGCGGATGGTACTTTTCCATGAAGCGATCACCATTGCTGTTACGCAAAATGGCACCCTCCCCACGAACGGCTTCCGAAATCAAAAAGCGCGGGGCTCCCGGATAGTAAAGCGCAGTCGGATGAAACTGGATAAATTCCACATCTTTTATGCGAGCGCCCGCCCGATACGCGATGCCGATCCCATCTGCGGTAGCGATTTGTGGATTCGTTGTGTAACGGTAAAGCTGACCAGCACCCCCTGTAGCCAGCACCGTTGCTTTTGCTTCCAGGAAAAACAGTTCGCCATCCGGCTTCCGCACGAGGACACCCACGCATTCGCCACCCTGCGTGATGACATCCACTGCAAAATGATATTCCAAAACCTGAATGTTTGGCTGCTCCATCACACGCTTGGACAAAGCGCGGACGATCTCTGCCCCAGTGGCATCTCCGTTCGCATGCAAAATTCGTCGTTTGCTATGCGCGCCTTCCTGTGTCAGCTCATACTCCCCTTGTTCATCGCGGTCAAATTCCGTTCCATATGCAATCAGTTCATGCAAGCGATCAGGACCCTCATGCACCAGTACTTCCACAGCGTTATACGAGCAAAGACCTGCTCCAGCGATTAACGTATCCTGTCGATGAAGGGCGGGAGAATCCGATTGGGCTGTTACAGCAGCGATTCCTCCCTGAGCCCAGCGTGTATTACTATCATCGAGTCCCTTCTTGCTGATCAACACCACATCCGCATACTCACTCGTTTGCAACGCCGTATACAACCCAGCAATCCCTGCGCCAATAACAGCTACATCTGCCCTCATCCGAGGTAAGGTGTGCAAATCAAAGTCCACAATATAACGGGGAATCATGACTGGTCCCTTCTCTCTTGTAACTGATGATTTTCCACCCATTATAGCAAATACACGCTTTGAAGGAGATGCAAAAAAAGAGCACCCGCAAAAGCGAGCACTCCCCTCTATCCAATTAATTCGAATGCGTTACACATTCTTTACACGTGCCATATACCTCGAACTTGTGCCCTGTCACCTGAAACTCTTCCGGTACCGCGGAAATGATATTCATCGGACATCCTGGCAAAGAAGAAGTCTTTCCACATTCCGTACAAATCACATGGTGATGATGGTGTCCATCTGTTGAACAGGCCAAACGGAATCTGCCTTCCCCATCCAACTCCGTCTCCTCCAGTATCCCCAGCTCAACAAAAGTGGAAATGTTGCGATAGACGGTATCGAAGCTGAGTGTTGGATACTGCTCCTTGATTCGTTCCATAATATCCTTGGCAGACAGGTATCGCTTCTCGGTTGCGCAGATTCGAATCATCTCCTCCCGCTTGCCGGTATACTTGAAACCATGTTCTTTCAATATTTGCAGCGCTTCTTCTACTTTCATCGACAAACACTCCTTCCTTTTGTCATAACTGGAAAACTCTTATCGGAAAGCGACCCGCAGCTTTTTTACACCCAA
This sequence comes from Brevibacillus sp. HB2.2, assembly GCF_013284275.1. Taxonomy (NCBI): domain Bacteria; kingdom Bacillati; phylum Bacillota; class Bacilli; order Caryophanales; family Paenibacillaceae; genus Brevibacillus; species Brevibacillus sp. HB2.2. The sequence goes on from NZ_JABSUV010000020.1 coordinate 5,037, forward strand.
TACAACCAGCATAACCAGTACTGCCATCAGCACAATTGTACCACCAGATGCCCAATCAAGGAGATAGGCAAAATACAAACCGCTCAGCACGGAAAACTCCGCGAACAAAATCGACAAGAAAATCGTTTGACGAAAGCTTTTTGCGATTTGCAGACTAGCCGCTACCGGAAGCGTAATCAGCGCCGAGATTAACAGGACACCGACAATCCGCATGGAAGCCGCAATCGTCAGAGCGACGAGCACCATAAACAACAGGTTGATCGAACGCCTTGCCACGCCGGAGACGCGAGCGAATTCCTCGTCAAAAGAAACCGCGAAAAGCTCCTTATAAATCAACACGACTGTCCCTAAAACGACAACTGCCACACCAATCAGCGCATACAGGTCTTCGATGGACACCGTCACGATTTTTCCGAACAAGTACGAATACAAATCTGCATTAAAACCGTCTGCGATACTGATCAATACCGTAAACAGCCCAAGCCCCGCAGATAAAATAATCGGAATCGCCAAATCCTGATACGCTTTGTACACCTTACGCAACCGCTCAATGAATAACGAACCGATCACCGCAAACAACATCCCGAAAAACAGCGGATTGACGAGGGAGAAAAAGGCGACCTTTTTGGAAATGAGCATCCCGGCAGCTACACCAGACAGTGTGACGTGTGACAAGCCATCTGCCATCATCGACAAGCGACGAACAATGAGAAACGTGCCCAAAATAGGGCAAATCAGACCAATTAAAATCCCTGAAAACAGGGTATACCGCAAAAAGTCATACTGCCACCAATCAGCAAGCATGTGTTTATTCCTTCTTTCTTACCTATTTACAAAGCTTAATGATGATGAGACAGCAGTCTGACCGAATCACCGTACATACTTTGCAAGATTTTGTCTTGGTTGTGCTCAAAATCGTGCGCTGTTCCGTGGAAGTGAATTTTCTTCTGCACACAAGCCACCTTGGTCACCCATTGAGACATGACTCCCACATCGTGGCTGACGATCATCATCGTCAATCCGTTCTCTTCCTTCAGCGAACGAAGCAAGCTGTAAAATTGATCGATCGATTCCTGATCGACCCCGACTGTTGGTTCATCGAGGATCAACAGCTCCGGTTCAGCCACGAGAGCTCGCGCTATGAATACGCGCTGCAATTGCCCACCGGACAAGTTGCCGATTCGTTGATCCAGCTTTTCCAGCAAGCCGACACGCTCCACCGCAGCCCGAACATTCTCATGATGCTGTTTCGTCAGTCTGCGAAAAAGGCCCACTTTGCCGACCAATCCAGAAGAAACGACTTCTCGGACTGTCGCCGGAAACCCACCAGCTCCATGCGCGACCTGTTGAGCGACGTATCCAATGCGATTCCATTCACGAAACTTGGATAGCGGTTGCCCGAACAGCTCGACTGTCCCTTTGTTTGGCGTCAACAGACCCAAAATTAGCTTCATCAGCGTAGATTTCCCTGATCCGTTCGGCCCGACGATGCCCACAAAGTCTCCGCGTTCCAGTGTGAATTCAACCTCATCGAGAACCTGTTTGTCTTCATATTGAAAGGAGACGCCTGTGAGCTTAATAACTGGCACCTCTTGTTTATGTGGTTCCATGAAATATCCATCCCTTAAATCGGATTTGTTCTTATTTGTTCCCCTTCATCGTACTACGATTTTGCTCGAACCACAAGCATCCTACTAATGAATGAAAAAATGCCGCCTGGCCAGCGACATCTTTTCGAGGGAAAGCTTATTGGAGTGCAGTCTTTAATGTATTCATATTGTCGCGCATGATAGACAAGTAATCACGCCCCGCCTTTACATCGTCTTCCGTCAAACCTTCCAACGGATTAAGCGTAGCCGTCTTCACGCCAGCTTCCTTCGCAATCACTTCCGCTACCTTCGGAGAAACCAATGTTTCGAACAGCACATAAGAAATGTTGTGTTCCTTTACATGCTCCACCAAGCTCTTCAACTCTGTTGTGGATGGCTCATCAGAAGGATTGACCCCAGAGATCGCTACTTGCTCCAGCCCGTATCGTTTTGCCAGATAGCTGAATGCGCTATGAGAAACCATGAATTCTTTCTTCGGCGCTTGCGTAACCATATCTTTAAAATCTTTATCCAGCTGTTCCAGGTCTGTTGCTAATTGTGTGTAGTTCTTTTCGTAATCAGCAGCGTGCGCCTGATCCTTTTGCACGAGTGTATTTTTGACCTTCTCCGCCTGTGCCTTCAGTTGCATCGGATCGAGCCAGACATGAGGGTCCAGATCCCCGTGGTCATGACCCGCTTCTTCTGTGTGGCCTTCTCCTTCATGCTCATGCTCAGCTGCACGAATCATCTCGAGACCTTCCGTCGCATTTACGATTGTTGTCTTGTTTTTGTCGAGGTTAGTTACAGCCTTCTCTACCCACAGCTCCAAACCACTGCCGTTATAAGCGAAGATATCTGCTCCGGAAAGAGCGACTATGTCTTTTGCGGTTGGTTCGTAGTCGTGAGGCTCTACGCCAGCGGGAACCAGATTCGTTACCTCCACGTGTTCACCACCGATTCGCTTCGCTACATATTCCAATGGATAAATCGTCGTGTATACTTTTGGCTTCCCTGACGCTTCATTGCCAGCTTGCGGAGTCCCAGCCGTTTCGTTTGCTGCTCCACAACCAACCAACCCCACTGCCGTAATGAAACTGAGGGCTGCTAACATCGCTCTTTTCATCTATATTTCCTCCTGCTCCAATTCAAAATGATTCCGATTTACGTTCTTATCGTTTTTCATTATACGGAGAGGAGCCCAAAAAGTAAATAGGATTTATTACGATTTAAACATCATACGTACACATCTTCTCTCCCAGCTTCACAATTTCTTCATCTCATTATGATAAAATAACTGGCAGGAGGTATGTCCAAGATGAAACGTAAATCATGGTTAGCCATTACTTTTATCACCGCAGCCCTGCTTACTGGCTGTGGCTCTACTGATCAAGCTGAACAGAATCATAGCGATCACACGCAGCACGCCCCCAATGGAGATTTGCAGGAATTGACTGCTTCCGCTGATCAGCTACCAAAATTTTTAGACAACCAAGACCCTGTCATTATTGATTCCTACAAAGTTGCTGCCGCAAATCGTGAGCTGCTCAAATCCATTCCATGCTATTGTGGTTGTGGTGAAAGTGCTGGACACGGGCATAATGGCAACTGCTTCATCAAAGAAGAAAAGTCTGATGGCTCCATTGTCTGGGATGACCACGGCACTCGCTGCGGCGTATGCATGGAAATCGCCGTTATTTCCGGCAAGATGAAAGCAGAAGGCAAATCTACAAAAGAAATTCGTACCTACATAGACCAAACCTACGGGCAAGGCTACGGAAAACCAACTCCTACCCCGATGCCTTCCTAAACACAGATAACAAGACTTCCCGGCGAGGAGGTCTTTCTTTTTTCCGTTTTTATAGAAAAGCTTGTTATACCTGAGCTACCTCGCTATGGTTTTCACGTGTGTCTATGGGATGGTTTACCTGTTCGCTAAACCTTGTTTGCTCCATGCCATCAGACGAGTAAAAGATGTATACGGATCCTTGCTGTTATCCAGCCCTTAACCAAAGCCTCCTCCTAATAGAAAAAGGGAGTAAAGCCCCTGCGCTCTACTCCCTTTTTGCATTTGATCAGACTTCCTTTTAAGCAGGCGCTACCGCAAGCATACGCTCCAAGGAAGCACGTGCCGCATCAGCAACATCTTTTGGCACAAAAATCTCCGGCTTCATATTCTCCAGCGCCTCGACGCACTTCTTCAGGTTGTTCACCTTCATATTCGGGCAAACGAGGTACTTGGAAGCGAAAATGAACGTTTTGTCCGGGCTGTCCTTTTCCAGCATGTAGCGTGTGCCGTCTTCCGTTCCAATGATAAACTCCTTGTGCGAAGACTCACGGCAGTATTTCAAAATTCCGGTCGTGGAACCAACGTAGTCAGCCAGGGATACCACTTCTGGGCGGCACTCCGGATGAACGACAACCACAGCCTCTGGGTGCTGCTGCTTCAACGTCATGATGTCTTCTACAGACAGTTGGTCATGCGTATTGCAGTACCCTTCCCAAATAATCATTTTCTTGTCCGTGAATTGGGATACATAGTGGCCGAGGTTTTTGTCCGGCACCCAAATGATCTCATCGCTGTCGATCGACTCGATCACGCGCTTCGCGTTGGACGACGTACAGCAGATGTAGGTTTCTGCTTTAACATCCGCAGAAGTATTGATGTAAGCCACTACTTTTGCATTTGGATGCTGTGCTTTGAGCTTGCGCAGTCCGTCTACGTTCACCATGTCCGCCATCGGACAGCCAGCCCGTTCATCAGGGATAATAACGGTCTTCTGGGGATTGAGAATTTTTGCACTTTCTCCCATAAAATGAACCCCACAGAACAAAATCACATCGGCATCCGTTTCTTTCGCTTTCTGCGCCAATCCAAAGGAATCGCCAATGAAGTCAGCGACCTCCTGAATCTCGGGACGTTGGTAAAAGTGAGCAAGAATGATGGCATTACGCTCTTTCTTCAGCTGTAGCAGTCGTTCACGTAACTCAGCGTTGCGCTGGGCTTTTTTTTCTAACGCTAAAGCGTCCATGGAAAAAATCCCCCTACGGTGGTGTCATAATTTACGGTCATTGTAAGCGTATAACCTCCCCTTGTCAACGTGGTACATTTTGCACAAAAAAGCAGAAACCGGCCTGTACAGACGCAGCTTCTGCTTTTTCATTCTCTTACTCTCCTTTTTCTCCGAGGACGCGCTCCCGAATAAAGCGGGCTACGCCTTCCTCATTATGGTGTGGGGCGATATATTTGGCTACCTGCTTGATCTCGTCAGAAGCGTTTTCCATTGCGACGGAATATCCTGCGCCTGTTAACGCCTCACGATCGTTTTCGGCATCGCCAAATGCCATCACTTTCTCAGGGGAGATTCCCCATTTCTCACAAAAGTATTGAAGCCCTTCCCATTTGGAAACCCCTTGAGGAATTACTTCGACATTCTGCTTGCCGGATGAAGTGATAGTCACTTGCTCGCTCCAAGGCTTTAGCTGCTCTTTCACCCACTCCAGACGATCCGGGTCTTGATGCCAGACGAAGAATTTGACGATTTCTACTTCCCCGGACTCTACTTTTTCCAGTACTTCTGCCAAAGGCTCTACGCGTGCGAGTCTGTAATAAGGAAAACTCAAAATCGAGAATCCTTCTACAGATGCGTCCTCACTCATGGTCGCTTCCAAACGTTCACGGTCTTCTTTGATCATCCAGCGATTGCTATTCGTATCATGAAGCTCATAATAAATCGTTTCTTGCCTCAGTGCATGGATCGCACCGATTACCATCTCAGTGGGAAGGAGCCATTGACGGACCAGCGTGCCATCCCCCTCGAAAACAGTGCCGCCATTGCTACAGACATAGCCGTCAAAAGGAAAGGAATCGATCGGAATTTGAGCGGAGCCATACATCCTGCCCGTAGACAAAACGAGTTTGCAGCCTTGCTGTTGTAATTGGCGAAGTGCTTCTTTCGTTCCTTCTGTCAGCTTTGAATCGTGAGTCAGTAAGGTTCCATCCATGTCAAATGCAGCCATGCCTGGTGTAAGCAACATATCCAATCCCTCTCATTCGTTTTGGGTTTGCCTTTTAGTCAACATAGTGGAGGAGAAGAAAAAGCACAGTTCTCTTCGACTCTGACACGCCAACTGGGGGATTCACTGGGCGTCTCCACTTAAAAAAGGGGACCGTCGAGCCAAAGCCACCCTACGGGCGGATGTTTCTCAAGGAAGAAGTGTTCGACAAGCGTGGTCCCCTTTTTTAAGTTCCGACTGGGGTGGCCTGTCAAGGTCTACGAGCCCTGTGCTTTTTCTTCTCACTAGCTTTATTGGTTCATCGAAACCTTTAAAACTTAGGAGCTAAACACCCATAGTATTTATAGCAAAAAAGGGCACCTGAGGCGCCCCTTATTGTTTCGGTTCTTCGTTTGTATCTTCTTGCTTTGGTTCTTCTTTTACTTCTTCTTTTACTTCTTCCAGCTTCGGTTGAATGTTCACGACCACATCTTTATTTGCATCTGGATCGTTATCCATTTTACCTGTTTCGATCAATTGCTTGATCTGTTCAGCATCGAGAGTCTCAACACGGAGCAGCGTGTTCGCAATCAGATCGAGCTGATCACGGTGCTTCGTCAGCAATTCTGTACACTTTGCGTAGCACTCGTTGATAATGCTTTGCATTTCTTGATCGATCTCGTACGCAATCTTATCGGAGTAGTTACGCTCATTGCCATAGTCACGGCCCAGGAATACCTGACCTTGACTCTTACCGAATTGCATCGGTCCGAGCTTGCTCATTCCGTATTCGGTAATCATGCTGCGAGCGATAGCAGTCGCGCGTTGGAAGTCATTATGCGCCCCGGTACTAATATCCCCGAGCACCAATTCTTCCGCAACACGTCCACCCAACAGGCCGACGATTTTGTCGAGCAGGTCTGTTTTGGTAGCAAAGAAACGGTCTTCCTTCGGCAGCATCACGGTGTATCCGCCAGCTTGGCCGCGCGGAATGATTGTTACCTTATGTACCATTTCTGCATTTCTCAAGTGGTAGCCGATGATCGTATGACCAGCTTCGTGGAAGGCAACCAGACGGCGCTCGTCTTCGCTCACTACGCGAGACTTCTTCGCTGGACCTGCAATCACGCGGTCAATCGCTTCGTCTACTTCCGTCATCGTGATTTGCTTTTTGTTTCTGCGGGCAGTCAAGAGAGCCGCTTCATTCAGCAAGTTCTCCAAATCTGCACCTGTGAAGCCCGATGTACCACGAGCAATCACTTCCAGCTTCACGTCTTCGCCAATCGGCTTGTTGCGGGCATGAACCTTCAGTACCGCTTCACGGCCTTTGATATCAGGACGATCAACTGTAATTTGACGGTCAAAACGTCCCGGACGCAAGAGAGCTGGGTCGAGAATGTCAGGTCGGTTGGTCGCAGCGATCATGATAATCCCTTCGTTTCCACCAAAACCGTCCATCTCTACGAGCAACTGGTTGAGAGTTTGCTCGCGTTCGTCGTGGCCGCCGCCGAGTCCAGCTCCGCGCTGACGACCCACGGCGTCAATCTCGTCAATAAAGATAATGCAAGGAGCATTTTTCTTAGCATTTTCAAACAGGTCACGTACGCGGGATGCACCTACCCCAACGAACATTTCCACGAAGTCAGAGCCGGAGATGCTGAAGAATGGCACACCAGCTTCGCCTGCAACAGCACGCGCGAGCAAGGTTTTACCTGTACCCGGAGGACCTACGAGCAGTACCCCTTTTGGAATACGAGCACCAACTGCATTGAACTTGCGGTTGTCTTTCAGGAAATCAACGACTTCCTCCAGCTCAGCCTTTTCTTCGTCCGCTCCTGCTACGTCGTCAAAAGTAACGCGTTTCTTTTCTTCGTTGTAAAGCTTCGCGCGGCTTTTACCGAAGTTCATTACTCGGCTTCCGCCACCTTGGGCATTATTCAGAAGAAAGAAAAACAGGATGAAGATGATGACAAAAGGAATGATAGAGGTCAAGAACGTGAGCCAAATGCTGTTACCCTCGGCAGGATTAACAACTACATTCTTCATCTTTTGTGCATCAATTTTCTCTTCGACTAGCTTAATAATATCTGAGTCATACAAAAAAACATTGGTGAAGAATTTGTTGCTTTCCTGTCCCGGAATAGCTTTAGCCAACGTACCCTCTACTCTGTAAGTACCATTTTCAGGTCGAATAGACAAATCGGTGACGTTGTCAGCTTTTAGCTGTACCCGGAATTCCTGATATGTAAGTTTCCCAACCTTATCAGTACCGGAGAGGATGAAATTCACGATCCCGACCGTGACAAGAAAAATCAGTAGGTAGAACCCGGTATTACGAAAAAAGCGATTCATTCCTTACCTCCTCTCACGAACAGACACTTTTCACATTTTATCATAGAAAGTACGGTCTCCACAACAAACCTACTTCGTGTAGACCTCAGGCTTCAATACACCGATATAAGGCAGATTACGGTAGTGCTCGGCATAGTCCAAGCCATATCCCACAACGAATTCGTCTGGAACATCGTAACCCTTGTAATCCGGTGAAATATCCACCTTGCGTCGCTCTGGTTTGTTCAGGAGAGTCACCACTTTTACAGAAGCAGCTTCCCGATGGCGCAACAGCTCTACCAAGCGACTCAGTGTCAGTCCACTGTCCATGATGTCTTCTACAACCAGTACGTGTCTGTTTTCCACAGATGTATCGAGATCCTTCAAGATTTTCACCATGCCAGAGGACTCTGTTCCACTTCCGTAGCTGGAAACTGCCATAAAGTCCATTTCGCAGGGAATGTTCATGTGACGGATCAGATCAGCCATAAAAATGACTGCGCCTTTCAGCACGCAGATGACCAATGGATTTTTATCCTTGTATTCTGCAGCCAGTGTCTCACCCAATTCTCGAACTTTACCCGCAATATCCTCTTCTGATAGCAAAATCTTCTCGATGTCTTGATTCATGAAAAAACCTCCCGCCAATCTTCTCCAAACTCTACCCGCACGTGTAGAAAACGCCTGGTCTGTCCATTGATAGGCGCTACGGCGGAACGGCGCACACCTGGTACCAAAATCACCTCATCCCCCGCTGTCAAAAGCGGAAGCTTGTCACGCCATGCTCGTGGAAATTTGGCATCAATCAATAAATCCTTTAGCTTTTTTCCATTTGCTGAGCCAAACAGGGTGATGCGGTCTCCAGGTTTTCGGTTACGCAAATACAGCGATCCTGGCAACTGATCGGCATCAAAGACCGCTTCATTCGCCGAGAGTCGCTCCCAATCCATGGGACCTTCCAGGTAAGTAATATGTACCGTGGCCTTGCTCTCGTCGATCCAGGTTACACCGGGAACGGCGAGTTCGTAACTATACGTATGTATGCGATCCTGTCGCTTTCTACGACGAAAAGTGATTCGCTCGTACACCCGGTCGACTACCAGGTCATTGGGCAAATGCAATTCCGCAGAAGGGCGACTTCCCCCTAGCATGTGCAAAACGGTCTCCACATGTTGCGAAGACCATTCGGTATGTTTTGAGAGATAACTTAATATTAGAGTAATCATTCTCCTTTGTAAAGCAACGTCACAAGTTTGAAACTTGTCATTGTCCATCAAAAATGCTTCAGGTTTTTTCTCAATCATTACCTTTTCCAACTGCTCATTCGCCAGCCGCATTAAAAGCGCTTCGTCCTGCCGAATTGCCTCTGCAGTTGCCAAGATATGCTCTCGATACTTGTCATTCACTTTTTCTAATAAAGGCATGACATCCAGACGTAGCAGATTGCGCGTATACTTGCGCGATTGGTTGCTACTATCCTCACGAGGGACGAGTTGATGTTCCCGACAGTAGCCTTCCAGTTCTTGACGCGTTTTATGCAAGAGCGGACGCACGAGCTCAATCGGGCAATCCGCAAGCATTCTTCGCTTCGGCATCCCTGTCAGTCCATGCAACCTGCTGCCTCGCACAAAACGAAAGAGAATCGTTTCCACCTGATCGTCAGCATGGTGGGCCAATGCCAGCTTGGTCGCTCCTTGCGCCAGACCTACCTCTCGATACAGCCGATAGCGAATGTCGCGACTCGCTTCTTGCCCGCCCAATCCCGTCTTTTCCATATAAGCGGGGACGTCATACTCAAATAGGTGGAAAACCACGCCGAGTTCACGACACAGCTCTTCTGCATAGAGTGCATCTTGCCTTGCCTCTTCCCCACGAAAGCCGTGATTCAGATGGACAGCATGTAGCTTCCAATGATACTGGTATTGTTTATTGAGAGAAGCCAATATATGCAACAGTGCGGTAGAATCGTTGCCACCGGATATTCCGACAACAACGCTCTCACCTGGAAGCAAAAGCCCCTCGGACTCAATCTCGTTGCGCACGCTTGCCAGCATAGCGGGCTCCTTTCCAGATCGTCAGAACCGAAATTCCAAATATAAGTCCAGAAGCAATCGCGCCGGCCACCATCAATGTCTTGGTCGCCTGAGTAATCCCTCCGACATAATCGTTGTTCACAAAAGCAAGCATGGCTTTGTAAGCCAACGATCCCGGCACCAGTGGAATAATGCCTGCAACGCTAAAATTCGTAGAAGGAACTCGCAGTATAATAGATAAGAGCTGGCTGAGCAAAGAGACAACAGCAGCTGAAACAAACGTCGACAGCAAGACCTCTGCACCGTAGATCGGAAGAATGGAGTAGACGAGAAACCCGACCACTCCGGCTAAACCAGCCGCTACGATTGTTCGAACCGGCACATTGAATAGCACACACCACGCTACTGAGGAGGCGAAGCTAAGCGCCAATCCTTTTAACAACATCGTACTCACCTCGTAAACGAAAGAATAATGGCTGTGGCTACCGCTACGGAGACAGCTGTCAGCATCGCTTCTACCCCGCGTGAAACACCTGCAACCAAATCACCAGCCATCAAATCTCGAAGTGAGTTAGTGATGGCGATCCCCGGAAACAACGGAAGCATCGCACCAATAATAATGATGCTTAAATGCAACTGCGGAAAGACCGTCACGGTCAACAACGCGAAAAGTCCTCCTAGTAAAGCGGCAGAGAACTCCGTAAAAAACTTCATCCGGACAAACTGTTCTAAATATTCCTGGCTCAGGTTCACAATCAACCCGGCTATCGCAGAGGGAACCAGACTGCCCCAATCTCCCCCTGCAAGCATAGCAAAGGAGCCGCTGGCCGTAGCGGCTGCTAGATGCTGCAACCATTTCGGATAGATCTGCTTTTTCTGATCGATCTCACGCAGCGTCCGATAGGCTTGCTCCAAATTAATTTTCCCACCGACAAACTGTCGGGAAACATCATTTACGAGCGTTATTTTATTGAGGTTGGTCGTACGTTTGGGGGTACGAACCATTCTTGTATGATCGAATCCACTGCAACGAAAGGACAGGATGATACTAGTGGGCGTTGCCGAGCTGTTTACATCATCCATCCCCGCAGCCTTTGCAATCAATGCCATTGTCTCTTCCGTCCGGTAAGTCTCTCCACCGTTTTTCAAAATAATCGAGCCTGCCAACAAGCAAGTATCCATCACCAAATCTGAGGACACGAACCGTCACATCCTTCACATAAACCATGCGTAATACAAAGTACCAGCCAATAGGAGTAACGAGGCGACAAAAAGACCGCTAATGCCCGCGCCTACATTCCCTTTCGCCCGCGCTTTCTTTTGCGACTTTTGCGGTTTGGCGGCCATGCTATCTCGCAAGACTGCCAACAGCTCCGCTCGCATTTCTTTCGCGGTCGCAAACTTACCGTGAAAAGCCTTCAATAGAGGCTCCCGGTAAGGGTACAGGCTGTCACTTTTTCGTATTATATCACAGAGTAATATCGTGTGACGTGGGTCACCATGGCTGTTTTTCCACGTTTCCGGTCCAACCGTCAGACGTACCATCATCACGGCTGTCGAGAACAGGTCATAACTTACTTCAGCCCGTCTATCACCTGCGTGCCAAAAAGCTCGATCATACTCTTCTGTAAACTGCCGAACCGCATTGCCTAGCTTGGTCACTCCACCGAAATCAATCAAGCGTACCTGCTTGTCCGACTGGGTAACCATCACATTTTGCGGTTTCAAATCGCCAAAAATATAGCCATGCTGATGCAAAACATCCAGCCGCGCCAGCAATTGAACCATCATCACGGCCACCCAGTCCGTACCCTCTTGCTTGATATATTCATCCAGTTGCAAGCCTTGAAGATACTCCATCGCATAAAACGTACAGGCCTTCCCGTTTACAACGAGATCATCCACGTCGCACAGGAGCGGTCCCACTCTGGAATCCCGCCCCTGCTGTGTGCTTTTCAACACATTCACTTCCATTAAAATATCTATGCCTTCCACACCAACCTTAACCGCGCGCTGTACGCCACCTTGGGATACCAAGTACACGGTCCCGTTTGCACCACGCCCCAACTCCCGTAGGACGTGGTACGATTTTTTGTTCCATTTGCCCGTAAAGTGTTTGGGCAGGTCGGGGGTGGCTGCCTTAAAAGACATGGTCACGCAGCATTCCGTTCGAGTCGTCCTCATCGTCTTGATCGATGTAACGATCTTGCAGCGAGCGTGGGAGCTTGTCCTGCTCAAACAGGGCAATTGCCTCTACGATGGCGGGGCCTGTAGGAGTAATTCCGCTCATCGCCAAATCACTCGTAATTTGATGGGCCTGCTCGACCTTTTCTGTCCACGGAATGCGGATATCGAGATGCTTTTGTTTCCCCGGAAATGAACCGACCGCCATTCTGCTATGGCCACTCCGTGAATGCAGACTGATACTGAAATCGTGAATCGCTTGCTGAACAGCCGACAGCTTTGGCTTCATACTTCCTGAAGTATCGACCAGCATCACGACGTTCAAGCTGCTTTTTTCACCCAACTCGTCAACCATTCCGGCAACCTGCACTCTTTTATCGGGTGCCAGCTCCTCTATTCCGGAATCGCCCAAAATCTCTTTTAATTCTTTATTGACCACTTGATGAATGGTGCGCGTCATTGCTTTTCGCGTCAGCATTTGTACCGTTTGCGCAAGCTGTTGGGGGTACACGATGTCGCAGAGTCCACCTCCTGCTTCCGCAATATCCCTGATTTCCTTCTCCCCTTTCTCACCCAGCTCACTCTTGTCGATTACGCCAATCACATTCACCGTAATTCCTTGCTCCCTTGCCAATGCCGCCGCAGCAACGGGACTCATACCCGAGTTGGAGCAACCGTCTGTCACTACCAGTATTTGACGAAGTGTCGCTTCTTTCACAATAATCTCCCCATTCGATCTGTTTTGTCACTCCCAGCTCCGTGTAGCGAACGTTCATCCACTTCACTTCGCAGGATATTTTTAGCAACAGTATCGACGGGTAATAGAGAAAACATACTCCTAACTCACAATCCGAGGACGCTCTAGCTTCTCCATGCCATGTACAGCGATGGCAGCCCACTGTGGTACAAAGCGGTCAATTCGCGCCACCAACACGGTCATATCATCAACAATTTGTCCGGAATGCTGGCGAATGACTTTTTCCAATAGTAAATCAGCGACCTCCTGTGGATCATTCGTCTCCAGTTCGCTAATGATTCGCTTCATCCACGCTTGCCTGTTTTCAATATGGCGCGGCGCTTCATAGATACCGTCGGACATCATGACGAGCAAATCACCTGGCTTGAGCATACGAGATACGACATCCACCTCGATTTCTTCCAAAATCCCAACTGGCAGGTTGTTGGCGGTAATCGTGATAACATCTTTATTTCTTTTGACAAAGCTCGGGGTGGAGCCGATTTTTACAAAACGGGTATGAGCGGTTTGCAAATCGATCAGAGCCAAGTCCACCGTCGCGAACATTTCCTCCTTGGAGCGCAGGGCGAGCACGGAATTAACGGTTTTGATCGAAATTTTTTCGTCCATGCCAGAACGAAGAAGCTGCTGGAGCATATCAAGGGCGGATTGACTCTCTATGGATGCCCGCTCGCCATTTCCCATTCCATCGCTGATCGCCAGTGCCATTTTTCCATTCCCCAAATCCATCGTGCGGAAGCTGTCACCAGATAGTAGCTTGCCGTCTTTGGCTGCACCCGCAATCCCGATATCGATCTCATATGTTTTGGCGGAAGCAAGGCACATCGTGCATGAACCGTCTTTTTGTGCTTCACAATGCCGCTCGCGAACCACAATGTTTTCTCCCAGTATCTCCGTGAGCATGGGGGCCACGATCTTCGCGCATTCATCGCGGCCATAGCAAGTCGGCTGACTGATTTCGATATCGACCTTCCCTTCTTCCAAGCTGTGTATTTCTACGCGGCGTACCGACAGACCCAAGCCCTCCAATGCTTGTGAGACCTGCTTTTCCTGAAAGCTCAGCTCCATTCCCTCTCGCTGTATTTCCCGGGCAAAATCACTCATGACCCGAGAGACTCCAGATAGCTGGTCAGCTACGAGCATTCGGCTTTCCTTTATCTGTTTTTTCAGTTGGTCAAACGATTGCTGGCGATCGTATTCCTGCTCCATTACAGTCATGACCTTCTCTGTTTTTACACACTTACGCTCCCAATCACGGGGCGGAGTAACCCCAGCCAATGTACCGTGCTCGTACACTTTTTCCCTTAAAAATCGCATGCCCTCATAGGTCGATTGTGTATCTTTTTCCCAGCATTGTTCTTTTTTCCAGCATTTTTGGCAGGTGAATTCAGATACACGGCTGAGAAAGGCATCAGCCTGTTCTTCTATTTCTTCAGGATCGGCTGTCTGGGCAAAGCTATGGGAAAGTTGCGTAAACAAGTCGGAGAATTGCTGGATTTTGCCCGCCGTCACATCGCGGACTCGGCGCATGTATTCTTGATGGGATTGTAGATTCTCAGGGGTCCCGGGTATAAATCTGGCTACTTTTTTCCAAATAGCAGCAGGGGTTAGAACGAAGAGCACAATGGCCAAGGAGGTTTCGATCAAGGAGAAGTAGAGTGTCTCTTCTGCTCCACCGTAAATCGCGAGAATAGCCGTACCGATTAATAAGCCTGCAGATACGCCCACTTTGCCGCCTTCCTTCAGCAAGCCTGCCAAAAGACCGGAAAAAGCAAGCAGATTGATTTGTAAAAGAGCACTCACATTAGCCAGACTGAGGATGAGACCTGTGACCACGCCAACAGCCGCACCGATCGTGCCACCACCGACAAAAGCAAACACGAGCAGCAAATAGCGTGAAAGTACATGCTCCATCGAAATGCCTTCGACCATCCAATCCACAGTACCCGTCATCAGGGAAGCCAGTAAAATGACTAACGAAACGATCTCTTCATTTTTGAGAGGCTCATAAGGCTTCGCTAAATGAATGATCGATAAGGACTGAATGAATATGAGCGTCAGCACAAAACCAAGGATCGCTTCTACTGCTACCATCACGAGCTCGTAAGTCGTTACTTGATTGGTCAGCACCGCATACAACAGACGGCTGATGAAAATCGTCCCAACAACCAGCAAAGGCGTCCGTGAAAAATCTTTCTTACGCATTTTATTCATCAGTTTGCAGGCAAAGAAAGCAAGTATCACGCTCAAGGAGGTTTCCAGTCCAACTGGCACTGACTGGGTAAAAGCACCGATAATAAGAGCCATCCCCGTGACAAGCAAACAATCTCGACGAATATAAAACATGACAATGAAATACGGTATAGCAAAGGGAGTTAGCTCCTCCACGATCAGAGCTCGTCCTAATAAGAAGCCCATAAGGATGGGGAGAACATTCCACTTCTCTATGATATCTGCTACTTTTTCTCCCCACGTCTGGGCAGTGGTACCCATTCGATCGGACACTTGCCGCGTCCAAGCATGTCCGGCTTGTGTTACGTTTTTGTTCGCAATCATTTCGCTCCACCCCGTTCTTGGTCAATGTGTTTCTCCATTATACGGAGGGGGCATTGTAAAATTTGTCAAAAATCCAATGAATATTCACGGAATCGTGCGACAAATTCAGTAACGCAAATGGACAAAAAAAACCGACGTTATGGCGGATAACGTCGGCTGACAGGTGATTCGCGCTTTGCGAAACGGGCTTAGGATACTGTATTCGTCAAGACTTTGAAATGACCTTCCTATTTTTACTTTCAAAATACACTTTCCACAAAGAAAGAAAAATCATAATTTTCCGAATTAAAAAAGGCCGACTGCGGCCCTTTTTCTCTACGCTTTTCTTCAAGAGGGACTGTTCCCGCTGATAGCGGGGTGGCTGAGCTTGCCTTACGAAGACTTATTTTTAAAAATGGATGGATGTCCCGGACGTAGACGTCAGCAATTTCACTAATATGCACCAGTCCGGTCACATCGCCTGGCAGATGAACAAACGCTCCGACGCGGAATGTCTCCCTCTCGTTGAAGATCAGCTGTATACTCAATCCGGAATCATATAGATGCTTTCGCCTTGCTTGGTAAACAAAATTCGCTTACGTACCAGCTCTGCCAAGTACTCCTGATCGTTTAACCGACTTGCTTCATAGGTCAGATCGTCTTGCTTTTGCTGTAAGACCGCTGATTCTTGCTTCAAGACTTCCAGCTCTGTCTCCTTCTTGGACAACTCGCCACTCTGCAAAAACAAGGTATAGCTAGTCCAGACGAAAAAGCACAGGATCACAAAGAAAAAGAGACGCATTCTCCTTCTTTGCCCTTTTCGGTTAATGGAAGAGGTTCTTGATTCCTTCATCAGTACGCCACCTCGAATCTACTCCCGCTTTCTCTTTGAGTGAAACCAATTCTTCCAATTGGTCCAAAATCCTGTTGTTTTTCCGTACATTTTTTTCCCCAAATGTTGACCCCATCTGGCAAAAGGAGAGGTGACAAAACGCGTCACTTTCCACAAAAAGCCGAGGATCGCGAGCAACACGGAATACAAAAATGTCAGCACCATGATGATCACGCGGAAAAGAAAGAGGACAGGACGTACTAGCAGGATGTCTATAATTTTTACGACCGTACGGTAAAACCACTGACAGAATTTTATCACGCGGTGCAAGAAAAGGATATACTTCTTACTACCTAATAAGAAATATAGCCACGCGCCAAATATCATTCCAAAAAATATCGGAAACCGAATGATCCCGTCGTTCACTTTCACCAAAACTATGAAGACAACGCCCATACTGCCCACCCAAAAAAGGATGTCAAAGAAAAAGACCAACCAGAGTGGCAGTCTGGCCTTGCCCTTAAATACATAGTACGTATCAAATCCCATACCCATCAGTGCACCACACGTCGACATGGCCAATACCGTCTGCAACTGGATGACGATGTTCACTTGAATAACTTGCCGAAGAATCCTCTCGACCGATCGCCGGCCTGCCCTTGCTCCAAATAGGCCATCTCGTGAACGAGCCCCTCGATCGCTACTTCTCCGGTTTCCAGACTCAGATTTTTCATATGCAGGTTTTGGCCTCGTATGGTTAAAAAGCCGCCGTCCGTCTCCAAGAGGAATTCTTCGCTGTCAAAGCTTTCGACGTTTTTTACTCCCGAAATCGCTAAGCTGCGACGATTAATCATCACGACTTCATGACGTGGCCGTCTCGTGTGATCGTTCATGATTACTCCCTCCTCGCGTACCCTTCTTGTACTATCGTATGGGGAGGGATGTCCTGTTAGAACAAAAACGGTCCATACACAAAAGAAAACCCCGTATAAATACGGGGTTTCGTCTCACTATCCTTACTTGTAAACGGTGTAGTTCCCGTTCACGTAGATGATTTTGTAACCGGTACGCTCCGTGATAGTTTTCAGAGGCAGGGTAGGAACGTTGTTTTTCAACTGAACCGCTGCAGGCAGCGTTACATTCTTGCCATTAATGGTCGCTACGTTTGAACCGACCTTGAATTGCATGACCGTATTGCCGCTCACGACTTTTGCCGTTGTTTTGGTGTAGCTGATCGAAAACCCAAGGGCATCTCGGAAAAACGTAGTTGGCATTAGCGTGTTGCCATTTACGGTATACGGTGCCACTGCGAGTCCGGTTGTTTTACCAGCCTTCGTAAAGGAAGCGACGCTCTGCTTAAAGCTCACACCATTCAGAGCCACGATGGTCGCCGGACGGGAGAAGAGCAGACCTCTCTCCTCGGAGTTGTAGACGCCAATGCTGTACACACCTGGAGTAGCCGGATTCACAATGCCAGCTGTCTCAGCGATATTGACCTGAGCTACTGTTTTTGCCGGAATATCCTGGGCAGGAATAATAATCAGATTTTGTCCGCGTACACCAACAAAGCTAGCGGCCACACCGTTCACCGTTACTGTGTTCGCTGGCAAGTAAGCTGGAACACGGAAGCCAACTGGGAGTACGACTTCAATGAAGCCCTGATTACGAACAATCGGAGCACCCATAGCTTTGATGCCGATTGAAATACCAGCAGGAGTAGAGGCAGTCGCTCTCGTCAGCCCAACCGTTGCCAATGTATTATCCACCGCGACTGGTGGAGTCACTCCGGAAACTTGAAATTCCTTCGACTTATAGGTCTTGTTGTCGATCTTGGCCGTCACGGTATAGGTTCCCGCTGTTCTCGGAGTGGTCAAGTAGCCTTCGAATGCAAACTTGATGCTCGCGCGATTCGTACTAGTGAATCCGTAGGGTGTGCGGAAATAAACCTTATTCCCCAACACGCTTACATTCGTCACTTGTGCGCCATTGACGGTGACGCTGTTACTGGTAAGAACCGGTGGAACGGTTACTCCATTTGGGAATTCGACCTCGATTTCTGCGTTCGACCCCAGCTTGTTGGAAAGATCCACGTCAAATGTATAGCTCGTACGCGCTCCCGCTGCACTATCCGACAAAGAAACGGTGAATGGCGTATTGCTTGTGTTTGTAATCTCTACATCTTTTGACTTGTATTCTTTGCTGTCATATTCGATTTCATACGAATAGTACTTGTCTGGTTTCGATGGGTTTACAATTCCCGCGGAAGAGGTAAACTCCAGCTTTATGTAGCTATCTCCGTCTGCACCGCTCGGGATCTCAATCCGAATCGAGTCGCTGTCGAGAATCGAAACGTAATCCGGTTTGTACCCGTTTACCTTCACATCAGATTTGCTGATGCTCTTTGGCAGCATGTCCTTGGAGGGGAAATTGACATAAATGTATTTGCCCTCTTTCAGCCTGCTTTTTGAGCTGAGATTAAATTTTCCGAGCGTTAAGGAGATGGAGTCCTCGGCATTTTTACTGCTAGGGGAAGCCTCGAAGTCACCCTTGCTACTACTGCTACTGCTGCTAGACGAAGATTTGCTGATCGTAATCTTGTCGCCCTTGTAGCTGGTCTCCGCACTTGTTTTCACTTCGATCTCGTAGCTGCCCTTGTCTTCCGGGTTGGTGATATTATCAATGGTTAGTGTAAGCACAGTGCCTTTTCTGATCTTCTCATCGACTTCGACCTCAACCACATTTTTGCTTACGGATACGCTGTCGATCGAAATCTTGTCATTATCGTCATCTTTTAGCGTGACGTCCGATTTTTTCAATTTTTTATCTACCGAATAGTCAGATGGGAACCTAACGAAAATACTGTCGCCTGATGATAGGTCCTTATTGATTTCAAACTCAATCGTATATTCTGTTTCCTCGTCCACACGTGTACTGTCTGCAGAAACATCCTCGATAGAGAGAGCATAAGCCGCTTTTGGCTCGAGCATCACTGGACTTGCCAGTACCGCAGTGGCTAGCAGCACTGAGATCCCTTTGTTTACGCTTTTGTTCAACGGTAACGCCTCCTTATCTAAAGTTCCCTACTATGATAGGAAATGTTCGGCAGGAAAGGGTTACAGACTGGTAACGAATGATTTTACCCACAGCTTGGAAAAGTCGATCCATCCAAACGAATCGACCGCAATTCCTTGCAAGGCGGGATGGTAGTGATCGAATCGCTTCGTATGGTACAGGAAAAGCAGCCACGCCTCATCCCTAAGTATGTCCTCCATCTTTTCCAACGCCCGCATACGTTCTTTGCTGTCCTGTAGCTGAAGAATTTTTGACATCCGCTCCTCAACAATCGCCAGCCTGTCATCATCTAAAAAACGATGTACCAAGGAGCATTTGTTTTTGTATATCTCCATCAGCCCCAGCTCGATATCACGTTGCAGGACTTCCCCCATCATAGCCATATCGGCATGTTGAGCTATATCGTACGACAAGAACTGGCCTTTCGTAATGCCCTGCAATTCAAGTCGAATGCCAACCCGCTGACACCTCTCCTGAAGCCACTCTGCTTCTTCTCTCACTTTTTTCGCGTCGTTAAAACTCAACAAGACAGCCTCGCCCTGATACGCGCTTTTTTGTAGCCAATGAGCCGCCTCCTCTATGGTATGGGAGGAAAAGTGCATGCGTTGGCTTCTTTCCGGCAAAAAGCTTCCGGCAGGCGTAAACGTCTCTTTTTTCAGGTCTCGAATCATTTGTACGGGGTCAATCAGTAGTTTGATTGCCTGGCGAAAAGCGAAGTCGTGCTGAATACCTGGCTTTCGAAAGTTGAAGTTCAGATAGTGACAGCCTACCTCTTGAACCTCCAAAGATTTGCTATCATCTTCCGTCGCTTCATCCTCAGCCAGCGAGAGCTGATACCGTTGCTTCGAAGAACATGATCCCGGTACTCGCCAGATTTCTACCCGATCCAGAATCGCCCGCTCCCGATAATAGTCGTCGAACGCTGCCAATACCAACCGATCGTCTGTAAATTCGACCATCCGAAACGGACCTGTCCCCACAATCGCAGACTCCGAAAACAGCACATCATGCGGCAAGATCGACATTCCGATGCAGGATACTAAATGCAAGAAAAAACCGTTTGGCTTCCGCAAATGAAAAGTAATAGCTCCGTCATTTCGCTGTTCGATCCAATCGATATCGTCCACTTGCCAACGATACGGCGAATCCAGCTGAATCAGTCGCTGAACGGTATAGGTTACATCTTCTCCTGTCAGTACACGACCATGGTGGAATCGGACTCCTTTTCGTAAATAGAAGGTCCAAGCAGTCATATCCAGATTTCTTTCCCAAGCATAGGCTAGCTGGGGCTTAAAATCTTGTGTTTCCAAATCGAAAATGACAAGCGTGTGGCAGATTTGCTGGATAAAATGACTCTCCGCCGCTACTGCTACGAATGCAGGGTCGATGGTGGAAAAAGCTCGTTCACGCGGAATACGTAAAATCTCCTGACTCCTCTTATCGTTCTCTATTGCAACAAATCCGAATTGACTGTCCCACGTTTCCTGCAAAAGCCGCTTCGCACCCGCAGGCAAATTTTTATGATGCAAAAGCTCCACTGCTTCCCCAACTTTTCCGTCCATCAGTCGCTTCTGAAAGTAACTAGCCAAAAATTCAGTGATATCGCAGAGAATCGTGAGCCTCGAATGATTGCCCCGACCTACCCCTGCCTTCCATAAAAGAAGCCCCTCACTCTCCCATTTGCGCAAAATCAGTTTCACATTGCGGGGCGTACAGCATAGAAGATGGGACAACTCTTGTATACCGATCTTTTGTTCGCGCCCCGTCTCCCATTCGGATAGCCCGAGTAGCATCTGCATAAAGTGCTCATTGCTTTTCATAAGGCATCCCATTCCTTAAAAGGTGAAATTTATAGAGGAATCTTACCCTTTTTCTTCTCCTTTTCATAGCTACAATTGGAAAAAAGGAGGTCGTCCCCATGAGCTTTTCGCAACTCCATCCCAACATTCGCATACGAATCGTGACTTCCTTTCTGACACGTCTGGTAGGAAATATGATCTTCCCTTTTATGGCCATCTACTTTTCTGCCAAGCTCGGTCCTGCTATAACGGGGCTCCTGTTAGTCCTGACCGTATGTGCGCAAATCTTGATGGGCTTCTACGGAGGCTACCTGGCTGATCGGTGGGGCAGAAAAAAAGTGATGGTCTACGGACAATGGATTCAGTGCTGCGCTCTCTTCATCATGATGGCAGCGAACTCCCCGTGGCTCGACTCGGCTTGGCTCACGTTTGCCATGATGCTCGTTCAGAATGCGAGTAACGGAATGATTAACCCTGCCGCAGATGCGATGCTCATCGATGTCAGTACGAAAGAAAACCGGACGTATATGTACGGCATCAACTACTGGTCCAACAACTTATCGATTGCGCTAGGTTCTGTGGTGGGAGGACTCTTGTTTGCTACCCATCGCTTTGAACTGCTTCTCGTGCTAACAGTTGTCAGCTTTCTCACGCTGGTGATCATCGCCTTTTCCATCAAGGAATCGT
This sequence comes from Brevibacillus sp. HB2.2, assembly GCF_013284275.1. Lineage (NCBI taxonomy): Bacteria > Bacillati > Bacillota > Bacilli > Caryophanales > Paenibacillaceae > Brevibacillus > Brevibacillus sp. HB2.2. Next base: position 26,849 of record NZ_JABSUV010000020.1, read on the forward strand.
ACCAGCCAAAGCCAATGCCCCCTGTCGGATCGAGGACAGGTATCTTACGAGATATGGTTGCAAGCTACAAGCTGGTAATGACTGACCGTCGTTTCATCCTCTTTTCACTAAGCGGCATGCTCATTTTTGCACCGGAATTCCAAACACCTAACTACATCGCTGTCAGACTTGCTCAGGAGTTTGCCCCGCGGAGCATTGGTTTATTTGACTGGTTTACTGTTGAACTGACTGGCATCAAAATATTCAGCCTGATCCAGCTCGAAAATACGCTGCTCGTGGTACTATTCTCTCTTGCCGTCACCAAGCTCATCGAGCGCTTGAAAGAAGCACCTGCCTTATATATAAGTGGACTGATGTATATTGCCGGGTACTCACTGATTATGTACAGCAACTCCCTTATCGTTATCCTGGCTGCGGTGCTTATAAGCACAATAGGCGAGCTGATTCACGCTCCCATTCGCCAAACCTATCTGGCGCAAATTGTAAATGATGATTTACGTAGCTCCTACATGGCTGTGAACGGACTTGTTGTGCCCGGAGCGCGGATCATGGGGGCAGTCGGAATCACTTTGGGAGCTGTCCTCCCGTCCTATCTAATGGCACTCCTCATCTTTTCGCTGGGGGTCGCAGGTGTCATCCTCACCCGCTCGATCGTGTTGCAAATGGATTCCAAAGAACGTTTACTTCCTCACACAAAAGAAGCTGCCCGATGACACAGGCAGCTTCTTTTTTTGAAATGTTACTGGTTCGTCAGGCTCTCCAAAATGGCATCGCCTCTCTCGCCAATTTTCACAATAGCGTATTTGGCATTCCGCTCCACTTCAAGTCCGGTTCCTTCTGGGACAAAATAGCTTTCTATGCCGTATTCCACTCGATTGCCACCGATTGTGCTTCCATTAATAATCACATCCGATGGCTGAGGCTCATAGGCCCGATTCCATTGACCATTGAGCTCATAATAGCCACTGTAGCTATGCAGCCCATTTGCTTGTTGACGGAGTACGACACGAATCTTATCCCCTGAGTCAACCTGTTCCTGGTCCAATGCAGATATGGTGTAGCCAAGTCTGACATAATCTCCTTGCAGCAACGAACGCGGATCGATTGGGACCAGCTCCAGCTTCACCGTTTTTCCATTGGCCAGGATCGTCTCACTGCTCCATACTTGATAGCCCATCAAAGCAAATTGCAGCAAAATAACAGGAAGCAACACGAGCGCTTTTCTCACAAAAAGGGACGGTTCGCTTTTTGGCCACTCGATTTTCGCCCTTCGATCCCACCACAAGGTAGCGACGAAAAACACCAGGCTGAGCAAAAGCAGGCTCAGTGACTTGTGCAGCAAGCTCCATAGCATGTCGTAGTACTTCATGAGGAGAAACGCAAACCAGAAACCGAGTACGATTCCGAATCTCACCCTATTTTGTTGATGCAATGTCCGGTACAACAAATACGTGCTGACTGCGAAAAAAGCCAGATTCACGACCACATCCATGGAGCCTGATTGAAAGCTTTTCTCCGTCAGGATCAAAAGCGAGAGTAAGGCATACACCAACGAGCTGTTTTGCAAAACGACTGGCAATTGCTTTACGTAATGCATCGCCATCTGCATAGCAAAGATGATTACGAGCACATATTCAAAGGAAGGCAGGTACTCATCCAGCTTCGTAGCGAGGACGACTAAAAAGGTCAACTGTGTCAAAAGCCGCGCCGGAATGGCTGAGACAGCTTTCCACACGTATAACAGTACCAACAGGAAAATGATCCAATAAGCTCCTTCTAAAAAGAGAATAGAACCGACACCCAATAGATACCCCATTGTGAGCAGCGTATATCGTACCGTTGTATTCATCCTGCTCATAAACACCACAGGGCCAATAAAGCCAATTAATGAAAGGAAAAACAGTAAATCAATAACCACTTCGTCTTGAATGATCAGAAAAAGCAGACCTGCTGTCGAAGTGGCTCCAATGGATGCGGCAATGGTTGTGATGAGAACCGTAAATGCCTCTTGAAAAAACACAACCCATTTGCTTTTTTGATGCGCTGATTCCCTGCGCAGCCAATTAATCCCTGCAACTGCTCCCCAAACAATGAGTACAGTCAGCAGCAGCATGAAAACAAAGAAGCTTTCTGAGAAATATTGCACCATATAGGATATGAAATTAGCGAGCACAAACAGCGCGAGCAGCGATGCGGTCACAATCAGAAGCCCGCGACTCGGCACCCATTTTAAAAACGTGACAAACAGAAGCCCGCCCGTCAGGACATATAAAAGCTCAGGGAGCGGACCATACACTTCGGTGAAGGATGAACCGAAAAGACTGAGGGAAAACGTCAGAAACGATAGGTAGTAAATCGGCTTGGAATGCCATTTCCCCGTAGAGGTTAACCAGAACAGGACCATATTCCCCAACGCAATCAACCAAAAAATCATGAACCACCACTCGTCTTCACGCGCTACACGAATGACGGATGGATGGAGAAAGAAATAAATCGCTAAATGAGCGAGGACATAGCTGATGACATAGAATGGCTGATAGCGCGTGAAAATCGCGAACAGCAAATTCGGTATGAGCCATACGACGAACAGCATATAGCTGTCGGCATGTGAATTGTATATTTGCCCCAACAATGCCACACTGGTGCCAAAAGCCAAGCCTCCAGCTACCAGAAGCCAATTGCTCAAAAACGAATGTCGTTTGATAAAACGCAGTCCATAGGATAATAAATAAAAAAGAACGAGGATTGCCACACTGACGCCGATCTTTTGTTCCCTGACCATAAGCGGCCAGTTCGAAGCAAAAAAGTATAGGATAGATGATAACAGAAGCGAAATGGACAAAAAGTAACCTGTTCGAACCCCGTTTTGTTGCATACAGCACACATCCCTTCGGAAATACCCTCAAGTACTCCCATTATATCCCTTCGTTTAAAAAAAGCCTAAAAAAAGACTGCCATCCCGGCAGTCTCTGTTCGTATGCACATTACCCTTTGAGGTAAGCATCTTCTTCTTTTTCATCACGCGGAACGGGAACTTCGCCGATGACGGTATACAGCGAAGCCGCTTCTTCTTTGCGTGGGTTTTCTTTGATATCCTCTACTTTTACCGAAACGATTTTCTGTCCGAAACGGATCGCCAGCTTGTCGCCGATTTTCACATTACTGGATGCCTTTGCTGGGCGATCGTTGATTTCCACACGCTGTTTGTCGCACACTTCTTTTGCGAGCGTGCGTCGCTTGATCAGTCGAGACACTTTCAAGTATTTATCAAGTCTCATGTTTGGCTTCCTCCCACCATTTGTCCATTTCTTGCAGGTCCGTCTGCTCAAAGGTACGGCCCGCTTCTTGCAGCTTGCCTTCAATATAGGAAAAGCGCTTCTTGAACTTGTTGTTGGTCAATGCGAGGGCTTCCTCCGGATCGAGCCCGAGGAAACGCGCCAGATTGACTACCGCAAATAGTAAATCACCCAACTCGCCAGCTCGTTCTTCCTCTGATGCTTCTTGTAGTTCGTGGTATTCCTCTTCTACCTTTTTGAACACGTCTGCAATATCGTCCCAGTCAAAGCCGACTTGGGCTGCTTTCTTTTGCAGCTTGTACGCATACATCAGTGCTGGCAAGTCGCGCGGTATTCCCGCCAACTGTGATTGAGCCGTTACATCGATGCCTTTTGCTGCTTTTTCCTGTGCTTTGATCTCCTGCCAATTCGCCAGCGCTTCCTCGGAATCATTCGCGCTCTTTTCTCCGAATACGTGCGGGTGGCGGCGAACTAGCTTTTCATTCAACGTCGCGACAACATCATCTACCGAAAAATATCCGTCTTCGGCTGCCATCTGCGAATGGAGCATGATTTGCATCAACAAATCCCCCAGCTCCTCACACATCGCATCTGGATCATCGTCGTCAATCGTCTCCAAAACCTCGTACGTCTCTTCAATCAAGTTTTTGCGGATGCTTTGATGTGTTTGCTCGCGATCCCACGGGCATCCATCCGGACTGCGCAGGATCGCAACGATCTCCTTCAAGTAGGAGAATTGGCGGTACGACACCTTCTCGTCCTTCGTCGGCGGTACATACACCAGGGACAAATTCCCGAAATGATCGAGTCTGTCCAGTTCATACAACGGGACTGTCTCAATGATTTCTTGTCCCGCTACCCCTACGGCTGTCGCTACCGTCACCTCGTAATCATCTGGCAGCACTTCCATCAAGGTCAGCTTCACATCAGAGGCCACAAACGCATCGTACACTTGCGCGATAATCGTGTGCAGACCCGGTGATACTTGATGAGCAGCGAGCGCCGTCCCATCCAACAGAGAGAATCCCTCAATCGGATCGATATGTAGGCGGGCAAACAACGGATCGATAAAGCTCTGTCCACCGCCAATTTCGATTTCTACGCCACGGTTTGGTCCCTCTGCTAACAACAACTGCACGGTACGTTCCGCCACCAAAGGATGACCTGGTACGGCATAGACAAGGCTACCCGCTTCGTTTACCCGTGAAAAAAGCAGCTCCACAATATCGGTGTACACATCAGAAAACGTATCGTGCTGCTCATATACATCGTCAAAGGATTCAATCGTGATGCCTTCTGCGATCAACTCGGCTACGACCGGATGCTCTTTCGTGCGCAAATACAGCTGTTTGGCAGCTTTGAGCGTACGATAGATGCCATAAGGAAGCTGGTCCAAATCTCCGGCACCAAGACCGACTACAGTAATGGTCTTATTCTTCATTTCCACTTGTCACGCCTCCTTTTCGTTCATTCTCGCCTTCTCCGCTGGGAGGAGCTTGTATTTCGTTAACAGCGAAGCAATTCGCTTTCCTTTTGGCAAAAATTGAATATCACTTCTCGTGAGTCCACCCGTTTTCAAAAGCGCCAGCAAATAGAACAATGCTCCTAAAGCGACAGCAATCAAGCCTACCAGCGTATAGAACAAGCGATTGGAAAGTCCGGCACTGGCCAGCACTGTATTAGCGAGCCACTCCACAATCAGCACGACAATCGACATCACCACGACAGACACAAATGGCTTTTTCACCGTTTGACGGAATCCAATGTTTGCTCCTGTGTATTTAATTACCGCTAAAACGTTTAGTCCCATGGCAACCAAATAAGCTAAAACGGTGGACACTGCTGCACCAGAGATACCCCAGAACGGGACGAGTGCCAGATTGAGGATGAGCTTCACCAATACACCAATAAACAGGTTGCGGGCAGGTCGCATTACACGCCCCAAGCCTTGCAAAATTCCCGCGCTAGCAATGCTCACCGTGGCGAAAATAATCGTGAAGGACTGTACAGCGAGGGCCTCGGTACCGTTGCTATCTCCGTAGAGCATGACGTTAATCGGCTCCGCCAACAGAGCAAGTCCAAAGGAAGCAGGCAATCCCAACAGGAAGGTCAGTCGAATCGCCACTTCGGCACGATGAGAGATCAATTTATGCTGGCGCTGGGCAACAGCTTCACTGATCGCAGGCACTAACGCCAGCGACAAGGACGTGGCAAAAAACGTACCAAACTGAATGAGTGGTTGACCACGGTCAAATGCACCCTTCAAAAGCTTGGCCAAGTCCTCTGGGGTCCCGCTCCATTGCAGCATATTGACGACGGTCATCGAGTCTACAAGCGGAACAAGCGGCAGAACCAGAGCGCCCATACAAATCGGAACGGCATAGGTCAAGAGATGACGAAGTATTTGACGATTGGTCCACGGTTGCACGGATGATTGCTGAACCTGACCCATGGACAGCTGCCCCATCTTCTTGTCCGCTCTCCAATACCAAAGCAAGACGAGAATTGCTGCAATGGCACCTGGAAAAGCAGCAAAAACGGCACCTGTACCAGCCAGGTAAGGATCCTGATACACGTTCATCGCCCAGAATGCAGCAACCAGAATGAAAATCACGCGAATGAACTGCTCAGCAACCTGAGAGACGCCAGTCGGCATCATGTTTTGATGCCCCTGAAAATAGCCGCGCAGGATCGCAGCCATCGGTACCAATGGCAGTGACCAAGCTACCGCTCGGAGCGGGGTAATCAAATGCTCATCACCCATCATACTGGCAATAATAGGTGCCCCTCCATATAACAGTAAGAAGAAAAAGATCCCGAGAACGACCAGCGATATACTGGCTACTCGAAACGCCCTGCGTGCCCCGATCGCATCCCCGACAGCGACGCGCTCGGAGACGATCTTGGAAATGGCAATGGGGAAACCCGCCGTCGCTAGAATCAACAAAGCGGTATACAGCGGGTATACTTGCATATATACGTACAAGCCGATATCTCCGGCAATGTTTTGGTATGGGATGCGGTATACAGCGCCTAAAAGCTTGGAGACAAGACCGGCAATTCCAAGTATCGCCGCGCCTTTCACAAATTGAACGGAAGCTTTTTCTTGACCCATGTGAGTGAAATTTCTCCTCTCCAACCTAAAACTTCGTTCATTATACCACAAGGCCATGGGCACAAGAAAAACAGCCCCGGGGTACGAGGCTGTTTTTGCTGAGCGATCTTACTGCTCCATCTGCTTTGCCAGGAAACCGGCCGCTGTTTCCGACATTTTGATCTCCAAATCACTCATCTTCGTTGACTCGTTTTTGTTGAGGAGGATCACGGACCCGATTGGATCGCCTCCTGCAACAATCGGTGCGATGACGAACGAGCCCATCGTCTCGTTCAAATCACGACAAATTTCATAAGAGCCTGCGTTTTTCTCCAGTCTGGTCTTTCTTTCCTCCAAGCATTTCTCAACAATGCTACCAATTGGTTTCTCCAAGTATTCCTTTTTGGAGGCCCCTGCCACAGCAATGACAGTATCCCTGTCTGAAATCAGTACGGTATGATTCATGCTTTCATACAAAGAGTCGGCGTACTCTTTTGCAAAATCACCCAATTCTCCAATCGGTGAATACTTTTTGAGAATGACTTCTCCGTCACGATCCACAAAAATCTCAAGCGGGTCGCCCTCACGAATGCGCAGTGTACGACGAATCTCCTTAGGAATCACGACCCGACCGAGGTCGTCAATTCGACGAACGATACCAGTTGCTTTCATGTCTTGTTGCCTCGCTTTCCCGTAAGAAGTGGGTAGTGAATAGATGGTGGTTGGTTGTATTTTTTCCTCAAATTCTAATTTTAACTATGGGTGATGGTATCAATTTTTGCCAGTTACTTCAATTACTCTCCCCCGGGTGGTAGCGAGTGATAATAGTATTTGCCCACGTTTGAAGAATATGCGAGAAAACGAAAAAACAGGGAAACGAATTCCCTGTTTTTCTTCGGACTTCTTATTTTTTTGCTGGAGCATCATTTTTGGACTGCGGGATGTTGAATTTCGTAATGAGCTTGTCCAGCTCGGTCTTGGCGAAAGTATCGTACGCTTTCTCCAAAGAACTCGCGCGGAGCTGTTCTTTCATCTCATCAAAGGTCTTTTCTTTGCGATTCTCGACCTTAATAATATGGTAACCAAAATTAGTTTTTACTGGCGGTCCAACTTCACCAACTTTTTGTGTCAGGGATGCTTCTTTAAATTCTGGTACCCATTGCGTTACATCCGCATTTTCGTACAAGCCCCCAGACTGCTTGCTGCCTGGGTCATCTGTGAACTCTGTTGCCAGCTTCGCGAAGTCTTCACCCTTTTTCAGGCGCGCTTCCAAGTCGTTGGAGATTTTCAACGCCTCTTCTGGTGTGCGCTTTTCGGTAGAGATCAGGATGTGGCGAACAGAAGCAACGGTACGAGAAGCTTTGTCCATTTGATCATAGGTTTGCTTCAGCGTAGCATCGTCGATATTCTTTTTCATCACATTGATGGACTGGTTGATCAAGTCCATCTGATTGATGATCATGTCCTTCGTTACGCCTTGGCCATCCATGAGCTTGTTGAACTGAGCTTCATCCTTGCCCAAAAAGCTCATGTACTGTGTTTTGATTTTCTCGAAAGTTTTCTCAGCGAGTTCTTTAGACTCTTTTTTCATAGCGTCGTCGGAACGGCTAGCCAAAACCTTGGTAGCTGTGAACTCACGGGCAAAAGCCTTCAGTGATTTGCTATCAGCCATTTCAATCATGGTACCTTGTTGTGGGTTCATGAAGTTAATGACACGCAGGAACTCTTCGAACTCTTTTCCTGTTACAGTTCCTCCTTGATACTCCACAATGACCGCTTTCTGGTCTGCTGCGTAAGGCAGAGTGAGTTTAGGGAATTGTACCAAAGGATCATTAGCAGCTTGATTGCTGCCATCTGTCTGATTCGCTGGAGTTTTTGAGTCTTGCTTCGCTTCTTCTGCTTTTCCACCGCAACCAGTCATGAGTGCCACGACCAGAACAGCCGAAGATAGAATCGCTACAGAACGTTTCATAAATAAGGTTCTCCCTTCTCAGGCAAGCCCATTTTGTCAGTTAAGACACAGGGCTCTCCGTACCGGTGTCTCTTCGCACCTGGTGAAATTGACGCAGCAGCTTTTCAACCAACTGCACGCCCTCATCTTCTTTTAACCCCTTTACTTTAACAGCAATCGTGATCTGTTGTCCACCCGACAGCCCAACCCTCTTGCTCCAGTTACTGGTAAGCGCAAACAGCGCTCCACCATCGATATTGTTGTTCTGACTAGGGTGCAGTAACAATTTAATCTCGTCTGGATTCTTCTGGCTAATTTCGGTGATGTGGTGCTTCAAGGCATACACCCGCAAACGGGAAATAGTCAACAGATTATCAACCGGCTTCGGAACTGGTCCAAAACGGTCTAGCAGCTCCTCTGCCAAATCGTCGACGTCTTCCAAGGTAGACACCGCGACAAACTTTTTGTACATCTCGATTTTTTGTCGGCTGTCCGTAATGTACATCGACGGAATATAGGCATCCAGTTGCAGGTTGATCTCCACAGGTGTGACAATTTCTTGTTTGACTTCGCCCTTCAGCTCATCAATGGCTTCTTTCAGCATCTGGCTATACAAGTCGAAACCAACCGTATTAATAAAACCATGCTGCTCCGCGCCCAGCAAATTACCCGCTCCACGAATGGACAAGTCTCTCATCGCGATCTTGAAACCAGAGCCAAGCTCAGTAAATTCCTTGATGGCTTGCAGACGTTTTTCCGCTACCTCTGTCAGCACCTTGTCCCGTTGATACGTAAAGTATGCGTACGCAATTCGATTGGAACGACCTACACGTCCACGCAGCTGATACAGCTGAGACAAGCCCATTTTATCTGCATTGTAAATAATCAGCGTATTGACGTTCGGGATGTCCACCCCAGTCTCAATGATCGTCGTGCTGACCAATACGTCAAAATTCCCTTCCAAAAAGTCGAGAATGACGCCTTCCAGCTCGCTTTCGTTCATCTGTCCATGCGCTACAGCGATGCGTGCGTCAGGAACGAGCATCGAAATCTGCTCCGCCATCTGTTCGATTCCCTGTACTTGGTTGTAGAGGAAGAACACTTGCCCATCACGAGCCATCTCACGCTCAATCGCTTCGCGAACGAGAGCAGGGCTGTAATCCATCACATACGTCTGCACCGGAAAACGATTTTCTGGCGGCGTCTCGATGACAGACAAATCACGCACACCGAGCATCGACATGTGCAAGGTACGTGGAATCGGCGTAGCGGTCAGAGTCATAACATCCACATTCGTTTTGATCTGCTTCAGCTTTTCCTTGTGGCTCACACCAAAGCGCTGCTCCTCGTCTACGATTAACAGACCGAGCTCGCGGAATGTCAGGTCTTTGGAAAGTAGACGGTGCGTACCGATGACGACATCGACTGTGCCTTCCTTCAGGCCTTTTAGTGTGGCATTCTGCTCCTTGCGCGAACGGAATCGACTCAATACCTCCACACGGATCGGATATTCCGCAAAACGTTCACGGAACGTCTCGTAATGCTGCTGCGCCAGAATCGTAGTTGGAACCAAAACGGCTACCTGTTTTCCGTCCATGACAGCCTTGAAGGCAGCACGAATCGCAACCTCAGTCTTCCCGTAACCTACGTCCCCACAAACGAGGCGATCCATCGGACGTTTGCGCTCCATGTCCGCTTTCACTTCCGAAATCGCGCGGAGCTGGTCTTGTGTTTCCTGATACGGGAACATCGCCTCAAATTCACGTTGCTCTGTCGTGTCGGGAGAGAATGTATGACCGACAGCAGATTCGCGGGCTGCGTACAGCTTGATCAAATCTTCGGCGATATCCTTTACAGACGACTGGACTTTGTTTTTGACACGTTTCCACTCGCTGCCGCCCAAGCTGTAAATCTTCGGCTGTGCCTCTTCACTCGCCACGTACTTCTGCACATGGTCGATTTGATCAATCGGAACAAACAGACTGTCTCCTGCTGCGTATTGAATATGAAGGTAATCTTTATGAATTCCGAGAATTTCCTTGGTTTCAATTCCAAGGTATTTTCCAATCCCGTGATTCACGTGCACGACGAAATCACCGGGCTTGAGCTCGAGATAGTTTTTGATACGCTCCGCGTTGTTCATCGTCTGCTGAACTTTGCGCGCCTTGCGCTGTTTCGCGGTAAACACTTCACCTTCCGTAATAACAACCAACTTGTTTAGGGGAAGCTCAAAGCCTGTCTGGAGGTTTCCTAAAATGATCGTAGGACGCCCCGGAGGTACTGTCTCGACTGCTTCTGTTAAAACATCCGCTTCCATTTCGTAGTCATGCAGGACACGCTCCAGTCGCTTCGCACGCTCCAAATCAGCTGCGACAAAGACGATCTGATCCTGGGACTTCTTCCAACGGGCCAGCTCTGTTTTCAGTACGTTCATCTGTCCATGGAAGTTTTGCATGGTACGACAAGTCAGATTTACGATGTTTTGCGGCTGGGTCTTCGGTGATTGTCTCAAAAATAGGGAGAGGTAAACGATCTGGCGCTTTTTCGTCGACACGATCTCGTCGTACGTGCGCGACAGGCTGAGATTGGACATATATTCGCCCTGGATGATGCGTCCAGTCAGCCATTCCCCTTCTTCTTTTTGCAGTTGCGCTGCCGTATCCAACACACGGGAAGGCTCATCAACGAGCAGCAAGGTATCGGAAGGCATATAGGACAACAATGTATCACCCGTCGGGTAAATGACAGAGATGTACGAATACAGCTGTGCAAAACGCTGTCCCTGCTTCATTCTCTCTGCATCAGAGCCGATTCGCTCCATGACTTTTTCCTTGGCAGCCCCATCCTTCAAATTGGCGAGGGTTTCTCCCAGCTTTTGTTCTAAGCGAACTGCCGATTCCTGCAATAACGGAGTCGAAGCAATCATTTCTTTTGCTGGACCAAGAATATATGTCTGGACCGATTCCAATGACCGCTGGGAGAGCATGTCAAACGTACGGATCGAGTCGATCTCTACATCAAAAAGCTCGATCCGCACTGGCCACTCCGAATCGATCGGATACAAATCGATAATTCCACCGCGAATACTCATTTCTCCCTTGCGCTCAACCATGTCCACTCGCTCATAGCCAAGCTCAATACATCGGAGCAAAAAGGACTCGATATCGAGCTCATTACCGACGGATAACTGAATCTGCGCTTCCTTCCATACTTGCGGGGGAACGACCAAGCGACGCAAGCCAGCAAAAGGGGCAACCAAAAAACCCGTAAAGCCTTGGGCCAGACGGTTGAATACATGAATTCGCTGCGCCAGCATTTCAGGGCTGGCAATAGCAAGCTCAGAGCCAATCAGCTCATTACCGGGATACAGCAACACCTGATCAGAGGGAACCAACTCGATCAAATCTTCGTATACTTTTTGTGCTTGGTACATGTTATGCGTCACTACACAGACCGGACGATCTGCCATTTGTTGCAATGACGCCATCAATACTTGCCGGGCGGAACCAGCTAAGCCAGAGACAAGCTGCTCATGTAGCCCCTTCTCCAAACCAGCCACGATTGTCCCGACGTTCGTGTCCTGTTTCATCGGGTTAATGATGACTTGCATTCACTAATCCCCTCTCTAATTCTTCTGTCAACTAAAATCAGAGCTTCGCTTACGCTCACAACAACCGCAGGTCAGCCATGCGAAAAGAAGCCTTAGCTCCCCAAGCTAAGGCCTTGTCAGTGCAAGCCTCCCTAATGCGTATCCACTTATTGAAGTGGGTTTCCGACTAGCGAAAGCTCTGGATGCTGAATCAGCGCTTCACGGCAATAGTCGCACGTGATGCTGACGACCGTATCTCCACTTTGTTCTCTCGATATTATAAGAGCACGTTCCTCCGGGGTCAAGGAATCAAACCCGAGTTGCGCTTCTGTTACTTGCGATTCGTCAAATTCTGCAATCTTCATGCCGCAGCAACGACATGTATAGCGTATGCTCATGCACATACCACCCCCATACTGTTCCTATCGGTTAGTATGGACGAATGGGTGGGAAATCATACTACTTCTTCAAGCTGTTGTAATGGTTCATGACCTTTAAAAACGACTCTCTTGTCCACATGGCGCATGCATCAGCAGCCAAGCTCACCGCTTCTTGAATGTCGGCTCTTTCCGCCACTGGAAACGTATTCAAAACATAGTCGCTGACGCTCCGCCCTGGTTCAGGACGACTGATTCCGACCTTGATTCGTTTAAACTCCTGTGTGCCCAAATGCTGAATCATCGACTTGATGCCGTTGTGCCCACCAGCGCTGCCTTTTTCTCGCAGACGTAGATGGCCCGTCGGCAAATCAAGATCGTCGTAGATGACGACGAGATCGTCCGGAATGAGCTTGTAAAACTTCAGGACTTCCGCAACCGATTCACCGGAGAGATTCATGTACGTCTGTGGCTTCACCAGCAGCACCTTCTCGCCCTCGATTCGGCCTTCGCCCACGAGTGCGCGAAACTTGTTTTGTGTAACAGGAATTCCCCATTTGTCGCTAATCTTATCTATGGCCATAAAGCCAGCATTATGTCTGGTGTCTTCATATTTTTTGCCGGGATTACCCAATCCAATTATGACTTTCACGCTTATTCCCTCCTACTCTCTTCCCATTGTACTCCAATGGTCACGTGAACAAAAGGAAAAGGGCAGAGATGAAATCACCTCGCCCTGCTTTTTCATGCTCTATTTTATTCGTTCGCGGTTCCTGCTTTTTCAGCCACTGCTTCTGCTTCTTGCTCCGCATCAATCGATTCTTCCGACTTGGCCTTAACTGGCAGGACACTGATCAACACTTCCGTGGAATCAAGCCCCAGCTCCACACCTGGCGGGACTGTCAAATCCCCTACCAACACGACATCCCCGATGTTGAACCCGTCGACATCGACTAGGAACGATTCTGGTATATTACCTGGCAAGCAAGTCACTTCCACACTGTGGCGGACAAGGGTAGCTACACCCAATTCCGGATCTCCTGTCATGAGGACAGGGACAGACGTGTGTATTTTTTCATTCATATTGATCTTCTTAAAATCTGCATGCAAAATGTTCCCCTGCAAAGGATGCCGTTGCAGCTCATAAACCATGACATCATGCGTGTTCCCGTCTACACTTAACCGGAATGGCTTGTTCGTCGACTGCTGACGCAGGGCCGCATCCAGCTCTCTTCCTTTGACCTGAATCGGCTTATTGCCCACTTCGCTGCCGTAGATAATACCGGGAACCCAACCTTCGTTACGCAGCACCTTTACAGCATTGCCTGTCTTTTTTTCGCGAGACTGTGCCTGTAATTGTTCCACAAAAAAACCTCCTTCGGACCGCTAGTAAAAGTTTCCTCACTAGCTTGTCCATCGGAGGTTTAGTTCAACCCCCAAAGAGGGGATTGTATATTAATCGAACAACTTGCTTACGGAAAGCTCTTCGTGAACACGAATGATTGCTTCACCAATGATTGGCGCTACGGAAAGAACGGTAATCTTATCGATAATTTGTTCTTCTGTCAGCGGAATCGAGTTGGTCACAATCAGTTCCTTGATCTTCGAGTTAGCAATACGCTCAATAGCAGGACCAGACAGAACTGGGTGCGTGCAGCATGCATATACTTCACGTGCGCCTGCTTCTACAAGTGCACTAGCAGCCAGTGTGATCGTTCCAGCGGTATCGATAATATCGTCGATGATGATCGCTGTTTTGCCTTCGATGTTACCCACGATGTTCATTACTTCGGCTACGTTTGGTTCTGGGCGACGTTTGTCAATAATGGCAATAGGCGCTTCCAGACGTTCTGCCAATTTACGAGCACGGGTCACTCCACCGTGATCTGGAGATACAACAACGATATCTTTCAGACCTTTTTCAGAGAAGTGTTTACCTAGGATAGGCACACCCAGCAGATGATCTACTGGAATATCGAAGAAGCCTTGGATTTGTGTTGCGTGCAGATCCATCGTAATCACACGTTGTGCACCTGCAGTCTCGATCAGGTTAGCAACCAGCTTCGCTGTGATTGGATCGCGTGCACGTGCTTTACGATCTTGACGAGCATAACCGTAGTAAGGAATGACCACGTTGATACTCTTAGCCGAAGCGCGCTTCAATGCATCGACCATCACCAAAAGCTCCATCAGATGCTCATTAACGGGAGCAGATGTTGGCTGAATGACAAATACGTCACAACCGCGAACGCTTTCATTGAGTTTGAGTTGGCATTCGCCATCACTAAAGCGCACTACTTGTGCGTTTCCGAGTGGTACGCCGATGTGTTCGGCGATTTCTTTTGCCAGTTCCGGGTTTGCGTTGCACGTAAATACCTTCAGTTTTGGGTCGCGGTAGTTAGCCATGATCTTCTCAAGAACCTCCCGTTTATGATTGCTTTTTGCCCTTGCGAGGCATTTTGTTCGCGTAATCGATTTTATTTACTTGACGCTCACGTGCGATCGCAAGCGCATTATCTGGCACATCTTGATTAATGGTCGAACCTGCAGCTACATAAGCATTTTGTCCAACTGTAACTGGTGCAACCAGATTGCTGTTGCATCCGATGAATGCGCCATCTTTTACTGTTGTTTTATGCTTCACTGCTCCATCGTAGTTGACGGTAATCGTTCCACAACCAATATTGACTCCGTCTCCGATTTCCGCATCTCCTACATAGCTGAGATGTGGAACCTTCGTACCGTCACCAATTTTCGCATTTTTCAATTCCACGAAATCACCGATTTTGGCGTTGCTTCCAATCTGTGATCCTGGTCGAACATAAGCAAATGGCCCGACAGAAGAATCGCTTTCTACACGCGAATCAACCATCACCGAGTAAGAAATAGTCACGCCACTCGCTACTTCCACATTCGTTAGATCCGCTTGGGGTCCGATTACACAATCAGCTCCAACGGTTGTTTGTCCACGCAGGAAAGAACCTGGGTGGATCACGGTATCTGCCTCAATCTTCACATCAGTTTCGATGTACGTAGAAGTTGGGTCGATGATTGTCACACCATTACGCATGTGACCAGTCATAATACGTTTTTTCATGTAGGCTTCTGCTTCCGATAGCTGCACACGATCGTTCACACCCATTGTTTCCTCTGGGTCAATCGCTTCGTACCCCACTACCTTTTCACCTGCATCACGCAAAATACCGACAACGTCTGTTACATAGTATTCGCCTTGTGCGTTGTCATTTTTCACTTCCGCCAAGGCTTTCCACAATTTTCGGTTGTCATAGCAGTATATGCCCGTATTAATTTCTCTGATCGCCCGTTCCGCTTCCGAAGCGTCTTTATGTTCCACGATTCGCAATACTTCGCCCGCCTCATTGCGCACGATACGCCCATAACCTGTTGCGTCAGGTAACACGGCGGTTAATACAGTTGCAGCCGCTTGCTGCTCCTCGTGATAGGTCAGCAAGGCCGACAACGTAGTCGCTGACAAGAGGGGAACGTCTCCATATAAAAGAAACGTAGTGCCTTCTTTATCTTGTAAAAACGGCGCTGCCTGCGAAACGGCATGGGCCGTTCCCAACTGTTCTTCTTGCAGTGCATAAGTGACGTCCTCGCCTAGCTTGGCACGGACAGCGTCAGCACCATGACCTACGACGACAACGATATCCTGAACCTGCATGGACGCCATCGTATCGACTACATGCTGAACCATTGGCTTTCCGCACACAGGGTGCAGGACTTTGTACAGCTTCGATTTCATCCGTGTACCCTGACCAGCAGCCAGAACCACGGCATGGATCTTAGACATGTCAACCCTCCATCGTAGAAGTTCCACAATGACTATATCCTAATTCATATGTGAATTTCAAGACAATCGATACAGGATTCTCCCTGATTCCTTGCATTGCCAGTAGTTAGACACAAGCCAGACAACATTTAATTTTCTGACAGAAATGTGATATATTGTTGGGCGAAAGGGGTTATTTGAAGGAGGTAGGATGAGATGAGCGCAGAGGTATACTTGCTGACTGGGTACTTAGGAAGCGGAAAAACCACCCTTTTGCAAAAATGGCTGACTCATTTGCGCATCACAGACCAGAAAGTAGTCGTCTTCATGAATGAAATGGGGGAGGAAGATATTGACGGGGAACAATTGCAAGGCTTCGGCTTTCCTGTCAAAAAAATGCTCGATGGCTGCATATGCTGCTCGATCAAAGGCGAGCTAACGGAAGGCTTAAAAGATATTATGAACACCATTGCGCCAGACCGAATCCTCATCGAGACTACTGGCGTAGCCGATCCACTCGATGTCATCGATACGATTACCCATCCAGAGCTGTACGATCGACTGGAGTTAAAAGGGACCATTAGTGTTGTCGACGCCTCTCGTTTTCTCGACCTCAACTCACGATTCTCCTCGACTACCACTCTGGTCAAAACGATTCGAAATCAAGTGCGTTACGCAGACCTGCTTCTTTTGAACAAAACCGATTTGACTAGTCCTGATGTCATAGAGCGAGTCCGTCAAAAGCTCAGTGAGATCAATCCGACTGCCCCCATACACGCTACTGTTCAGGCAGAAATAGAAGTCTCCCGGCTTTTGTCAGTCAAACGCACCGTTCATGAGCGATCGCCAGGCAACGAGACAAGCCGCCCCATTGCTGTACAGAAAAGCATCGGCCGAATGTCAACGATGGACAGGCTCAAGCAATCCCTTGGCCTAAAAACAAGCCAACCCTCTCTCTACAATAGTATCGAAACGTTTTCCTATGTATTCACCGGGCCCGTAGACGCGAAAAAATTCGAGGACTTTCTGTACGATCTTCCCAAAAACGTCTATCGGGCAAAAGGCTACGTTCAGTTCCACGGAAAGCCCGAGCTGATCTCGTTTCAACATACCGATAATCAGGTGCTCCTGTTCCCTTTTGAAAATTTCGGACCGAAAATGGTAGCTGTCTTCATCGGGGAAGGAATGGACCGAGAAATTATTTTGAACGATCTAATCAAATGTTATGGTTAACGGACGCCGAAGCACCCTGCCGCAAGTGACAGGGTGCTTTGTGTTCAGGACTTTTTAAGCACCAGCTTCGATAGTGCTCTCTTCCTCTTGACCTACGCGGTCGTATTCTGTTAGTACTGCTGCCTGGATTTTTTCACGGGTAGTCGAAGAAATCGGATGTGCAATATCACGGAATTCTCCATCTGGTGTACGCTTGCTCGGCATAGCTACAAACATACCATTGTTTCCGTCAATGACACGGATATCATGAACCACAAACTCATGGTCAATTGTAATGGATGCAATCGCTTTCATCCTACCATCCGTATTCACTCGGCGAAGTCTTACGTCTGTTACTTCCATCTAGTTCACTCCCTTTATCTATGTAACGCGTTTAGGATTATTTCCACCCGCTGGGTAAATATTCCTGCTTACCATTATGCAATATTTGAAAAAATATATAAATATGTTTATATGTCATTTTTTGGAAACATTTTCTGCAAGTACAAAAAAAGCCCAATGCGCGTGGCATCGGGCCGTTTTTCCATTATTTTCTATTCGATATAAGCTACAATTTCGATTTCAACTTTTACGTCACGCGGCAGTCGTGCCACTTCCACAGTAGAGCGAGCTGGCTTGTGATCACCGAAATATTGACCGTACACTTCGTTCAGTTGACCAAAATCATTCATGTCCTTGATGAATACAGTCACCTTCACTACATTCGTCAGGCTGCCACCAGCCTCTGCCAGTACCGCTTGAATGTTGGAAAAAACCTGATGGGTTTGCTCCACGACGTCACCCTCTACCAACGTGCCGTCTGCACGCAGCGGAATTTGACCTGATGCAAAAAGAAATGGACCTACCTTTGCAGCTTGGCTGTAAGGACCAATAGCGGCAGGAGCCTTGTCAGTTGAAACAAAAGAGATTGCCATACCTATCTACTCCCCTCTTTTTTCAAAAAAACTGCCTAGCTCTATTACAATTTGCTTGCCCTTGAAGTCTACATCCTGCAGTTTTGCAAGCGATACGTATTCATCTACCAACCGCTCAGAAACATCCGCTGTCGTTTCTACCAGTACGCCGCATCCCACAACGGTTGCTCGGAATTCCTGCAACAAATCAATCATGCCTCGCAACGTCCCGCCAGCCTTCATAAAGTCGTCCACAATGAGGACACGGGACTGCTCAGCCAAACCGCGGCGAGCGAGTGACATGGTTTGGATTCGTTTACTGGAACCTGATACATAGTTAATGCTCACTACTGAACCTTCCGTCACCTTGTTGTCACGGCGCACAATCACAACAGGTACATTCAAGAACATAGCCGTCGCATACGCAAGTGGAATCCCCTTTGTTTCCACCGTCATGACGACATCCACATTTTTATCCGCATAAGCCGTTGCAAAGAGCTTTCCGATCTTCGCCATCGTTTGTGGATTTCCAAGAATGTCTGACATGTACAAGTATCCACCTGGCAAAAGTCTCTCTGGATTAGCGAGTTGACCAATCAGTTCGCGCATGAAGTGAAGGGCCTCTTCCGTTTTGACCTGTGGAATATACTTCACTCCGCCTGCCGCTCCCGCCACCGTTTTCAACAAGCCTACCCCTTGGACTTCAAAAGCCTCTTTGATGATAGACAAGTCTTCACTGATGGATGATTTCGCTGCGCCGTATTGTTCCGCGAACAGAGTGAGAGGAGTCAGCGTATGGGGATGGGCGAGCAAGTGCTGCGTCATGTCAACCAGACGTGCACTTCTGCGCAATTTCTTCATGGCTCTTCCTCCAAAACCGAATATTATGCTGATAATGTATCATTTCCATACGGGTTTATGCAAGTATTTCCCCTTCTTGAGCGCCTAACATTCGGACAACAAACACATCTTTGACAAAACCTCGCAACGCATTGTAGATCCTATGTACTTTCGCTTCCTTTTGCACAAGAGCAAACACAGTAGGGCCGCTGCCAGACATCAGGACACCATCTGCTCCTGACGCGATCATGAGATCCTTGATCTGTCTTACTTGTGGATGGAGCGAGAGTGTAACGTTCTCCAGCACATTCCCAAGAGATTGGCACATGAGTGAAAAGTCTTGCGTCGCGATGGCTTGCAGCATCTGTTTGGTATCAGGATGATTGTCGATCTGGGCCACCCGCAGGTTGCCGTATACATCTGGGGTAGATACTCCGATAGGCGGCTTGGCTAGAATGACCCAGCACGGTGCAGGAGCTCCCAGATGCGCAATCTGTTCGCCACGCCCCGTCGCCAGCGCTGTTCCACCATAAACGCAAAATGGCACATCAGAGCCAATCTCCGCTCCGATTTTAGCCAGCTCATCTCTGGTCAACCCGAGATTCCATAATTGGTTCAAGCCGCGTAGTGTTGCCGCTGCATCACTGCTGCCACCTGCCAGTCCAGCTGCAACAGGTATTTGCTTGTCGATATACAAGTGTACGCCCTGGCGTACTTGAAATTTTGCTTTCATGAGCGTTGCCGCTTTATATGCATGGTTACGGATATCATCTGGTACGAAGCTGGCAGAACAGTCCAGCGTAATCTCACCATCTTCGCGTAGAGTCATGTCCACACGATCTGCCAAGTCTACGGTTGTCATCACCATTTCTACTTCGTGATAACCGTCCGGCCGTTTGGCAAGCACATCGAGAGTCAAATTAATTTTGGCCGGAGCTTTGACCGAGATACGCACGTAATTCACCTCTGCCTACTTTCTAAATTTCCTAGTTTCTTATTGTAGCATAGGCAAACTCTCCCATGCCACTTGATCAATTAAAAAGAATAGGATCGAGAGCATTATGGGGATTTTGAAAATTCAGCCCTCTTTCCAGAAAAAAAGCCGGGATGCCCCGGCCTTGTCAACGAGTTTTTATGGTGAGAAACGTCCGTACGTTCAAAACCCAAACGTTACAATCGCTTAGCGGCTAATGCTTCCTCAGCAAGCTGAACAGCGCGCTTGACCATGTTACCCGCGTCCCGTGTCGTGATGCCTCCCCAACCCTCGGATTTTACCGTATCGTAAAACCCAAGCTCTTTGGCCAGTTCCATCTTAAACTGCTCTGACATCAGTCCTCGTCTGCGACCCATAGCACCCTCCTTCTCGTTGACAGGCTTAGTGTGCTCCATACCGCTATTTTTATTGCCTGAACCAAATGTTCAGAGCTTTTCGATATAAAAAACAAAACAGTAGAACCCAAAAGGGCTCTACTGTTGTACAAATGTGATGCGGATGTGCTCGTTTTCGCGGCACACCGTCAATTCTACTGTTTCCGTCAAGATGTCAGCATAGCTGTAAGATACCCGCTCAAAGAGTTGGTCGTCATCCAGCTTTACCACAAACACAGATGGGTAAGTTTCTTCGAGGATGCCACTACGTTCAACGGTTTTGCGGCGACCGCCATTAGCCTTCAGCAGGATGCGCTCACCAATGTGTCCGTCCAAACTACGTTTAATGTCAAGTAACGCGTTTCTTGCCATTGTTCCATCCACCTCGCTTACATCTATTATAACAGCTCACTTATATTTTGTCAAAGAAATAAAAAATTATAGCAACCCTGCAGATATTTTGTCAACGGGGTTTTTTTCATAAAAAACGTAGATATTTGTCAAAAGATATGCATAAAGGGCATAAATACGCAAAAACCCCCTTTCTGGGGGATCGCGCCCAAAAATAAGGGGGTTGTCTACACGATTTACGTAATCAGTCCGCGGCGCATACCTTCGTTCGCTAGGCGGGCAAATTCGTCCAAACTGAGTGTTTCACCACGTCGGGTCGGATCGATCCCGATGTCAGTGAGCATCTGTATTACTTCATCCTTTTGGGTTTTAGGAAACAGTCCATTCATTAGGTTGTTCAACAATGTCTTGCGGCGCTGTGCAAACGAGCTGCGTACCACCCGGAAAAACACGTCCTGATCATCTACCTCCACTGGCGGACGATCTCTTACCTTTAAACGAATCACTGCCGAGTCGACATTCGGACGCGGGATAAAAACACTTGCAGGCACAATCATCGCTACTTCTGTATCTGCATAGAATTGAGCTGCGACTGACAGAGAGCCATAGTCTTTCGTTCCTGGTTTGGCTGCAATTCTCTCTGCCACTTCCTTTTGAATCATAACTACGATGTTCTCGAGGGGCAATCTCTCTTCCAGTAGCTTCATCAGGATCGGTGTCGTCACATAGTAAGGCAAATTCGCCACTACGCTCAGCTTTTCCACTCCTGTCATCTTTTCTTCTATTAACTTCTTCAGATCCAGCCCCAGTACGTCCCCATGAACGACTTCAATATTTTCATAGGGTGACAGCGTGTCCTGCAAAATAGGCAAAAGACGCTGGTCGATTTCGATCGCCATCACTTTTTTGGCTGCTCGTCCCAATTGCTCCGTTAGCGCACCGATACCGGGCCCAAT
Organism: Brevibacillus sp. HB2.2; assembly: GCF_013284275.1. NCBI lineage: Bacteria > Bacillati > Bacillota > Bacilli > Caryophanales > Paenibacillaceae > Brevibacillus > Brevibacillus sp. HB2.2. Next base: position 48,590 of record NZ_JABSUV010000020.1, read on the forward strand.
CTCAATCGCTCCCTTTTCCTTGGTGAGGTCTGCCTCTGAAACAATGTTGTGTAAAATGTTGGTGTCTATCAGGAAGTTCTGGCCCAGACTCTTCTTAAAAGCAAAGCCGTACTTCTCCAATATCTCTTTTGTACGCGTCGGTGTGGCAATATCCTTGCCCGCTATTTGGGTCATGGCTTACTCCCTCTCTTTGTTGATGGCTGCAATAGCCGCTTCGAATTCTGCTCGACTGATTTGGAAGGCATTGAGCCGCTGCAGCATTTGCTTGGCGTTGGCATATCCGATCCCCAATGCTTCTCCCAGCTTGATTCTGCGTTCTTTGGCATCTACACCGGACGTCAGGCCATTTGCCAACAAGTCGTCAGAGGTAATCTCCCCAGCGGTTTCCACCATTTCGGTACGCACTTCTGAGAGCGCACGAATAATCACGTCAGGTGTCGCGTTTTCGACACCGATGTCGCCCTTTTTGGTTCCATCCTCCTGGGTAATAAATGCGTGCTTACAGCCTGGAACTGACTTGCTAATAATTTTTCGGATGCGCTCCCCTTGATAATCAGGGTCTGTGAAAATAATAACACCGCGCCTTTGTTGCGCCAGCCTGATTTTTTCAATCGTTCTTTTATGAATGGCAGAACCGCCAGTTTCAATCGTATCGGCATTAACCGCGCGCTTGATCGTTGCGGTATCGTCTCGTCCTTCGACCACGATGACTTCCTTGATCTTCATCATGTGCTCCCACTTTCGTACAAAATCGGTACGATACTATTGTTCCAAAAAAACCGTACCTCAAGCAAAAAATACATGAAACATTTGGTAAACAGGATCGTCTAACTAACAAACAGCTTATCACAATAACCATCTAGGAAACAGAAGAACAGGAGCAATCGCTCCTGTCCTAAGGCTTCTGTGGTCCAATGATATATACAGTTTTGTTGCGCTTGCGACCGAAATTCCTCGCCTCGGACTCCGTGCCTACGAATACGTCGATTTTGCCACCTTTCATGGCACCACCCGTATCTTCAGCTCGACGATACCCAACACCTTCAATGTACACCCACCATCCATACGGAATGACGTTAGGATCTACAGCGATTGTGTGACCTACCTTGGCTTTTGCCCCTGTTGATGTGCGTCCATATCCCGGAGAGCTTGGGTGTTTGCCACCTCCCGAAGGAGTATAAGCGGTCAGGGTAACCCCGTTCAGTACTTTTTTCGGCCTAAATACTTTTCCACCACGCGAGACCGGACCCGCCGCAGAAGCAACCAGGACCCGATCTGGTTGACCCTTTTTCTGCAACATTGGGATTGCGGTACCCACGGCTACAACATTATCTTTCTTCGGTACAAGTACATCTCTTTTGACCAGATCACGGGAGACTTCTTTCCCATCTTCCATGATTAGCTTGTAGTGTGCAATTGCCTTACCTTCTTGCCCGCTCTGTAATACGCGGCTCTTACCTTTTTCCAGCGCTGGATCATTTTTGCGTATTTCTTGAAAGGTGACTCGCTCATCGACTTTTACCATTTTCTCAACAATTCGCTTTACGCTGATCGAGGAGTCCTTGGTAAGTGTAGCGGTCAATGCCGGTTCTACCCGGTCCTTCTCACCTAGCACGATGCCGCCGTCCTTCAACGCACCAGCAACATCACGACTAAGTGTCTCTATCGTTTTTTTCTGCCCGTCAACCTGGATTGGTATGGACCAGGTCGTATATAAAGTAATGAGTGCTCCGTCTTTTAGCTTCGTCTCTGGTGTCGGTTGAAGGGAATCCTTTTCCGTTACCGTAATGTTTCGCTCGGTTAAGAACTGCTCAACAGTCGTGGCTTTTGTAGCGACCGTCTTGCTTTCTCCGTCCAACGAAAAAGTGACCTGTTTTGGCTGAGTAGCCTGGGCAGAGAAATAGCCAATCATGGGAACGAGCACAAGAGCAAGGCAGCCAAACATGACGAGCCCACGATTCTTATACCTTTCCCATATCGCGCGTAACTCCATTTCCCACACTCCTTTTCCTAGAAAAGCACAAAGCTCTTCTTGTCTAGCCAGGTAAGGGTCGATGTAATTGCACTAATATTCTGGAAGTGGCCGGTACTTCACAAGGTCGGCTTTGATTGTATTTCACTTTCTCTCCTTTGTCAAATTTACCCTCCCTTTTGGCTGAAACGATAATGGTATCAGACTAGCAAAATAGGCTTGGCGAATGGTAGCAGAAACCTGTCGAGAAGCCATGTCGGATGGACAATAATCGTTCGACACATTGTTCATCGTATGCGTCGACAAAATCGAGTAGAACCTGGTTACTTCACACAAAAAAACGGGAAATCACGTGATCAATCGTGATTTCCCGTTTTTATTAACCGTTCATGCGAAAAAGACGTCTGGCGTTGTCTGCGGTAATTTGCGCCATTTCCTCGTAAGACAATCCATGAATGTTCGCCATTTCCTCACAGACGTAACGCACATATCCACTCTCATTTCGCTTTCCGCGGAAAGGATGCGGAGTGAGATATGGGCAATCTGTCTCTATCAACAGCTTGTCTAGCGGTACCTTCGCTGCTACTTCTTTTGGCTGCTTGGCATTTTTGAACGTAAGCGGACCACCGAACGAAATATAAAAATTCATATCGAGTGCCTGCTTCGCTGTTTCCCAGCTGCCAGAGAAGCAGTGCATGATGCCGCCAACATCTGCTGCCTTCTCTTCCTTTAGGATCGTCAAAACGTCTTGGTGTGCATCGCGATTGTGGATGATGATCGGCATGTCGAGCTTGCGAGCCAGACGAATCTGCTTGCGGAATACCTCTGCCTGCACATCACGTGGCGACGTATCCCAGTAGTAGTCCAAGCCCATTTCACCCAATCCTACTACTTTCGGATCACGACTGAGTTCCTCGATCCATTCCAGGTGTTCGTCCGTCATATCCTTGGCGTCCTGTGGATGCCAACCGATGACGGCGTAAATAAAGTCATACGCATGAGCCAAATCCATGCAGCTTGGAATTGTTTCAGCGTTGAATCCGATGTTTACAATCGTACTAACGCCATTTTCTTGCGCACGAGCAATGACTTCTGCACGATCTTCATCGAATTCATTCGCATTTAGATGAGCATGGGTTTCAAATAACAAGATGGGTCCTTCCTTTCCTTGCCCTCGTTACTTCACGATTGCTCCGTTTGGCATACTTGGGTCAACAGTCGCAAGTGTCAACTGATCTCCTGCCGATGCTGCCAAGATCATTCCTTGGGACAGCTCACCACGAAGCTTCACTGGCTTCAGGTTAGCTACGAGGATCACTTTTTTGCCGACCATATCTTCTGGGGAGTAGTATTTCGCGATACCAGAAACTACTTGGCGCTTCTCGTAGCCGAGATCCAATTGCAGAACCAACAATTTGTCTGCATTTGGATGCTTGGCACATTCCACTACCTGTGCGACGCGCAGCTCTACTTTTCCAAAATCGTCGATGCTGATTTCTTCTTTTGCATCAGCTGGCTTGTCAGTTGTTGCTTCTGTTTGGTTGGTGTTTGTTTCGCTCACAGGTGCTTCCCCTTTCAAAGCTGCTTGCTTTTTCTTGTTTTCCTCCGCTTGGCGGCGTGCCTCTGCTGTCGAGTCGTCAATGAAAGCGAGTTCCGCTTGAACATCCAGACGAGGGAAGAGCAGTTCCTTGCGGCTAACGGTGCTTCCAGCAGGCAATCCACCCCATACACTTGCAGATTCCCAGTTGGTTGCTTCTTCATTGCCCAAAATACCCAGTTGATCCCAAATTTTCGCTGGTGCTTTGGTCATGAACGGTTGGATCAGCACGGAGCTAATGCGGATGCTTTCCACCAAATTGTACATAACGGTTGCCAGACGACCTTTGGTTTCTTCGGATTTCGCCAAATTCCAAGGCATGGTCTCGTCGATGTATTTGTTTGTACGTCCCACCAGCTCCCAAATGTGAGCCAGTGCATTGGAGAAGCGCATTTCTTCTATGTGCTCTTCCACCAGCGCCTTCGTTTTCATCGCAAGGCCGATCAAGCTGTCATCCGGCTCTCCTGCATCCTGTGGAGCTGGAACAATACCATCAAAATATTTCTCAATCATCGTAGCGGTACGGCTGAGCAGATTTCCGATGTCATTAGCCAAGTCGTAGTTCAGGCGCTGTACGAACGATTCTGGCGTGAAGATGCCATCCTGACCGAAGTTGATTTCACGAAGCAGGAAGTAGCGAACGCCGTCAGAACCGTAACGGTCAATCAAAACCTTCGGGTCAATGACATTGCCCTTGGATTTTGACATTTTTCCATCCGGCATCAGAAGCCAGCCATGACCAAAAATTTGTTTTGGCAACGGGATGTCCAGTGCCATCAACAGGATTGGCCAGTAGATCGTATGGAAGCGCAAAATGTCTTTTCCAACCATGTGAACATTGGCTGGCCAGAAGTTACGATATTTGCTGTCGTCTTCGGACAAATACCCGAGAGCAGAAATATAGTTCGTCAATGCATCAATCCATACGTAAATAACATGCTCTGGATCGGTTGGCACCTTGATTCCCCAGTCAAATGTACTGCGGGATACGGACAAATCCTGGAGGCCTGGTTTCAGGAAGTTATTGATCATTTCGTTGCGGCGGCTCTCCGGTTGAATAAATTCAGGGTTTGCTTCAATGTGTGCAAGCAGTCTGTCCTGATACTTGGACATGCGGAAGAAGTAGTTTTTCTCCTTCACTTTTTTCACTTCGCGTCCACAGTCTGGGCAAATATATCCATTATCGGTTTTACATTGAGTCTCTGTCCAAAATGCCTCGTCAGGTACACAGTAGAAGCCCTCGTACTCCCCCAAGTAAATATCACCTTGATCGAGCAGACGCTGGAACACTTTTTGTACGACTTCTTTATGACGAGGCTCTGTGGTACGGATGAAATCGTCATAAGAGATGTCCAGCTTTTCCCACAGGTCCTTTACCCAATCGACAATCGGGTCGATGAATTCGAGCGGTTGTTTGCCCTCTTCGGCTGCACGCTCTTGGAGCTTTTGACCATGCTCATCTGTCCCTGTCAGGTAATACACATCATAGCCGCGCAAACGCTTATAACGTGCCATAGCATCACACGCGATTGTGGTGTAGGCGTTACCGATGTGGAGCTTGTTACTTGGATAGTAGATCGGTGTTGTAATGTAATAAGTAGGTTTCATTGCAACTATTCCCCTCCTGTTTACGTTAATGAAAATAAGGAAAAGCCCACCCCAAAAAATTGGGGCGAGCTCTATCTCGCGGTACCACCCAAATACTCCGTCCCCTCACGGAAAACGGACTTGGTGAGTCAAAACATGACTCTACCCGTAACGTGGGCATACGTCACAAACTACTTGGTACGGTCAATGCCGTCACTGTTCATTTGCAAGACTCAGGGTCCATGTTCAGCTTGCTCGCTTATACCGGTTTTCAGCTACCCCGGCTCTCTGAAATAAGGAGATCGGCTTACTCTTCCCATCATGGTCGTTTGGTATCATTTGCTGTATTTATCCTCTATTGTACACGACCAACCTGTTTTGTAAACATCCTCGACACCCCCATCTTCCTAAGCGATTTTATCGCTCGCTTCATGCCAACTTTACAAATTACAAGCAGAGAGGGGAAAACTTGGGGTTTTTGTCGAATCATCTGTTCGGTTTCGACATTCGTCGACTCATTCGACACCCAATAATCCCAGTAAATTTTATCCATAAAAATTTCCATATCCCTTCCAACACTTTGAGAAACACCTATTTAACAGCATTTCGGTTTTGAAAAAACATTTTGCTTTTCAAGGAATTGTCAAAATCATGTTGACACCTTTGGGAATGGCTGGTATGATTATCCCAACAGAAAATGTCGAATATTGACGATAAATGATGAGTGTATAACAATAGCATCGACATATACAGTATTTTGGGAGGAGATTTTAACTATGATGAAATCAACCGGTATCGTTCGTAAAGTAGATGAATTGGGTCGTGTTGTTATTCCAATCGAATTGCGCCGCACTCTGGGTATCGCTGAGAAAGATGCTTTGGAAATCTACGTTGACGGAGAGCGCATCATCCTGAAAAAGTATGAGCCTGCATGTATCTTCTGTGGAAACGCTGACAAAGTATCTCACTTTAAAGGTAAAATTGTGTGCCAAGATTGCCTGACAGAAATGCCTGTTAAACGCTAATATCATTTGATTACATAAACATGCCTTTGTGGGACGAGCCCCACAAAGGCTTTTTTTTGCTATTTTTTCTTCAAAAGCGCTCGGAAGAAGAACAGCCTGGGCGCATACAAATCAGAATAGACCACATCTGTCGGCATTTCAAACGATACATCGCCAGAAAACTGTAATCCAACCTCCGCCAAAACTTGCTGTAGTCGAGCTAAATTGATTAGCGGGTAATCAAAAGTGAGCACGAGCTGCCCATCGTCTTTTAACACCCTGTGAAATTCACTGAATGCTTGCACCATAACCGGGTCTTCGAGATGCTCGAGAACAGAGATGCAAAATACAGTATCAAACTTTTGATTTGAGTACGGCAAGTAGGTTAAATTGGCTCGACAATAATGAATACCATCTAAATAGTGCACAGGCAGGCTGTCTGCTACCCTTTTCCCAAATACGTCCACAATATCTTGATAGATCGCTTCCTTAGATAGTATCCGATTATCGAGATCACAAGCGTGTACTTCCCTGCAATGATCGGCCAAATAAAATTTGAATGGGTAACAGATCCCACAAGCTGAATCAAGCACAACGTCATTCGGATTGGCAAACTGTTTGGCCCAAGCATATTCGTACGGTCTACTGTTCCATGTAACGGGCAGGGTAAATATGAAGTGATCGTCTTTTTCATCTGTATTCACAATAAAACGAGAATCACGTATACTCACTGTTGATTCCCCCTTCCATTCCTTCCGAAAACACCGCGGTACCCCTTACCATCGTATTAAACGTAACCCGTCGAGATGACGAAAAGAAAAAAGCCGACCGCATCGGCCAGCTTTGCTCACTCATTCCCTTTTATTCACGATGATACTCGTTGTAAACATCTCGTTTGGATACGTTTCGATCATCAGCTGCTTGCTTGATGGCTTCCTTTTTTCCCATGCCTTGTGCGCAGTAATGATCCACGTGCTCCACGATACTCAGTGACTGCCACCATGCATCATCGACTTCCGCTTCCAGCGGACCGGTGTTGCCTTCGACAATGACACAAAACTCACCGCGCACCTCGCCGCTTCTGAGCCATTCCAACAGCTCGTCCAACGTCCCGCGCGCAAATTCCTCGTAGCGCTTTGTCAGTTCTCTTGCCAGGACAGCTCGCCGATTCCCCCACGCTTCCCGCATGGCCGCAAGCGTCTTTTCCACCCGATGAGGAGCTTCATAAAAAATCAGCGTTTCTGAATATCGCTTCAGTCGTTCCAGCTCTTCGCGTCTTTCTTTGTTTTCGCGTCCCATAAATCCGCAAAATACAAAGCGATCAGTAGGAAGACCGGAAGCGATCAAAGCTGTCAACGCCGCATTGGCACCTGGAACGGGGATAACAGAAAATCCGGCTGTGGTCGCATCTCGTACGAGCTCCGCGCCCGGGTCGGAAATAGCCGGCAAGCCAGCGTCGCTTACCAAGGCAATCTTTTTGCCCTCGGCGAGCCACTGTAACAACCCATTTCCACTTGCTTCCTTATTATGCTCGTGATAGCTGACCGTACGTTTTTCGATTTGAAAATGATTCAGCAGCTTTCTCGTCTGGCGCGTATCTTCACACGCGATGACATCGACTTCACGCAACGTATTTAGACACCGCACCGTGATATCATCGAGATTACCGATGGGTGTAGCCACCAAATAAAGGACTCCTGCTTCTTCTGACGCAAAACTGCGTTGCACATTCATTCGGAGGCCCCTCCAATCAATTCTTCTTTTTTCTTGCGCGTTAATCGTTTGATGCTCTCTTCACGCTTGAGACCCCAGGAACGGTCTGCTCCTTCTTCCCAATAGAGCAGCTCCACTGGCCCGCGGCCTCTCGTATACTTGGCACCCTTTCCTTCATTATGAGCAGCCAAGCGACGGATCAGCTCTGTTGTATATCCGGTGTAGAGTGTCCCATCCGCACAAGAGAGGATGTAGACATAGTGACTCTTACTCGAGGGAATCTCGTCTGCCATAATAAATTTCCTGTAGTTCTTCACAGTATTGCTCTCCATTTTCATACACAATCAGCGGCGGCTGAATTCTCAGCTCCGGCTTTCCACCCCTTATTCCCTCGATCAGAACCATATTCGGCTCAGCTTCCCTACGCGGATAAACCAGACGCATTCGTTTCGGCTCAATGCCGTATTGGCGCATAAGCGAAACGATGTCGATTAAACGTGTGGATCGATGCACGAGCGCCAGCTTCCCGCCATTTTTTAGCAACTGACTCCCCACGCGAATGACATCCTCCAAGGACAGCATAATCTCATGACGAGCGATCGCAAAGTGCTCGCTGATGTTTTTCTCCCCACTGGTCGCAGGCATATATGGGGGATTGCAGGTGATCAAATCGAAATTCCCGTGCCCAAACAGCGACACCGCATCCTTCACATCGCCATGATGCATCGTAATTCGCTCGTTCAAACCATTCAATGTCACATTGCGGCTCGCCATGCTGAACAAACGCTCTTGAATTTCGATTCCATCAAAACTGGCTTCTGGCGTACGCGTCGTCATAATGAGCGGTATAGCACCATTGCCCGTGCACATATCCAATACTTTTCCGCGTTTCGGCACCGATGCAAATCGCGCCAAAAGAACCGCGTCCATCGAGAAGCAAAACACCTCGTGACTCTGGATTATTTTCATTTCATGTGTCAATAAATCATCGATGCGCTCTGTTTCGTAAAGCGGCACGTTGGTGACAGGTTCCATCTGCGACTCGTACTCCCTTTTGTTCTTGTCTTATTATTCTTATCCGGAAAAAAGCGACCTGACACGTGGCCCAGGTCGCTTTTTCATGTGGTGCTGGTTACTCACCGCTTATTTTTGAGGGCCGCCGCTCAGGAATGAGAGACAGAACAGGCAATCCCCTTCTTTTCGCAGGCTGCCGAAATGCACATTACAGATATGAAATCCTTCCGCGTACAAACGGGCTAGGTTGTCATATCCTTCGCCGACCACTGCCTTTTTGGCTTTTTCCTTCGCGACAGGGCTTGTTCCCTTTTGTTTTGGTTGGGAGCCGGTCTTTTTCCTGTCTAGTCGGTTGCGAAGGTGCTGGTTTTCAACGAGTAATTGGGCGTTTTCCTCCATCAAAACAACGATGACGTCTTTCAGTTCACCAATTTCCTTATAAAGGTCGCCAATACGTTCTTCAATGCTCGCCATCTTGACGAAGATTTCCCGTTTGTCCACTAGCTCACCTCTCCCCTACCCCCACACTTTATTCAAAGGTGGGGAGACCTATCGCAATCTCATCCAATCCGAATTCGGTGACACGTTTGTCAATTGAAAGCTCTACTTGAACAGATTGGTCAAGCACGTTTACGGAAACGACTCGTCCATTCCCCATCGGGGTGGTGACCAATTTGCCGACGTCCGGCATCTCATCCTTCGAGCTTTCATAGTTGTCGTTCTCGTATTTTAAACAGCACATCAACCGGCCGCATAGACCGGAGATTTTGGCTGGATTCAACGAAAGATTTTGGTCCTTGGCCATTTTGATCGAGACTGGCTCGAAATCGCCGAGGAACGTCGAACAGCAAAGCAACCTGCCACAAGGACCGATCCCGCCGAGCATTTTGGCTTCGTCACGCACACCGATCTGGCGAAGCTCAATCCGGGTGCGGAATACGGAGGCGAGGTCTTTTACCAGCTCACGGAAATCAACCCTGCCGTCAGCAGTAAAATAAAAGATAATCTTGTTGCGGTCGAACGTGTATTCCACATCGACCAGCTTCATATCGAGCTTGTGCTCTTTGATCTTCGTCTGACATACAGCAAAAGCATTCTTGGCGGCTTGCTTGTTTTCATCCACCTGTTTTGCATCTCGCTCGTCTGCCATCCGAATGACCTTTTTCAGCGGCAATACGACATCAGACTCAGCCACTTCTTTTTTGCCAATGACGACCTTGCCAAATTCGACCCCTCGCGCCGTTTCCACGATGACGGTGCAGTCTTGCTCAATCGGCAGTCGGTCAGGGTCGAAGTAATATATTTTGCCCGCTTTCTTAAAGCGGACCCCAACAACCTCGTACAAGGGTTATCCCTCCTGGAATTGAAGAACCAACCGCTCAAGAGCCAACTGTGCGTTGGCATTTCGCTCTATCCGATTTTTCGTCTCCATGACCAAATCTATCCCACGCAAGAGCTCAGCTTTTGTCCATACCAGTGCTTGTCCTTGCAGCACATCCTGTTGGTCGCTGTTAATGAGATGGGCATGCCTGCCTACTTGCAAATACAGGATATCGCGCAGCCAAAGGATGAGCAAATCTAAAAAGAGGGGTAGTTCCTCTTTACTTTTGTCGCTCTTTTGCAACATATCATGGATCGTTAAGAGTGCAGATGAATTGCGCTGTTTGCACTCCTGCACCAATTGTATCACTAGATTTCTTAGCTGTGCAAACGATTCTGATTGGCTGAGTGTCATAGCTTCTTCCACATTTGTCGTAATGTGGGAGGCAACCTGCGCCATTCCCGCCAAAACGCCCTCTGCACGCAGCTTTTCCGCAATCGATTCTGCAGAAAGTGGTGAAAATTGAACGATTTGGCATCGAGATAAAATCGTAGGAAGAATCGCATGGCTGTGCTCTGTCAAAAGTAGTGCCAGTACACCAGCGGGCGGTTCCTCCAGAAACTTGAGCAGACTGTTGGCAGCCTGTGTCGTCATTTTATCGACGTGCTCGATGATATATACCTTGCGTGACGACTCGACGGCGCGCATCGCCATTTCTTTTTGCAGCGAACGGATCTGGTCGATCTTAATCGAAGCCCCATCAGGCGTAATAAACAACACATCCGGGTGGTTGCCACCCTCTATGCGCCTGCATGTAACACAGGCCCCGCAGGCGTCTGCCTCCCTTTCTGAACAAAAAAGGGACTTCGCCAGATGCAGGGCCATCTGCTTTTTACCTGAACCTTTGGGACCCGCCAGCAAGTAGGCGTGTGCCAGTCGTTCGTTGCGCAAACTATGAGACAGCAGTTCCTGTGCTCGTGGCTGCTGAGAAAAACGGGTCCATGTCATGATGGTTTCACACCCACTAAAAATACAAATTGATCAACATGCCGCGGATTTCGCCAATCCTGGCTAACAAATCAATCGTTGGTGCCTGCTCGCTCAAGAGCTCATCTGTCAGCTTGAGCAGCTCTGCATCCACCTCTTTGACGACCTTGTACAGCCTGCTGCGACCACGTCGATTCATTCCTCGTCTGTCATCTAAGGCAATGCCAAACTTCACAGCCTCTTCCATGAACTGCTTGACGAGATTTTTATAAGCATAGAAGTCACGAACAGCGCGGGAACGAGCAAGAATCTGTCCCTGCTTGTCTATGTCTGTCAGCAGCCGGGTAAGCTTCTCCTGAGACATACGTTCGTCTTCTCCTTGAATCATCGTGCCAAAATTCAGCTTTTCCAGTTGAGGATTCTTGCGTGAATCCGTCGTTTTAATCAAGTCCAGTTTAGGCCGTAACCCATCACTGATTTTCATATCGCCACCTCCGTCGCCCGATCCAATACAGGGTTTGTCCCCATGAGATCAAGTATATACGAAAGCTGCGAAAAAAGAGAGAAGGAACCACATTAAAATGAGTGGAACTCCCCGACATCCAATACGAATACTGCCGCACCACCCACCTGTACTTCCAGCGGATAGGGCATGAACGAGTCTACAGCATTACTGAGTGGAGAGACGGGAGTGACCATTTGTTTGCGGGATTTGCAATTATGCGCAATGATGTCGATTACTTCCGGCACGCTTTCGTCAGACGTACCGATCAAAAAAGTTGTGTTACCGGCGCGTAAAAAGCTACCCGTACTAGCCAGCTTCGTAGCACGAAAACCTTTTTTCACCAGTTGTTGAGACAGACGACCACTATCTTTATCTTGGACGACCGCAACTACCATTTTCATCGGCTATCACCCTTTCTCCCATGATCCATTCCCAATTTGGCTTCTTCATTGTATGAAAAACACGTAGGCTTGGTACGTTATTTCGCTTAAACATATTATACAGCATGTACATCATCCTGCGGTACAGGGAACCTTACAGCCTTTACAATCTGTCTAGCAGTGCCTGTAGGGCAGATTGATATACTTGTTCCATCGGCTGCTCGGCATCAATGACGACAAAGCGCTTTGGGTCGCGTTTCATGACCAGCTGATACCCTTCCCGAACAAGCTCATGGAAACGCATCCCTTCCAGATCGAGACGATTTACTTCTCGTCCACGAGAGGCATTAATCCGTGCCAATCCGGTTTCGGGCTGTACATCAAAGAATAAAGTCAATTCCGGCATACAGTCCCCGACAGCAAATCGGTTAATCTGGTAGACAGCATCAATGCCCAATCCCCGCGCATGTCCTTGATAGGCGAGACTACTGTCGATAAAACGGTCGCACAGTACCAGCTTGCCCTCTGCCAAAGCAGGTAACACCTTTTCCGCCAAATGCTGACCACGTGCTGCCGCATACAAGAGAGCCTCTGTTCTTTCATCCATCTGCGTGTGGGCCGGATTCAAAATAATTTCCCGAATTTTTTCGGCGATATCAATTCCACCGGGCTCACGAGTCAAAAGCACATCGACTCCCCGCGTTTTCAGCTCTTCGTACAGCTTGGCGATGACGGTGGATTTCCCAGCCCCTTCTCCGCCTTCTATCGTAATAAATCGGCCTTTTTTTCCTGTTGCCACTTCCATACTCCTTCCACCCCTGTTGTAGCAGGCCAGTTGCTTAAATTATCGTAAAACCTGTATCGTTTGTAGCTGGTCGTCTTGTACGCCGTGGAATCGTGTTTGTCCTCTCGCCAATTCCTTTAGCATCGCTAGACTTTCTTCATCGATCCGCTCGCCTGGCACCAGCACCGGAATCCCTGGCGGATATGGAATCACCATCTCTGCCACAATGCGTCCCAGAGCCTGCTCCAAAAGAATCGACTCCCTCGGGCAGTCAACGGCTTCATGCATCGGCAATGCCTGCTCGCGCAAATAATGGGAAGACACGACTCCCGCCAAAAGAATGCGCTCCTCCCCCGGTTCTACTTGTGGCGCCATCGATTCAAGCAATCTCCACAAAGCTTCCAGGTCACGGGAGCCTGTTCCTGTCGAGGCTGCAAGGAGTACATGAGAGTCATCCGCCAGCTCCGAGAAAATCCCGTGCTTTTCCATCCATTTCTGCAAGTCAAATCCACTGAATTGGGCTGTTCGCAAATGGAAAAACAGCTTCAACGGGTCAAGCGTAGCGTATACGCTGTTCGTGGACAGTCGCGGCCAATCCAGCCAGTCCAGTCGATCGAGTCGCTCCCGAAACTTGTCCAAAAGCGGCAACAACCTGTTCCACTCCTCGGTCGCCTCCAACACCAGATGACGTCTGGCTACATCGAGCGAAGCCATCAGCACATAGGATGGGCTGGAAGACTGAAGCATGGCGAGATGGCGGAACAACCGTTCACGATCAATCCGCTCCCCCTGAATATGCAGCATCGAGGACATCGTCATCGCTGTTCCCATTTTGTGTGTCGATTGGACCGAAGCATCTGCACCTTCCTGCATGGCAGAACGCGGAAAGGCAGGATGGAAACCGTAGTGGGCACCGTGGGCTTCGTCTATTAAAAGCGGTACGTCAAACCGATGGACAGTAGCCGCCATTTTCGCCAAATCGATACCCATTCCATAATAGGTCGGATTCGTCAAAAAAACTGCCTTCGCATCGGGGTGTGCAAGCAGCGCACGCTCTACATCTTCGCGCCTTACACCCGCAGCGACTCCTGTTGCCAGATCGACGGCAGGTACTAAAAAGATCGGGGTTGCTCTCGCCATCATAATGCCGTTGAATACAGACTTATGGCAATTGCGTTGTACGAGTATCTTGTCGCCCGGTCTGCATACCGTCATGATGAGGGCGATATTTCCTACTGTACTTCCTCCGATCAAAAACTTGGTCTGTTCCGCATGGAAGGCTTGCGCCGCCAAATCCTGCGCTTCTGCAATGACACCCTGTGGCTGATGCAGGTCATCTGTCCCGCTAATTTCCGTTACGTCCAGCTCCAAAATGTCTTGAAAACGATTTTTCGCATGGTTGTCAAAGCTGTGGCCCATTTTATGTCCTGGCACATGAAACGGATGCGGCCGATGCTTGGCGTGCCGTTCAAGCTGTTCATAAAGGGGCGCACGCTTTTGTCGCTCCCGAAATTCAACATCTCTCTCCAACACGCGCGACTCACGTCCTTTATTTTTATTCCCCTATTTTAGCATGATTTGGACACGCATGAATCCAGCAAAAAAAAGACACCGGAATGCACCGATGCCTTCTTTCTTCACGCATCTTTTCGCAACCAAATGCGTCTCATCTGATGAATAAAAAACGGATACTTTTCATCCTGTACATCGGTATTGACCATTTCCTGTTCGCACCGTTGACAGATAAACTGCTCACAAATGGCGATTCCGTCATTCTGCTCCTGTTCACAGACGATACATCGCTGAGCAACTTTTTCCATAGTGAAAACGCCTGCCCTTTTCCTCAATATACCAATCATTATACCCTATTATAGTCAGCATCATTCCCAAACGTTCGTGTTTTCGCCGATAGCTCGGTAGGCTTGGAAGTAGGACTGGGCTTCCTGCACAGGGAAGCAAGCTGCCGCATCAATGACATAGGAATGCTTCATTCTGCTAACCAGCTCTGATAACGGCAGCTCTGCAATGGTCGTTCCCGCAGCATTCCCGATCACGAGCAAATCCGCATCCTTTATAGCATCCTGCCACGAATCGTATAGCGTCCAACGCGTCATCCTTTTGTTCGGAATTGGCTTGTCCTCCCCCGTGTACATGGCAACGTCCTTTCCAGCCAACCAGTCAGAAGACATCTGCTCCCATAGCGAATCCTCTCCCCAAAGTACGATCCGCTGTATATTGGCTTTTTGTAGAACGAGCCTGCATTCTTTTTCAAGCCATCGAACGATGAGAGAAGGGTCCTGACGGGAAGGGTAGAGCCAGCCGTGACCGATTCGTTTGTCCATTCCGAGCGCGCGACTGACTTGGAGCAGAGAAATTCCCTTCTCATCGCAGCTGGCACCAAGTTCGATATAAAACTGCTCCTTCCACGCCAAATAGCGCGGCAATTGCCGAAGCGCTTCATCCACTTCGCGCATCCCGCATACCATCGTCACCAGTGAGTAACGAGCGAGCAGCCTACAGAGGAATCGCATCCATCTCCCATCAGGTTCCCCTCCAAGCAAAGCACGCTCGTGGGTAAATAACGCCATGCGAATGACCTCATACTCCCCGGTGTGCTCGTATTGGGTATGTAAAGTATCCGCCCAGTCGTATGGCACATCACTTCCGTAGACAAGCGCAAGCCATGGCCCCGTCCCCAGCTGTTGCACCCTTTCCTGCAAAAGCTTGCCATCACTCTCTTTTGTCAGCAAAAATCCATTGGCGCCTTCTTGAATGGCATCTGTGCTGCAAACAACCAGCTCGATTCCACATGCTCCTAGCTCATTTCCGAATCTGGCTACGACCTCCTCTGAAATGACCGAAAGCTTCACGCTCTTCTTCCCTCCTTACGCCCTACCCCTATCATTCCTTTTATCCTTTCCATAACAAAAAGCCGTCAGTCTAATCAGGCTAGACAAACGGCTTGTTTCATTCGTTGTATGAGCTTTCTCAAGATTTGCGACTGTGCGATAATGGAAACGCAAACTTTCATTCATCCAGACCGCTGTCAAAGGAAGTGACTTCTCATGAAAGAAACCGCCGCCCATACGATCTATAGCTACAAGCTGCTCTATCGTTTTCGCTGGCGATTCGTCGGCTACCTTTTTCAACTGCTGTTATTAGGCTTGTCCCTTATTTGGCACTCATTCATGCTACAAGTCCCCGCTTATACGCTGATTGTGACTTTAGCGATTCTACCCGTAATACCGATCTGTCATTTGGTCTTATTTCGACTGTATGCTCTTCTGCGCGGCCATAAGCCAAAGACAACTGCCGATATGCTCGTCTCTCCATGGTGGGGGGCAGGCTATCCACTTCCCATCCCGCTCTCTGTCTATCGGGGAAGTGAGCTGACGGTAAACGTGGGGAGTATGGCGATTACAGCCGGGGCTTATGTGTGGCTTTCGGAAGGATACGGGCTCACCTTGATCACCGGAACGTTGATCATCTCGCTGCCACGCCTCCTCGCCCTCCTTGCTTCCTTTCGTCAGCCAAGTCATAGCCGTGTGAAATACGAGGATCGCGGCGTTGCCTTTTTGCTTACCGATGGATAACCGAATCGATACACCTTTACATAACCCATAGCTTGATGACAATCAACGCCGCCAATCCAGGCAAACGGAGAAGTCCGACGAGCAGAGCCGTCACCGGGTTTATCGGGATGTGGAAGTTAGCCAGCTCTCCAACCAGATTGGTGAAAAACAGCAATAGTGCCCCAATCACGACTTGCATGATCCCAAATCCAATCCACCTGATCGGGCTCGTGACAGATTTGCTGACGGCAATCACCAGCAAAATTCCAACTACAATCAGTGCTATAACCCACCCTGTAGTCATCGGCTTTTCCTCCTATGCCTGTTGGCGATTCCTTTCGCGCTTTGCTTGCGCGAGCAAATACATATACCGCTTTTCGGTCACATGCAAATAGTAAATAACATCATCCAAACCGCCATCCGGTTCACTGATCTCCACAAGATGGCGGGCATGCTGCCAGTCCATTCGCGCCTGATTGACTGCCACATCCAAGCTCGCTTCATTCCATTCCACCACGAACCGTGCTCTTTTTCTCCACCTACTCACCAGCAAGCTTCCCCCTCATTGAAAGTAGTAAAGTACCCCTGTCATGTTGTTCAACGCATGCAACAAAACGGCTCCCCAGATTGATTGGTACCGATGTCGAACGAATCCGAGTAAAAGTCCAATGACAAAAAGTGGAGCAAATAGGGCTAGATCCATATGTAGGAGCCCAAACCAGAGACTGCTCAGGAAAATACCCAAAAGAGGCCCAATTCTCTGAACCAGATAAGTCTGAATCACGCCCCGAAACAAAATCTCCTCCGCAATCGGAACCAAGATGCCAATGACCACGAGTGAGGTGAGCGCCGCCAAAATATCCGTTTCTTTCGCCTGCACAATCTCTTTCTCGATCTGCTGCTCTCGCTCTGAAGATAGAGACAGTCCAAACCAGTCGGCAATTGGGTTAGTCACCACCGCATCCATCACTAGTGCAATCAAAAGAAACAGAGCAGCGAGCATCAACAGCATCCGGCCTAGTCGTACAGGTCGGCGAACACCGATTTCCCCCAGTCGTCCACGAAACCACAGCGGAATCAAAATCAACAGGAACAGTTGAAAAATAGCTGATTCCAATATCCCTCCGATCGTACCGATGGAAAAGAAGGTACCTTCCAATAAAAACCCATACAACAGCAGTACGCCCGTTTGAAACACATGCAGCCAAGCTACAATATGCAGTACATCATTCCCTGTAAGCTCGTCATATTGCCATAGCCATGACGTCAGCTGCCGTCTTTCTTTTAGCAGGCTCACAATGAAACCAACGGTCGCAATGAAGCTAAATACCGTCACCCCAAATGCAAGTAATCCTAACCACACCTCCGGTTGCCCGACGGTACTAGCGACCCACTTTCCGTCTACCCCCTTGTGAAAACGAATCATGGATAACTCCGCAGCAAACATGAGCCAATACCCAATAAACAGCATGATCGCCCATGGAGTGGACTTTTGTCGCCGTATCCCACTCGCAAGCGACAGTCCTGGTCCTGTCAGCATCTCCTCACGCTCCTATTTCACTGTATGTCTCGTCCATTCAAAAAAGTCCGGCATTTCTCATCAAGATTGCAAAGCTTTGATCTGTGTTTCTGCCACTTGCTTGAGATATTCATTGCGCGTTCGTAAAAACCGCGTCATATACGCCTCCAAGAACAACGAATCCGCGAGCTTTCCCAAAATACCCAGCGGAGATGTGTAATCAAAAATGTCGATCATCCTCGTCTGATTGTCCGTAATCGGAATGAACTCATGCGTGTGATGAAACCGTTTGAATGCGCCAGAAACCATCTCATCCACGAAATAGCTCGGTTCCTCCATCTCTGTGATTTTCACCGTCAAATTTTGTTTGATACCGAAGTGAATGGCTTCCCAGGTAACAGTCTCCCCCAGGTTTATCAGTCCGCTCGTTACTCCTCCAATGGCTCTCTCCTTCGTACTGGCGGTTGATTCCATATGCAAATCAATGCTTCTGGCAGCATCAAAGCAGACCTGTCGCGGAGCATCTATCAAAAACTCCATACGAATAACTGGCATCCTGCATCCTCCTCTTGAAACGAAAAAAAGACAGGCAGACCCCGTCTTCTTTTCTATCTATAGCGTACTTTAGGATAATATTTAAAAAGTCGTCCTTTCAGCACCGAGAAAGTGGCGAGAACCTGAAGAAGGAGGAGCGGAGTGTAGGGGACCTACATGAGCACCGGACTTCGAAGGTGAACGACAATTTCGATGTCGAATGATCATCTAGAACTACATCGTGATCAAAGGACGACTTTTTAAAATTCCTTTATAGGTCGCGTCTGCCTTCCAATGCTTTGGTCAGCGTGACTTCATCGGCGTACTCCAAATCTCCACCGACTGGCAAGCCGTGGGCGATACGCGTCACGCGGATGCCAAAAGGTTTAATCAGCCGGGAAATGTACATCGCTGTTGCTTCCCCTTCGATATTCGGGTTGGTCGCCAAAATGACTTCCTTCACCTGCTCGTCACCGAGGCGCTTCAACAGGTCAGGAATGCGAATATCCTCCGGACCGATCCCATCCATAGGAGAAATCGCCCCGTGCAAAACGTGATAATACCCTTCAAACTCTCGCGTCTTCTCCATCGCTACCACGTCTCGCGGCTCTTGCACCACACAGATGATGGAGCCGTCACGGCGTTTGTCCCGACAAATATGACATGGATCGAGATCGGTAATATTGTTGCAGACCGAGCAGTAATGAAGCTGACGCTTGGCATTGACCAATGCTTTTGCCAGATCAAGCACGTCGTCCTCTTTCATATTGAGCACAAAAAAGGCAAGCCGCCCAGCCGTTTTGGGACCAATGCCGGGCAATTTCATAAAACCATCAATGAGCTTTGAGACCGGTTCTGGATAAAACATCGCCTACTCCTCTTTTCCTGCCCAATTTTTAGAACAGGCCTGGGATGTTCATGCCTCCAGTAAATTTGCCCATTTCCTTGCCTACCATTTCATCTGCTTTGCGCAGTGCATCGTTCACAGCAGTGAGCACCAGGTCTTGCAGCATTTCTACATCTTCAGGGTCTACTACTTCTGGCTTGATCACGATGTCTTTGATTTGCTTATGTCCATCGATTTTCACAGTGATAGCACCACCACCAGCAGAGCCTTCCACGATTCTCTCTTTCAAGCCTTCTTGCGCTTTTTGCATTTCTTCCTGCATTTTTTTCACTTGCTTCATCATTTGTTGCATTTGCTGCATGTTTTTCATTGAGGTATCCTCCCTAAATGGTTATGAGTGTATGATTTAGTCTTTGACTTCAACAAGACCTTCTCCGACGAGCTTGATGGCTTCCGCAAAAAACGGGTCCTCTTCTGGCTCATCAGAAGCGTCTTTTTGACCAACCTGCTGGTCTACACTTTGCCACTCTTCCTCCATGACAGACAAGAGCTGCAAGGGCCTGCCCAACACCGTAGACATAACGCGCTCGATCACGCTCCGAAGCTCTGCCTCCATCGTCTTATCGCAATGGATAGCACTGTTGAAGGTAACGACAACCGCTTCATTGCCGGCAGCTACCGGTTGACCATTGACTAGCCAAGCCTGGTACTGGATCTTGATCTTTTTCAGTTCGGTCAAAATTTGACTCCACTGCCCACGCACTTGTCTCGTCAAATTCTCATCCATGGCCTTCGCGACTTCCCTGACTCTATTCATCGGGGTTCGTGAACCACCAGAAGCCGCAGCTATGCGCCTTGGTTCGCTCTTGCGCGTTTCTTCGGCCTTTTGCTGGCCGGGAATGCTCACCTGACCTTGCATCACTTGAACCAAACGCTCTTCCAAAACGCGGATACGATTGGACATCGCGGTCAGTTCCTCGCTGTTAACGGGTGAGGCTCCCATAGATTCCGTCGCATTCGCATTAGGCTGGCACATTTTGACAAGGGTCAGTTCAACCAACACCCTTGCATAGGTCGACCATTTTAATTGCGACAAAGCCTGATTGCAGGTCTCAATCGCTGCGTAAAGTACCGGAAACGAGTACAGCTTTGCAACCTCTGCAAACTGGTCATCAATCATGGTCCGCTCGACAATCTCTTCTAGCTGCGGCGCTGTCTTCAATAACAGCATATCGCGGTAATAGTAGAGGAAATCGTGCAGGAACTGCTCCGGGTCCTTCCCTTGCACCATGACTTTATCAAATTGCTCCATGACCTGCGCAATATCATTTTCGGCAATATGTCGCGCAAGCACAGAAAAGTAAGATTGGGCAACTGTGCCCGTAATCTGCATAATATCACTAGCACGAACCTCGTCCTTGCTATAGCTAATCGCTTGGTCCAACAAGCTAAGAGCATCACGGGCTCCACCTTCAGCCATCTTCGCTACGAGCTGCAGGGCCTGCTCCTCCACCTGCACCCCTTGTGATTGGCAAATCCTTTGCAAAAGATCGACCATCACTCTCAGAGGAATTCGGTGAAAATCAAAGCGCTGGCAACGAGAGATAATCGTAGCTGGCAGCTTGTGCGGCTCTGTCGTCGCCAAAATAAAAATGACGTGGGACGGCGGCTCTTCGAGTGTTTTTAACAAAGCGTTAAATGCCTCTGTCGTCAGCATATGCACCTCATCGATGATGTACACTTTATACCTGACGTCGCTCGGGGCAAATTTCACTTTGTCGCGAATGTCGCGGATCTCTTCAACACCACGGTTGGATGCCGCGTCGATTTCCAGCACATCCGTTACAGAACCGTTGGAGATGGCTCTACACGTATCGCATTGATTGCATGGCTCGCCATCTATGGGCTGCTCGCAGTTCACTGCTTTCGCCATAATTTTGGCTGCACTTGTTTTTCCCGTACCTCGGGGACCGTTGAATAAATAGGCATGGGACAGCCTATTTTCGCGTAAAGCATTACGCAAGGTTGTCGTAACATGCTCTTGTCCGACTACGTCTTGAAAAGTCTGCGGTCGGTATACGCGGTATAGCGCGGTATAAGCCATGTTCGTGTGACACTCCCCATCTGCACAGTCCTCTT
The DNA here is from genome assembly GCF_013284275.1 of Brevibacillus sp. HB2.2. Classification (NCBI taxonomy): domain Bacteria; kingdom Bacillati; phylum Bacillota; class Bacilli; order Caryophanales; family Paenibacillaceae; genus Brevibacillus; species Brevibacillus sp. HB2.2. Next base: position 70,065 of record NZ_JABSUV010000020.1, read on the forward strand.
CTATATCCTATTCAGTATACACGATTGCCACCGTTCGTACAAAGTGAACGGACATGTCTCACTTAAAAAACGCCCCGTTCACAATTGTGCGGGACGCATTCTACACCTAATATGGCAGCATGATATGGAAGGTCGTCCCAAACCCTTTGGAGGAGACACGGATTTGACCGCCAATATCGTGAATGATTTTTTGGCAGACAGACAATCCGAGCCCTGTCCCTTCCTCTTTTGTCGTAAAAAACGGATCAAAAATCTTATCAATAATGTAAAGCGGAATGCCTGGACCTGAATCGTGAATATCGATACTCACTTTGTCGCCATCCTGATCGAAATGATGGGAAATCTGAAGCGACCCCTGCTCTCCCATTGCTTCTATTCCATTTTTGCAGATATTAATGAACACTTGCTTCAATAGCTCGTTATCCCCGACGACCATCGGAAGTTTACCGCAAGAGGCAAACTGGACATCAATTCCGTACAGATTCGCCTGCGACTCGACGATCGGCAAAATTTCCTCAAAAACGGTATTTAAGTCGACCATGGAATATTGAATATTACGCGGCTTGCTCAATAGCAGGAATTCACTGACTAAAGAATTGATGCGATTGATTTCTGTGAGCATGATTTCGGTGTACGTTTTCTCCCTCTCCATGCCACTGTCACCAAATAACTTGAGGAACATTTGCAGAAAACCTTTGATCGAGGTAAGGGGATTGCGAATCTCATGTGCTGTACCAGCAGCAATTTGCCCGATCATCGCCAAGCGCTCATTCCGCTCGAGCTTTTGGGCAAAGGATCGCAGGTTTGTTATGTCTTTGAAAAGAATAAACGCCCCCACTATTTTCCCTGACTCGTCTTGGAGTGTATTTGCGTCGACAATCAGCTCATAGCGTTGGTTGTCATTAGTCCAGGAAGTCGCGACATTTTGCAGCTTTACGCCTTCCAACAGTTCTTTTTTAATGAACCGATGTGGTTCGGGGATGCCGCTAAATACTTGATCGACGTGCTTATTGATGACGTCCAGTCTCTCCATACCCAGTAGCTTACACGCCGTCTGACTGGCTTCGATAATGATTGATTTCTCGTCGAGGATAAACAAGCCCATGCTTGTATCATAGGTCAGTTTGGTCAGCAATCGTTGCGATAAAAGCTGATCGCTTTCTTTTAGGAGTTGGGGAAAATGAATCATGTACAGAAGTTCTTCTGCTTGCTGTGCCATGATCATGACAGATGTGTTCCTGCATTTCCCTTGTTTATCACGCCATTCCAGTTCGACCTCGCCTTTGGTTCCCACTTCTTCTTCCCTTCGCAAATATTCCTCATACAGGTGCTCTATGGAACCTCGATGGGGAAGAAGAGAGCTGATTGGCTGATTGACTAGTTGATCGCGTGAATATCCGGTTACACGAAGCAGTTGTTCGTTGACCTCCACGATACTACCCGCTTGATTCACCAATAAAACGGCAGTAGGCAGTTGATGCATGAACCGCTGCAATCGACCGGACGAGCCAACGAGATGTAACGAAGAAAGTGCACTCATTGCTTGTCCCTCCTGGCCTATGACGTATTTTGAAAGGAAAGAAACCGAAATCCTTTCCGCCTATTATGAAAATTCGTGAAAATACTCATAAAACCTTCATTCTATCCGCTTGAAAAGCATGGAAATGTTTCGCTAGTTATCGTCAAATTCCAACAAAAAATAATTGGATCGTAAAATAAACACCAACAAAAATAGCATGCTTCCCTTTGGAAACATGCTATCTGTACATGCGTGATAAGTACCGTGCACCTATCTTCGATAATTCTTATCCAAGCGTTACTTATGGTAGCAGCTCAGAGCAGGCTACCCTGCGGCACACGCGATGATCCACTTATGGCTGCTTCCTTCCGGACCTGACCAGATTCATGGGTTCGCGTTGCACAGGACCCGCTCCTCAACACCGCCGCCATAAGGCAGCCTCACATAAGAAAACCTAGGATAGGAATTCAACCCTGCTATTGCGGATTGCAGGTTACAGGGCACCGCAACCTCCCCGTCTAGCACGGTAGAATTAGAATACCAAAGTTAATAGCCGATAGCAAGGAGTAAACCTATCCAGTGTTAGGAAATCTCTCTATCCTTACTAACTCTTCCCTTGCAATCCGCCGATTGTGTAATCTGAATAGCTCCATCCTCAAAAGCCTTCTTAAAAATCGAAACAATGGAGGGATCGAACTGTGTTTCTTGGCATCGCAGAATTTCTTCGTATGCCTCATTTGCTGACATGGCTTTGCGATAGGAACGTGTAGAAGTCATCGCATCAAACGTATCTGCAACGGCAAGAATACGCCCGATCAGCGGAATCTCTTCCCCTTTGAGCTGGTCAGGGTAACCCTTTCCATCCCATCGCTCATGATGATGCCGCACCCCTGGACTGATATGAGACAGGTTTTCTATCTGCCCCACAATTTTTCCACTGATGATGGAATGAGTTTTCATGCATTCATACTCGTCAGATGAGAGCTTCCCTGTTTTTAAAAGGACGTGATCCGGAATGGCTACTTTTCCGATATCATGCATTAATCCAGCATAACGTAAATCATCTCGTGAAACGGCAAGCTGCTCCTGTTGCTGTAAATAATCATAGATGATAAGGGCGTAGTGTGTAACTCGTTCTGAATGTCCTGCTGTATAAGGGTCCTTCATCTCTACGGCTAAATAAAAGCTGCGAACGATTTGATCCAGGCTCTGTTGCGAATACTCCCGCTCTCGGGTAATTAACGAATGCATCTGTTCTGCCATGGTGTTGAACTTATTCTCCAATAGCGTTATTTCTTTCATTCCCTGTATCGGGACGCGTATAGAAAAGTCCCCTTTCAACAAGGAGTCAGTGGCGGATACCAAGCTATAGATCGGTTCACCAATCCATTTTGATAAACGATGAGCCACATAACAGGCAAATAAAATAACGATTAAAAGGGTGAAAAAAAAGATGAGGTTCAATCGTTGTAACCGTTCATTAATCCCGTCTCTTGGCAACCACTCAAAATAAGCACCACCGCTTTTTTCAGATACTTGACGGTATACGTAAATGTCCTTGCCTTGGATGAGCAAAGAAAAGAGTCCTTTTTCATTGGATTGTTCCCACTGATTGCGCACGATTTCATAATGAGGAAGCCCCGAAACATGGCTTCCAATCATCGCTTTATCGGTGTGGATCATAATGGTTCGGGAGGGGGAAAGAACCATCATGCCATACTCTTTTGGAACGACGTAGGTACGGACCCAGTCAGTCAGTTTATCCAGATCGATTTCCACCAATAAAAGCCCCGTAGCTCCTGGATTCGAACTCTCCAGGCGCTTCTCGAGAAAAAATGATCTTGGATACTCCTCTTTCTCCCTTTTGGTTAGAAAATCTACCCTGCTTTCTCCAGTTCCCCAATGCTCTCGTTCCATAAATTGATTATCCGCACTCCAGCTCTTATCTTCGCGTAAGGAGAAGACTCTCCCATCTTCACCGAGAAAAACAATATTGCCTACCACGTTTTGTTTGTGGGAGAAACGCTCGAATAGATTTTGGACGGCTTGTTCCTGCGATGGCCATCCACGCCGGATGCCATTTTTATTTCCCTCGACAAAAGATGGTCCCTCTGTCATACGCACAGTCAGCCTAATCGCCAATTCATCGGTATCTTTTTGGATAGACTGAAAAAGAGACAAGAGACGTTCATCCACGAGTCCTATATTCGCATCCATGTTCGTTTTGTATAGCTCAAATACTGCCTCTTTGGCTTGATCATAAAAAAGGAAGCAAATAAAAATAGTAGGACCTAGAATCAATAATAAAAATGTGGAAAATAATCGATCCCTCCACTTCAGGTACACAAGCCTCCCCCTTTTTTCTCAGCTGTTCACTAATCCTATAGCTACACCATTTGTAGTGGGTACGATTATATAGTGTCACTTCACTATTTCCCGCTGGGATCAAACTCAAACCTTTGTCCGAACCAAAAATGGAATCTTTTTCATCCATAGACAAACGGACGCAGTCGTAATATTCTAGCTAAGAATTATTATCGTATGTGAGGAGATGCATCAAATGAGATACATCCTCCTGGTTTTTCTCGGAGCATGTAGTTACGGCATACTATCAACCATCGTAAAGATTGCCTACAAGCAAGGCTATTCGCCCGCAGAAGTAATTGGTGGGCAAATGTTTTTGGGCTTTGTGCTGACCTGGATACCCGCCCTTTTCTTCCTGCGGACCAAGCCTCCCCTTCGCCAGTTGCTACTATTGGTCGCTGTCGGTCTGACTGTCGGTTCGACGGGAATGATGTACTACAATGCCCTGCAATATATCCCAGCCTCGATCGCCATCGTCCTTTTGTTCCAGTTCACGTGGATGGGCGTACTGATTGAAGCTATGATGACTCGAAAGATGCCTGGAAAGGAGACGATTTTTTCCCTCCTGTTGCTGCTGACAGGGACACTTTTTGCAGGAGGAATTTTTGAGAGCGGTGGATTGGCCCAATTTCATATCCTGGGTGTCATATTCGGCCTTCTCTCAGCCGTTTCTTTTACATTGTTTATTTTGTTCAGCGGAAAAACCGCCATTTCTGTTAATCCGTGGCTTCGTAGTTCCAGCATGGCGACGGGCTCTTTTTTGTTGGCCTGCCTGATTTACCCACCTGCTTTTCTATTCAACGGAGCATTGTTGGACGGGTTGTTTCCATACGTATTTTTACTCGCCTTTTTCGGGATTTTGATCCCGACGGTTTTTTTCAATTATGGTATGCCCCACATCGGACCGGGGATGGGAGCCATATTGGGAGCAGCTGAGCTACCTATGGCTGTACTCTCCTCCTATGTCATTCTGAATGAATCTGTCTCTATACTCCAAGTGAGCGGTGTCGTGATTATTTTACTCGGAATCTTCTTGCCGGAATGGCTGCGCCAACGAAACTTTCGAAGAAACAAGGTTACCTCATAAACGTTGTCCAAAGCCCATCCATTGTGCCACTACCGCACAGACGGACGGGTTTTTTTATGATAAAAATAAAAAAACCTCTGCTCCACGCAGAGGGGTTGTTGACTTCGTCATTATTCCATTCGGGTTACTCTTTTCGATCAGGATCGATCATCAGTGGCTGTGGCGTAGCTGCCATGCTTTTTTGTTTTCTCCAAACGGTAAATCCATAATAAGCAGCAGCAATGAGAACCAGTACACCTAATACAGAAAAAATCACAGTTCGATTATTTAACAAGGCCACATAGGAAGTAAGCAGCTCCACCTTATTTCCCATGAAATGACCGAGCAAAAACAAGATCAGTGTCCATACAAAGCCGGTTGTGTACGAAAACAGAGCGTACCGTGGAAACGTCATCTTCCCGATCCCGACCAAGTAAGGAACCACATGCCTGACGACAGGAAAGAAATAGCTGATACATAGAGCGTAGCTTCCGTAACGATCGAGCAGCGACTGCGCTTGCTCTACGTACTTGTTCATTCCTTTTTTGCGACTAATCCAGTTCAGTGCAGGTGCACCTAGCCATCTCCCGAGCACATATCCCAATGACAGCCCAGACACAACACCCAAATAGGTTGCAATAAATGCAGGAAAGACATGCAGAAGTCCCATCGAGGTCAGCACTCCCGCAGACAGCACGATCACCTCGTCAGGAATCGGCATACCAACAATCCCTAGCCATAACATAAAGAAAAGCGCAAAATAGCCAAACTGACCCACAGACTCGGACAGCATATCGACAATCATTTTGAAATCCTCCTAGCCGACACCCTTACCATCATCCTTTCGGCAGATGTAGACAAAGGCAGGTGGCAGATTCAATGGAACCATTTTCACCGATACTTGTTCAAATACAGAGGCAAGCTGCTTTTTCATTTGCAGCGAATATTGAAAGGCGACAAATACTCCGCCTGGTTTTAGCGCATGATATACCTGATCCATAATTTGATCACGCAGCTCTTGTGGGAAGTTGGCAAATGGCAATCCTGACAAAATACAGTCGGCTTTCCCCAAGCCTGCTTCCGTAAGAACCCGATTCAAATCTACCGCATCTTCGTGGAATCGTACATCGGGAAATTGTGGTTCCAACCTCATGCGCATCTTGGTCTCCTTTTCAAAGGATACCAGTACGGCTTCCGGTTTTTTCTTTTGCTCGATCCACTTCGTAAAAATCCCCGTTCCTGCTCCTAGTTCCACAATTGTATGTGCTTGCTCCCAGTCGATGGGCGCAACCATTTGTTTACAAAGCGCACGGGAGCTAGGAGTAATACTGCCAACTTGGCCAGGCGACCGCAAAAAATTATAGAAGAACATCATCCGATCCTTCATGCTGGATGGATGATGACAATCGATCATCATGTTTATATACTCCCTTCTCAGTTCTTGCTTATCCATATATCATATCCAAAAAACATTACGAATTATCTACCAAAAACAAAAGATTTTCTTACTACTATAACAGTAAACGAATGTAAATAAAAATTCCTCCGTCTATAGTCGGAGTAAATAATCACGCTTATGATGGTTTTTTGAGGGATTTCTATACGTTACAATGTCACTAGATCAAGTTTTACATCGAATCAAGGAGGACTTATTTATGGATTATAGAGGTGTAAAAGTCATCACGCACGCTAGCACATTTTTTGCACCGATCCTTGTGCCCATTCTGGTCTGGCTGCTCGTACAAAATCGTGACGCCAAAAATATGGCGCTGCAAGCTTTGTTCTTCCACATCATTATGACGGTGCTCATCGCGATTTCCTGGTTCTTCACCTTCTTGTTGATCGGGATTCCGTTCCTGATTGTGTTTGGACTGATGGCGATCTACTACCCGATTAAAGGTATCCTTTACTCCTTAAATGGACGCCCGTTTTCCTACCCATTCGTTGGTGGGATTGGCCGATAATCTCGATACACGACAAAGACCAGCTATCCTTTGGTAGGAAGCTGGTCTTTTTGTTCAGGTAGAGCCTAATTCCAATCGAGATTAGGAGCCTACTGTGAAGCGCTCATTTTGATGCTTCGGATTTTCGATTTCATCGAGCATCGCCACTGCATAGTCAGCGTAGCTCACATAGCTCTGTCCGTTCGCGTTCACTAACAGATGGTCTTTTCCGAGTCGGTACGCGCCTGTTCTCTCTCCTGCTGCGTCAAAAAAGGCAGATGGACTGATATACGTCCATTGAATGCCGTTTGATTCTTCCAATACACGCAAGTACTCTCCATGCTTTTGTGCAGTTGCCAAGTAAGCCTTAGGGAAATCAGGAGTTTCTACTAGGCGCAGTGTTTTGGCTTCGTCTACAAACAAACTGCCTGCACCACCTACAACGAGCAAACGAGTAGAAGGAGCACCCTTCAATGCTTCAATCAGAGCCTTCCCTGACTCGACATGCAGATGTTCTTGACCTGCTGGTGCGCCAAAAGCGTTTACGACTACGTCAAATCCATTCAAATCTGCTGCTGTCAGGTCAAACACATCTTTCTGAATCACAGCTACATCTTTTTGCTCGATTTTGGATGCATCACGCACAATCGCTGTCACTTGATGGCCACGATCCAACGCCTCTTTCATAATTACCTTACCTGCTTTACCGCTTGCTGCTACAATTGCAATCTTCATGATGATATTCCCTCCGTTTTGTATGTTTTAGATGTAACTTAATTAGTTACAACACTTCCAAAAAGAATAGGCGTTTACCGCATCGCCTTGTTGTAATCATTTTAGTTACAACGAAACGAAATGTCAACCCTGTTTTTTTAACACATAAAAAAGCACCGGGGTATTCGCACATACACCAGGTGCCAGCTGTTACTTCTTTTTTTTCGGACCATTCCAGGTGATGAACCCGCCTTGCAGGTGAGCCATCTGCGAAACGCCGTGTTTCTTTAAAATTTTTGCTGCCTGCTTGCTACGCATCCCGCTCCGGCAGTATAGCAATATATCGTTTTTGCTGGAAATTTCTTTTGCACGTTGGTCGAGCGTAGACAAAGGGATATTCACTGCTGATGGAATGTGACCCGCTTTATATTCGTGCGGTTCGCGTACATCGATGAGCAGCACCCTGCTTTTTTGATTAACCCGTTCCTTGAACTGATCTGATTTGAGATTTTCCAATCCCTTTACAGGAAGGAAGCGAGAGATGATATACCAAATAATGACCGCATAGGCGAACAGCAAAAGAATCGTAGTGAAACTCATAGGAAGCTCCTCTCCAAAATCGGTTTAACGGCTCTTGACCAAAAGCTCTACGGCTTCTTTCACCAGCTTGCTCGTGTCTCCTCCAGCAGCCTGCTCCTCTAGCAAACAGCGTTGCAGGTTTTCCGCTACAATCTGGGCAATCGCCTTGTCTGAAGCGTTGCGAACGGCAGAGAGCTGAGCTACTACGTCTTTGCAGTTTTTCTGCTCGTCCATCATTTTCAGCACACCGCGGACTTGTCCTTCGATTCGTTTTAAACGTCTTTTGATATCGTCACTATAGTTGTAATCCATATGAATTCCTCCTGTTTCCCGACAAGGCATACGTTCAATCTTGGAACTACCTTACATACAGGTATCTTATGCGAAATACAGGCAATGTCAAGCCAAGCGCCTACGCGGGCTGTATTAAATAAACAGGTTTACTTTTGCCTGTGTGGCATCCCCCAAATAAGCAGCTACACCCGCATACTCCATTCCGTCGAGCAATTCCTCCTGTTTGAGGCCAAGCAAGTCCATCGTCATCGTACAAGCGACCAGCTTCACTCCCTGCTCCTGTGCCAGCTCGATGAGTTGTGGAAGCGTCAGGGCATTGTGCTTTTTCATGACATGCTTGATCATTTCTGGACCCATGCCCATCATGTTCATTTTAGACAGTCCGAGCTTCTTGGCGCCCCTTGGCATCATCCAACCGAACGCTTTTTCAAGCCATCCCTTTTCTACCTTCACGATCTCGTCCTTGCGCATCGTATTGAGTCCCCAGAAGGTGAAGAAAATCGTGACATCATGATCATAGGCAGCAGCTCCGTTCGCAATAATAAAGGCTGCAATTGCTTTATCCAAGTCACCGCTAAACAACACAATCGTCGTTTTTTCTTTTTGTTTTTCCATGTAAGAACACTCCTTCATAATACTCATACTTGTATAGGTATAAAAATAAGCAAAAGAAGCTTTTGCAACGAAAAGCGTCTTTCCTTATAGAATGTCACTCCAAATCTTGATCGCCGTTGCACAGATCAGCACAATCAGGCCATAACGCAAATATTTCACATCGCTCTTGGCGCTGACCATACTGCCAATCGGTGCCCCCATAACACTTCCGATGACCGTATACAAAACGGGCAGGAGCGGAATTTGCCCACCCGACAGCTTCCCGATCACACCACCTATTGCGGAGATGAATACAATAGCCAAAGATGAGGCAATCGTCACCCGCGTAGGTATTTTCAGCACGGTCAGCATGATCGGAATGAGGATGAACGCTCCCCCTGCACCGACAATCCCGGATACGATTCCTACGGCAAACGCAGCACCAGCAGCAATGAAGCGGTTATATGCGACCTCCCCTGCTGCCGCTTCTGTCCCTCTATTTTTCACGAGCATCAAAATCACAGCGATGATTGCCAGTATCCCGTACACCAAATTAATGCTTTCATTCGACAAGTATCGGGAGAGAGCTGCACCAATCAGGCTTCCCGTCAAAATGCTTACCCCCATATCTCTGACGAGTCCTTTATGAATCAGGGGCGAGTTTTTCCCGTTTCTTTTGCGGAAAGCCAGTACGCCAGACAGCGACGCGAAAAATACTTGAAACATCGATATCACCGAAACTTCCTGGGCTGAAAACTGCGCTACCCCTAGTGCCGGTGGTATAAACAGGAGCATCGGATAGCTGATGATCGCTCCGCCAATCCCAAGCAACCCGGAAAAAAAGGAGCCGACAAAACCGATAGAGACCATTAGCAGAAGCAGCAAAACGTCCATATATCCTCCTTGCATTCCTACCTAACACATCGGAATGCTCAACCCTCTTTTCAAATGAACCATCTTCAAGTAAAATTAATCCCAAGTAAATAACTGTGAATAAGGTGATTTCGATGATTCCCTTTTTCAAATCCATTTTTCAGCATCGGTGTCCCACCTGCCAAGAACCTTTGCGATCACACAATAATGCCTTGTTCAGTGAAAAGCAGTGCCCAAATGGCCACTACAAAGAAGAAATCTATACGCACCTTGGCGTACGTATTGTTTATGAAAATCAGGAGTAAGCGAGCACGACACGAACCGTTAGCGGCTTCATCCAAAAGTGCTCGCTTCTGTCTTCCTACAGCTTTTTCACTAAAAATTTGTATACACCGTTCTCAACCTCATGGGAAACCAGCTCATTCCCGGTTTGCTTGACCCAAGCGGTGAAGTCGTTCAGAGAGCCTTTGTCCGTCGAGAGTACCTCCATGGTTTGACCGGATTGCATTCCGTCCATTGCTTTTTTTGCTTTGACGATTGGCATCGGGCAAGCCAAGCCTTTTGTATCTACCACCATATCCGCCATTTTTTATTCCTCCTGTTATATAAATGCGTGATCAAAAGACGATTTTTTGAACTACCTCTTGGTTATTTATCGTGAATGGCGCAGCGATTTGGCCCTACTTCCATCTCTTGTTGTTCCTCTTCGCTCGGTTTTAATTTCCCCATGTTCACTTGACGAATTTCTTGGTACGCATTCGGCTGCGGCGGCAAATGATGCGTAACGATATGCCGGAATTCACTTTCATCCGCAATCGTTAGCCCTGGATTGTTGCGATACAAGTCACCCAACCGGGCAGATACGACACCCATTGGACCAAGCTCCGTGTAGCTGCCAAAATGAGCAGGCAGCACGACTAAATGCTCGGGAAGCTCTTTATATCGATTATACAAGGTGTTGTGCAGGTCTCCCACCCAATCTTCGGCTTTCCCAGCCAAATCCGGACGTCCGATCGAAGCGACAAACAGACTGTCTCCCGTGAGAAAATACGTATCATCGACAAGCAGTGACGTACTTCCGATGGTATGTCCGGGGGAGTAGATCGGCAGGATCGCAATTTTGGTTGCACCCACCTGGATTTCCTGCCCTTCCTCTAGCTTACGATAGGAGTACGTAACTTCTTCCGCATCTTTTTCTGGAAGCCAATACGATGCATCGAGTCGATCTGCCAGCTTCTTTCCACCAGAAATATGGTCGGCATGCAGATGGGTATCGATGGTGTGCTTAATCGTCCATTGATGCTTTGCTGCAAATGCTTCGTACACATCCGTCATCCGCAATGTATCGACGACAGCCGCTTCCCCTCCTGATACGATCATGTAAGACAAGCAGCCTTTTCCAATGCGGACAAACTGATAAATCGCACCGCCATCACGGAGGTCTCCTACCTTCACTGGCTCCAGATGCTCACTCCACGCCTTCATGCCTCCTTGCAGGTAAGAAACATCCGTAAAACCCGCTTCTGCCAGCATCTCTGCGACAAAAATAGACGAGCCCTCTTTTGCACAAACGACCAACACCTTTTGATTCACAGGAATTTTCTCAAGAACACTCTCCACCCCATCCAGCAAATCAAAGTAAGGGATGTTCATGCTCACGACTCGATGCCCTTCGATTCGCCAATTCTCATAATCGCTCGTATTTCGAACGTCTAGAATAAACAATTCCTCCTGCGCAAAAAGAAGCTGTGTTAGCTCGTGTGCTGTCATCGCCTTCACACTTGTTTGTTGTTCCATCATCTTTCCCTCCCCCTTATTGTTTTTCTGCCGGGCCATTCCAGCCGGACATACCCGGTAGCACATTAGTGATTTTGGTAAAACCTTTTTTGGCCAGCAACTGACATGCCATGTCGCTGCGTTTGCCGGATCGGCAGATCATGTAGATGTCGTCATCGAGCTGTAGCTCATCCAAGCGCTGCTCCAATACTCCGAGGGGTATCGAGATGGCTACAGAAATGCGGTGAAAAGCGTATTCTGCCGGTTCTCGCACATCAATGAGCGTCAGCTTCTCGTTGGCTTCCAGCTTTTTTTGCAGTTCTTCATTAGAAATGGTACGCAAGAAATTCGTCTCCTCTTTCACCTCATGGGTACTCGCTTTTCGCAGGAAATGCTTCCATACTTCCCCCTCCTGAATCGAGCCCAAATATTCATGCCCCGTATTGTTTGCCCAGCTCTTCAGGTCAGCCAATGACCCTTTATCCGTCGCCTGTACCTCCATCACTTGACCCGGTAACATCTCTTCCATTGCTTTTTTTGTGCGTACGACAGGCATTGGACATGCCAAGCCTTTGCAATCTAATGTTTTATCAGCAGAAAAATTCGATTGTACGGACATGTTGTCTACCTCCTACTTTTTGAATGGAAATGTGATTGATCAATTTTATACGTATACCCCTATGGGTATTATAATATGCGCCTCGTTTTTCTTTGTCAATAGTCGAAACGTGACCGACCTACTCTTTCATACGTATTTCCTTAGAAATGAACTTGTATCAACATGGAGGCGCCCAATGAAACTAGCTGACCGGATGAAGGAAAAGAACACGAAGACAACAGAGCTGTCTATTTGGGGACCATACTTACGGGAAGAATGGGAAAAGCATTTTGCGAGCCATCTGACCGAAGAGGATAAAGAGAGGATTTTTCTCAAAAATAAAGACGGCTACCAGGGGTATCTGTGGCATTTATTCAGCTATAAACTGAGGGATTGTCTTGAACGCGAGGAAGCGGATGAAGCCTTTCAGCAGGTGGCCCATGAGTCGTACTATGTGTTTTACCAGCTTTCCAACGAGGTGTTGATCTTGGAAAATGCTGCGAGGTTTTCTGTCGCGGACTTGGAAAAGGAATACGATGTGTACGTCGTGGATAAGGACTTTACGTGGACGTATGTGAAGACCCATGAAACCAAGTGGTGTGGGCCTTATTTTTGTAAGAAGTAGAATGGGGAAAACAAAAAGAGGAAGCATTCGGATACCTTTAGGGGTATAGCGCTATGCTTCCTTTTTTGATGGATGGGTTGATTATCGTTTTTGGAGATACTGCAAACTGTTTTCCATGATTTCTTTGAAAGGGGGAGCAACAATTTCTTGTCCCCATAATCTTACCCAGAGGTCTGTATTTGGATTATCAACAGCTATGTAAACCAATAGCTTTGGATTATCGCTGGGTGCAAATCCGATAAAAGAATACGTATATTTTCCATCGATGATGTTTCCTTGCGGGTCGCGTTTCTCTGCGATTCCTGTTCGCCCAGCGACTGCATAATCTTTTATGGAAAAGGCTGTATCAAAGCCTGGTTTGTTGTTTACTAACGTCTCTAAAATTTCTCGAACCTGTTTTGCTGTTTCTACTGATATGACTCGACGCCCTTTGTCAATGTGATTCGTTTCCTCCCTCGTGACATGTGGTTTCATCAATTCACCCCCGTTGGCGATGGCCCCGACAGCAGCTACTTGTTGAATAGGAGAGGCAGAACCCCCAAGTCCATAAGCTGCCATTGCCTTATCATAGGGAGTACCCATGTTTGGTATCTTTCCAGGCTGTTCATTGATTTGTTCGGTACCAGTTTTCACTCCAAAACCGAACCGTTCAAAATATTGCTGTAATGAATCATTGGGTATCTGTTCACTGAGCTTGGCAAAAGCGACATTTGAAGAACGTTGGATACCTTCTAAATACGAAATCTGCCCCCAACCTATACCATTATTGTTGTCTTTTATAAACTTGCCCGGGGTAATCTCGTAAGTTCCGGACTCATAAGTTTCGTAGTTCTTATACTTCCCCTCTTCAATAGCAGCCGCCAACGTCACGATCGGAAATGCGACCACAGGATCTGACATCGCCCTGACTATGTGTGGAATTCGGTCAGTCGGTCTTTTCAGATTCCCCATCCCAAGAATTTCTCCGTTATTCGGATCGGTAACAATTACCGTCATATTTTCAGGCTGATAGGCTTTGTTGGTCTTATGTATCGCTTCTTCTATATACTCCTGAATTTGTGAATCGAGGGTAAGAACCTTATCTGTTTGGGATGTCGTTCCTGCGGCTTGTGCCTTTTGACTCCCCTCTGTATTCCTCTGTTGTGCGCTCGGCACGGCCTCCGAAGGCATCCACTGATAAGCGATAAACAATAAAGCCAATGAAGCAACTGCACCTCCGATTACCTTGGCATATTTTTTGCGCTTTTTCATTTGTTGGAGCAGCTCCCTTTCTCGACGGATATGACTCGCGATTTCACGTCGTTTGTCCTCGTCCATCTGAAGCGACGGAAATGCTTGCAGCACTGTGCTTATCTCTTTTTCTTCAAAAGATGGCGTCATGTAGATTAACCTCCCTGCCGCTATTGCCTATTTGTTTTTGCAATTCCTTGATCGCACGATGGAGCGTCGTGCTGACTTTTGCTTCACTCCAGCCCAAGATTTCTGCTGTCTCTGCTGTAGATACTCCCTCGATCAACCTCAGGATGAGAACTTCTCGATACGTGCTTTTCAAGTGATTCATCGCTTCATATACCTCTTGCAATTGTTCCTTTAACACCAATGCCTTCTCAGGTGTACGCTCTTTGGAAGTGAGGAGTCGGAGGACGTTTTCGGGGAACCAGTCCATCATTTTTTGCTTTCGCCTATTATCAATCGCTGTATGGCGTGCGATGGTCAGAAGCCATGTCTTGGGCTGTGCCCTTCCTTCGTAGCTTGATAAGGCTCTTAGCGCCTTCGTAAAAACTTCCTGGACTAAATCCTCGACATCTCTCCGTCCGGTAAAATACGCGAGGTAATTGTAAATATCATGGCCGTATTGCTGGAACCATCGCTCTATTCGGTCATCGGAATCCATTCGTACGCTCCTTTTTATGGGTTTGTACCTTATTAGACGCAAAAATGAGATTTGCTTACAGTTTTTTTGATATAAAAAAATGAAGCATATCTCTGCCGCACTGGCAAAAATATGCTTCATTCTCTTCGATCCGAAAAATCTAAGCGGAGAGAGTGGGATTCGAACCCACGCACGCCTCACGACGCCTAACGCATTTCGAGTGCGTCCCCTTATGACCACTTGGGTATCTCTCCATATTTAGTTTGTCAGAAACATTACTTACTATAGCAAAATACAGTCAAAAATGCAAGACTCATTCCTCTGTATGCCCCTTGATTTGCGCGGCTCATTAGGCCAAACTAATAACAGCACACACGATTGGTATCCGATCAGAAGAAAAGCGAGGAACATATATGAAACGTGAACGTTTGGACAAGGTGCTGGCCAATATGGCAATCGGCACGCGCAAGGAAGTGAAAGCATTAGTAAAACAGCGACTGATCGTCGTAGACGGCGTTGTCGCAACAGACCCAGGAATGCATGTCATTGCCGAGGA
Organism: Brevibacillus sp. HB2.2; assembly: GCF_013284275.1. NCBI lineage: Bacteria > Bacillati > Bacillota > Bacilli > Caryophanales > Paenibacillaceae > Brevibacillus > Brevibacillus sp. HB2.2. Next base: position 85,439 of record NZ_JABSUV010000020.1, read on the forward strand.
GCAAGAAATCCTTGTGGATGGAGAACCGCTTAACTTTAAGCGCTGGGTATATGTTTTGCTGAACAAACCGCCGGGGGTGGTTTCAGCTACAGAGGACAATGTCCATGAAACCGTAGTGGACTTGCTCCCGTACGAGTGGGCAATCAAAGTGCATCCGGTAGGCCGACTGGATATTGATACAGAGGGTCTTCTGCTCTTGACCAATGACGGTCATCTCTCCCATAGCCTCTTGTCCCCGAAAAAGAAAGTGGACAAGGAGTACTTTGCACGTATCGAGGGCCGGGTCACTGAGCGTCATGTTCAGGAGTTTGCCAAAGGCGTAGAATTAGAGGACTTCACTACACTGCCAGCCAAGCTGGAGATTATCTCTTCGGGAGAAACGTCAGAGATTCGTGTCACCATCATGGAAGGAAAGTTCCATCAGGTAAAGCGGATGTTTGCTGCTTTCGACCTGCATGTTGCCTATCTCCAACGGATTCGTATGGGCCCGCTTCACCTTGACCCGTCACTGGCCCCTGGTGAGTATCGCGAACTGACCGAAGAAGAGCTGCACATGCTGCAAAACGTAAACAAATAAAAACCGCCTGCATTTTAGGGCAGACGGTTTTTCCAGACAGCCCGGTCATTCCTGTACCGGCTGTCTTTTTTTGCGCAATCCACGAAAGAAGTCCTTGAGCATCTGCCCGCATTCCTCTGCAAGCACACCCTCGATAACTGGCACCTGATGATTGAAGCGTGGCTCCGCGAGCAGGTTCATTAATGTCCCGGCACATCCTGCCTTAGGATCGCGAGCGCCATACACGACCTGTTCGATGCGGCTTTGAACGATTGCGCCCGCACACATTGGACACGGCTCCAACGTCACGTACAGCGTACACCCGATCAAGCGCCATCCACCCAAGCGTTCACTCGCCTCCCGTATCGCGATCAATTCCGCGTGCAAGGTAGGGTCTTTTTGTGTTTCCCGCAAGTTGTAGCCGCGACCTACGATTTCCCCGTCGCGCACGATGACCGCACCGATTGGAACCTCACCAATCGCAGCGGCTTTCCGGGCCTCTTCCATGGCTTGTTTCATATAGTAATCATGTTCATTTGCTTGTATCACGTTTCCCTAAAGCTCCTTCAAAAAACATTCTTTCGTCCCGAACAAACGGACCCTTTTACCCAAAAAAGTTGATTCAAGATGTTTTTGTCCCTACCCGTTCACATACTATCTGCGAGATTACATACATTAATGATGTAAGGAAGAAGTATGCAAATCATTGTTAGCCTCTTTCTGGAGGGATGTGAGTGGGCTTAACCTCTGCAAATACGTTATTTGATCGCTTTCACAGTCCGACTAGAGGTCTACTGGCAAAAGAAGAAGTGTTTTCCCACATCGAACATACCATCTCATCAATAGGTGGTCCATTTGAAATTATTGTGGGGGCCGACTCTCAATTAAAAAGCCGCGGGACTTTTTTTGCTCTTGTTATCACAGTGATCCGTCCCGGCCATGGGGGTACCTTCTTTTATCACAAATTTCAGGAACGCCGGTACTCATCCTTGCAGCAGCGTATATTCCAGGAAGCGATGTACGCAGTCGGACTTGCCACAGAAGTACGCCAATATTTGCGGGACCGCCACTTAGATACTCCCATCCGCCTGCATTTTGATATCGGCACGAATGGTCCTACCCGTAAGTTTATCCAGTCTTTGTTGAGCTTAGCAGAAACCAATCACTTTCGTGCCGAGATCAAACCGAACTCCTTCTGTGCATCTACGATTGCCGACAAGTACACCAAGTAACAAAACAGGCGGATTGCTAATGGGGCGTCCGCCTGGCTTTGTTTTGCCCTTATCCTGTTGGTTCAAACAATTCGGGACAGGCTGCTGCATCTCCTGCCCACCGTGTTTTTCCCGCTCACAGAGTGATTGACAATGTACGAGACGTGAGCTATCATAAGCTTTAATTGAAGCGTTTTCACAAGGCGTGTTACTGGTAATGCAGGCATGAGCCGAGAAGATCTTTTTCTTGTTAAAAAGGTTTTTTCGGCTCTTTTTTCTGATTAACGTCATGGTTCATCGGCGTTTTTCATTAAATTGGATGTGACCGCTTGCGGTAAGCAAATACGGTCATGGACCGTTTTTGTCTATCTAAAGGTGGTGGAATGGATTGTCCCGTGAAAAGGAAAAAACGTACGCAATTACGCGTGTGTTGAACCATAATGTCGTACTCGTGGAAGAACCCGGATCCGGACAAGAAATTGTCCTGTTCGGAAAAGGAATCGGATTTGGCGCAAAACCCGGGAATACCATCCCCGCCCATGACTTGCGAGTGGAAAAGCGCTTCAGGCTCGAAAATGAAAGTCATCAGAAGCAGTATCAGAACATTCTGAGCCAAGTAGATCCTGCTGTCGTAGGAATTGCGGAAGAAATCATCGCTCTCATTGCGAGTGAGATCACGCCAGAATTGAACGAACACGTCCACGTTGCCTTGCCTGACCATATCCAGTTTGCTATCTATCGGCTCAATAACGGCATGGAGATCGTGAATCCCTTCTTGTTCGAAATCCAGACGCTGTACACGAAGGAGTACGCACTGGCGAACCGGGCAGCGGATATGATCAAAAACGCATTCGACCTGGACATTCCCGACAGTGAAATCGGATTTCTGGCCTTGCACATTCATTCCGCGATCAGCTACGTCCCAGTAAAAAAGGCTGTCCAATTCACCAACATCATCACAGAGCTGGTAAGCCTGATTGAAGAGCGAACAGCCATTACGATTGAACGCAGTACGATTGATTACGTTCGCCTCATTACCCATTTGCGCTTTGCAGTTGAGCGCATCCGTCAACAAAAATTCATCAAGAACCCGCTTCTGGACCGAGTCAAAACCACCATGCCAGAAGCCTATCAATTGGCAACAGAGCTGGCTCAATACATCTCCACCCGTCTTGAGATCGCTGTACCAGAAGACGAGGTTGGTTACATGGCTCTGCACCTTTATCGCTTATTACAACAAAATTAAATCATAATCCTGCGTGTTACTAGCTCGACTAGGCATGAGCGGTGAGATCATACGGACATAGTAAGTATGTCGTCGTATGAATTCAACCGTCTCATGCCTTTTTTGGTTCAGACGCAAAAGGAGGATATTATGCTACGCGGTCTTTTTTCCCGGAAAAAACAACAACAAGAGGTAACATTTCTTGCACCATTAACAGGTACCGTACTCCCTCTGTCCGAAGTTCCTGATCCTGTATTCGCAGGTAAAGTCGTCGGTGATGGTGTAGCAATTCTGCCAAGTGCAGACACTCTCGTCTCCCCTGTCGATGGAAAGGTAACGCATCTTTTCCCTACTCACCACGCTATCGGGCTGTCGACTGAAAGTGGTCTTGAGATATTGATGCATATTGGAATTGATACCGTGAAATTAAACGGGAAGGGCTTTACCCCATTTGTCTCGGTTGGCGATCAAGTGAAAGCTGGCGACAAGCTCATCCAATTCGACAAGAGCGTACTGGAGGATGCGGGCTGTCCGATTGTGACACCCATCGTCATTACAAACGGTGATCGGGTTGCTGAAAAAAATGTAGTGGCAAAAGCAACTGTGCAAGCAGGTCAAGAGCCACTCATGACTGTCGTCTTAAAATAAACGAAGTGCATGGTTGGGGGAGGTACAACATGGTTCAATTTGAAGTAACCGTCAATGTAGAGGGTGGGCTCCACGCGAGACCAGCTGCTCTACTCGTGAATTGTTCGTCGCAATCTCAGTCAAAGATTACGCTGAGCAAAGGGACAAAACACGCAGATGGCAAAAGCATTCTTGGCATCATGACGTTGGGTGTCTCCCAAGGCGATACCCTGACCGTTCAGATCGACGGAGCGGATGAACAAAACGTAGCAACTGCGATTCAGCAGCTATTGGAGCAATCCTCGTCAAACATATAGTGTAAACGACGGACAGGAAGGTGAAGGATGTATGTTAAAAGGAATCCCGGTTTCCGCTGGCATTTCGATTGCCCCTGTTTTACGCCTCACACACGAAACAGCCATCACGCAGGCAGAGTCCATCACTCCAGTAGATACGACTCAGGAGCTTGGACTACTTAGCAAGAGTGTAGAGCAAGCACGCGAACAACTAGAAAAGCTAAAAGCACAGACAGAGGAACAATTAGGCTCGGAAAAGGCAGCCATCCTCTCTGCTCATATCGCCTTTCTGGATGACCCGGCATTTGTCGGGGAGATGAGTGCGCTCATCGAAAATCAACAACTCGCGGCATCTACCGCCGTTTCGCAAGTAGCCGATCAGTTCATCGCTCTCTTTGAGAGTATGGACGATGCCTACATGAGAGAGCGCGCGGATGATATTCGTGATGTGAGCCGCCGTCTAATTCGAAATATTTCGGGCGGTGACACCATCATCTCCTACCCGGAGGAGCCTTTTATCCTGGTTGCATGGGACGTCACCCCATCCGAGACACTTCAGCTTCCACTCCAGCATGTACGAGGAATTGTCACGGCAAAAGGCGGCGCTACCTCTCATGCAGCCATCTTGGCACGCTCTCTCGGAATTCCCGCTGTCATGGGTGCAGGCGATGCCTTGATGGAAAAAGTAGACTCCGGAAGCTTGCTGATCATCGATGGAACCTCTGGACAACTGATTGTTTCACCTGATACGGGTACACTGGCTGCCTATCAGGAAAAAGCCGCGCAGGAAGAAAAGGAACGCCAATTGTACGAAGCCATTAAGGAACTGCCTGCCGAAACCACCGATGGCCACCGTGTTCACCTGATGGCAAACATGGCTGTGCCAGAAGAATCTGATGCATTGATCGCATCGGGTGTAGAAGGAATCGGTTTGTTCCGCTCCGAGTTTTTGTTCATGGATCGAAGCACCCTTCCCGATGAGGCCGAACAATTTGCTGCATACAAGTATGTAGCCGCTGCTTTTGGCGACAAGCCAGTCATCATTCGCACCTTGGATGTTGGCGGCGACAAGCATTTGCCAGCACTCGCGCTTCCACAGGAGGAAAACCCGTTCCTTGGCTTCCGCGCCATGCGCATCTCGTTAGCGAGACCGGAATTGTTCCTGGTGCAATTACGCGCGCTCTTGCGTGCCAGTGCATTCGGTCGCCTGCTGATCATGTTCCCGATGATTTCCCATATGGAGCAGCTGCGTGAAGCCAAACGATTGCTCGAGCAGGCAAAAGCAGAGCTACGGGCAGAAGGGGTCGCTTTTGACGAGAATATCGCAATAGGCATGATGATGGAGATTCCGGGTGCCTGCCTGCAAGCAGATGCGTTTGCGAAAGAGGTAGATTTTTTTAGCATCGGCACGAATGATCTCGTTCAATATACGCTGGCAGTAGACCGGATGAATGCCAATATCGCCGAGCTGTACAGCTACTACCATCCAGCCGTATTACGACTGATTTCCCAAGTCATCGAGGCTTCCCATCGGGCAGGTATTTGGACCGGGCTGTGTGGGGAAATGGCGGGAGATCCGTTGGCAACCAAGCTCTTGCTCGGATTGGGGCTCGATGAGTTCAGCGGCGCCGCTTCAGTCATGCCAAAAGTCAAAGAACGTATCCGCTCCACCAGCTTAGAGGAAGCGAAAAGATTGGCTGAACACGTCCTTACACTCTCTACTGTAGACGAGGTCGTTCAGTATCTGAAAGACAAAGCCTTATAAAAGGTTTTGTCGCCCGAGTAGTGAAAGCGCTTCCATATTGTCGATCAGAATAGTCTCTCTCCGGCTTATTCCTTGTGCCCTCATCATTTTGCCATTCATCCGGAGAGCGGCTTCCCTGATAAATTCATCCCATTCCAAGGAGGTTTTATCCTATGCTCGCTTTTCTGCAAAAGATTGGGAGAGCCCTCATGCTCCCGGTCGCAACGTTGCCAGCCGCAGCGATTTTGCAAAGCTTTGGTCTTCTCAAATTCGAGAAGGATCTCAATCTCGGCGCCTTTGGTGCATTTATGGACACGTACATCGCTCCGCTTTTGGCTGCTGGCGGTTCAGCCATTTTTGACAACCTGGCATTAATCTTTGCTATCGGTGTTGCGATTGGCTTGGCTGGAGATGCTGTTGCTGCTTTGGCCGCCGTCATTGCCTACGTCGTATTGACGAAAGTACTTGCAGCTGTTCCTGCTGCCATGCCTTTCATTGCGGATGATGTAAAACTGAACATGGGTGTCATTGGCGGTATTTTGGCGGGTGCTATTGCAGCGTTTTTCTACAACCGCTACCATTCGATCAAGCTGCCTGAATGGCTAGGCTTCTTTGGTGGAAAACGCTTCGTCCCGATCGTCACTTCCCTTTCCATGGTTGTCGTCGGCTTGATTTTCGGAATCATTTGGGGGCCGATCCAGATTGCCCTTGACTCATTGGGTTCTTGGATCGTAGGTCTCGGCGCAACTGGTTCCTTCTTCTTCGGATTCTTCAACCGATTGCTCGTTCCATTTGGTCTGCACCACGTACTCAATGCGATTGCCTGGTTCCAAATCGGTGACTTTACCGATGCGACAGGAAAAGTGGTACACGGCGACTTGCATCGTTTCTTTGCGGGAGACCCATCAGCAGGAATGTTTATGACTGGCTTCTATCCGATCATGATGTTCGCACTTCCTGGAGCGGCTTTCGCTATTATTCACTCAGCGCGTCCTGAAAAACGCAAAGTAGTTGCTTCTATGTTTATTGGTGCAGCTCTCGCTTCGTTCCTGACTGGTATTACCGAGGTAGTTGAGTTTGCGTTTATGTTTGCTGCTCCACTCTTGTATTTTGTTCACGCAATATTGACGGGTGTGTCCGGGTATATCGTGACCTCTTTGGGCATCAAGCACGGCTTCGGATTCTCAGCGGGTCTGATCGACTACGGTATCAACTACCACCTCTCTACGAATGCTTGGATGATCATCCCGATTGGTCTGGCATTCGCCGTGGTCTACTACGCCCTGTTCCGTTTCCTAATCGTGAAGCTGAACCTCAAGACACCGGGACGTGAGGACGACGAAGAAATGACAACTACAGCTACGGGAAGGAACAATTCGATGCAGGATAAAGCGATCCAAGTGCTCACTCACATTGGTGGAAAAGAAAACGTCGTTAGCGTAGACGCTTGCATCACTCGTTTGCGTCTCATCTTAAAGGACGACAAGAAGGTCAATGACAAAGCTTTGAAGGACCTCGGTGCAGCAGGTGTTATGCGACTGGGTCAAGGAAGCGTGCAAGTCGTCTTCGGAACCCATTCCGAGCTACTAAAAGAAGAGATTAGCAAGCTGTAAAAGATAAAGAATGCCCGGTCACGGTGAAATCCGTACCGGGCTTTTTTCTGCTTCCTGAATGGGTAACGGACGCGACCCGGCATCATTCCCACCATGTGTCGTACTATATGGGCATCGCGCGTTGTTTTCCAACTCCTTTTCAAACATGACTAAGCGCTCGAGAAATCCCTCGCAAGCCGGCATACTCTGTGGCGCCATCATTTCAATTTCGTAAGCGACGGTCTTTCTCCATATTTCCAGCTGCCTTTTATTTGCCTCCCAAGCGTTCAACCCATCCCACCCCTTTTGCTAAATCAGCAAACCATTCTGATAAAAAGATCAAGCATGCTGCATCGTAGCTTTTTCGCCAACACTGGCAAATGATTAGCCTTGAAGTCATATTCTCCCTTCTCGTACTTCAAGTATGTCGAAGCATTTCGAAACCCGAGTGCTTCCGCCATTTCTTGCAAGGTTAGCTTGCACTCATTACGTCGTTGCGCGATAAACGGGAGGTTGAGCCGTTCCACCAGTTATCCCCTCCTGATTTGCAAAAATGGCAAATATTTATAGTTACATCATAGCCTTTCAATTTTAGCAAAGTCAATACAGATTTTGTCATATTAGCAATCTTGTTTTTTCCGTTTTGGAAAATTGTTAGAATGGAATTGCCAAAACGATAGAGGTGGTCTCACGATGTCCATAGTTGGTCAACGCATAAAATGGCTGCGCGAACAAAAACAATGGTCACAACTTCAATTAGCTGAAAAGCTGGGCATACATAATACAGTACTTTCGCGGATCGAGTCAGGTGAAAAGAAGGGCGTCGATGTTCATCTGATTTCCAAAGTCGCAGATTTATTTGAAGTATCCACCGATTTTCTCCACGGTCGCACGGAGGAACCATCTTGGCAACGCGGTTCTGTCCGGGAAACACCGGCGACCTTTTTGGATGTCGATGGCCTGACAGAGAAGGATCTAGTTGAGGTCAAGCGCCATATTGAATTTTTAAAGTGGAAGGCTTTGCAAGAAAAGAACGAAAATCCTTCTTGAAGATTAACTAACCGATAACAGAAAAACCCCTGTCTCCAGGGGTTTTCATCGTGGCAAGCGTCAGGCATACTCTCCTGATGCTTTTTTATATAGGCTGTGTTATTCTTCGCTGTCGTTCGCCATTTCGTCTGCATTCAACTCGATCCAGCTCTGCGACCAAGACTCAATTCCTTTGAGCACTGGAGTCAAAGCTTTCCCCATTTCCGTTAAGGAATACTCTACGCGGACAGGAGCAGAATCAGTAAACACCTGCCGATGCACGAGTCCTTCCTTCTCCAAATCCTTCAAACGCTCAGAAAGTAGCCTTCCGCTTACTGGCAGGGCCCCTTCCAATGCACAAAATCGCTGTGGTCCCGACAACAACTGGAATAGAATTAGACCTGTCCATCGCTTCCCCAACAACTGCATACCTTTTTCGAACTTTGGACAGAGGGTAGACTGCTTCATAGGTATCACCTCATTCTCCTTTCAGTATACCGCTCTTTGTTCCATCCATCAAAACCAATGATGTGAATCAACCTTGAAAATCGCACTTGCCAACTACTGGAATTTTATTGAATCACTTGACTTAGGAAATTATTATTGTATACTTACTAACGAAAAGTAACTTTATTACGCATTTAAATTTTCGGAGGGATTCATACATGTCTAATCGTTTTGAATGGAGCACACTTATTCTACGTGTGATTGCTGGTCTGACTTTTGCCATTCACGGAGTGGCTAAATTCCAAATGGGGCTGGAGAATGTCGCTGGTTTCTTCGGGACCATGGGACTCCCTGCATTCATTGCTTATCTGGTAGCCTTCTTGGAGGTAGTAGGTGGTATTGCCTTGATTCTGGGTCTGGGTACTCGCGTGTTCGCAGGTGCGTTGTCTGTTGTCATGCTTGGTGCGATCTTTAAGGCCAAGCTCGCTGCCGGCTTCATGGGCGGTGAAGGTGGAGCTGGTTATGAATTGGATCTGGCCTTGCTTGCGATGTTGGTTGCTCTTGGTATCAGCGGCAGCACCAAGTTCGCACTCGACGCAATTCTGTTTGGAAAAAGATCGGTTGAGTAATACCATTGTGAAACATATAAAAGCCAAGTCGAAGGGCACATTTGTGAGCCCTCTGACTTGGCTTTTTTTATTCCTTTTGCGGTGATTCCTCGATCATTTTTTTATTGATGACCCTTATTTTGTCTGCTGGTGATTGCTCGTCCTTTGCACTAATAAATACGGAGTTGTCTCCCGCTTCAAAAAACATGACATAATCCTCATCGGCCATGCTCTTCTCTTCACTAACGGGCGCCCCCAGATTTTTACGAATGGTGTCCAGATTCGTTTCATTGAGATGAAGACCGGCCAAATCAATTCCATATACGCGATCTTGCCCATCGAAATAAATGAGCGCACTATTTAGCTTCTCAAAGACTTCATAACGCCCACCATCCCAATAATCCTGTTTCGTTACCTTACCGTATAGCGCAGAAACCTCATCCCGCTTCATCCCGATGTGGATATCGAAGCCACTAATTTCGTTTTTGGCGAGCAGCTTTAAAAATTGATCATCCAAAGTGATTTGGTGCACGGTGGCGGATTGATTTTCTTGCTTTTGGGCGCCCTCGCTATTTCCCGCCCCTTGCTTCTGCTCGGTTACAGGCTGTTGCTTAGAATCTGTTGGTAAGCTCGTTTCAGATGAACAGCCTCCCACAATCAAACCTGCGGTTACGATCATACACACCCATTTTCTCATCCGACCTCGCTCCTTTATCTCCTTTTGAATGGTCTCATCGCAACTTCCCCACTGGTATGACGTATCTTTTAGTAAAAAGTGAGGTGTTGGATGAATGCCACTCTGGTTACTCGTCGTACTTATTTTCGGAGGTCTCTTGCTGATTGGAGCTATCATCGATTGGATTGCCAAGCGCCGGAAGCAGAGAATCCTCATAGAGCGTAACAACCGTGATTCCCATTCCTTTGATGAAGGATACGATCCGAGAAATAAAGACGAATATCTCAATTGATAGACGCTACTCCCCATCATTTGGTTACGAAACTGTCCCTAACCAAAAAAGACCCCGGAAAGGGTCCCCCTTACACCACAACGCTGATGATAATTCCTGATAAAATGCTGACGAGTGTTGCCCCGTATAACAGCCTCAATCCAAACCGGGCGACGACATTTCCTTGTCTTTCATTCAAGCCTTTTACCGCGCCAACAATTGTCCCGATGGAGCCAAAGTTCGCAAACGAGATCAAAAACACAGACACGATGGCGATCGTTCTTTCGCTTAACTGGCTTTGAATCTTCGTAAATTCGAGGATGGCGACAAACTCGTTGGCCACTATTTTGGTAGCCATGATACTACCCGCTTGTACAGCTTCGTGCCAGGGAACCCCCATAAGAAAGGCGAGCGGGGCAAAGACGTACCCTAACAAAGCTTGGAACGAGATACCGAATACTGCACTGAATAACCCGTTCACCATCGCAATGAGTGCAATAAATCCAAGCAGCATCGCGGCAACGACCACGGCTACTTTAAATCCATCCAGAATGTACTCCCCGAGCATCTCAAAGAAGGCCTGTTTCTCTCCCTTCTCTTGATCCAATAAGTCATCTTCCGGCTCCACTTCATACGGCGTAATAATGGAAGCAATGATAAAACCACCAAATAAGTTGAGCACCAATGCAGCTACCACATACTCCGGCTTGACCATGGTCATGAAGGAACCCACAATCGACATAGATACGGTGGACATCGCAGAGGCGCAAAGCGTATACAGCCTGTTTTCGGGAATGGCACCGAGCTGTTTTTTCACGGTAATAAACACTTCGGACTGCCCAACAATCGCTGAAGCAATCGCATTATAAGACTCCAATTTTCCCATGCCATTCACTTTACTCAATACGAGCCCTACGTACTGAATGAATAAAGGGAGGATCCTCGTGTACTGCAAAATGCCGATCAGTGCCGATATGAACACAATGGGCAGCAAAACTTGCAAGAAAAACGGCGTCGCACCCGGATTCGCAATGCCACCGAAGACAAAATTAATCCCTTCGTAGGCATACTTCAGGAGTGTGGAAAAACTGTTGGCAATGCCTGATATGAAAATGAGTCCAATACTGGTTCGCAACAGCAGCAAGCCAAGTACGATCTGAATCAGAATCATGATGAGGATAGGGCGATACCGAATGTGCTTTTTATCACTACTTGCCAGCCAAGCAAGCAAAAATACTGTAATCAAACCTATTCCTGCGATGATATAATTCATGCAACCAACTCCGATCCGCTTATCTCGCTCCATAATCTTCCCAAATGAGCATAAAAAAACCCTTCTGAACGATGAATAATCGAACAGAAGGGGGATGAGACAACTACACATCTGCCACGGCAATGGCCTCAATCTCGATCAACAGCTCTTCCCTAATGAGCTTGCTCACTTCAACAGCAGAGCTCGCTGGCGGGGTTTCTGTATTCACGTACTGATCTCGAATCTCACGGACAATGTGCATCTTGGAGATGTCCGTCACGAAAAAGGTTAATTTCACTACATGATCAAAGCTGACACCTGCCCCTTCTAACGCGAATTGGATATTTTCGAAAACTTGTTTTGTCTGTGCAGCTAAATCACCTGTGCCGACCACTTGGCCCTCCTTGTTGAGAGCCACCTGACCCGATACATAAATCGTCCGTGCGTTGCGAACCTCCACCGCATGAGTGTAGCCAAATGAAGGTGGCATTGTTTCAGGGTTAATGAATTTGATTCGCTTATCATTTTGCATCCAACATGCTCCTCCGATTCACATTTGTTGGTAAACATTTTATCATACCCAAAAAATTCTGACCATTCATCCAGTTATCAAAGAAAGAGAGGATTTGCTAATGACAACGGTATACGATAAAGCGAAATATCATTACGAAAACTTTGAGGAGGATCTTCCTCGAAAACAGGCATATGTACATACAGGCTTTTTCATTGGCTGGTTGATTGAAAATGATATGGTTAGCGAGGATTTTCAAAAGAGTTACGAAAACCTAATCGCTGAATTTAAACAAAGGAAGATGACTGGTCCTGAGGTCTATGAGAAGACGGGTGGAGTATTGGCTAAAGACATGTTAAATGAAGAAGGAAACCAGTTCGCGATGTTTTACTTCGATTTCGAAACTGGGGAGTATCGCTATCATTATCTAGAAGCTTTTGATTGCGAGCCAAGTGTGTATCACGTGGAAGATACTTGGGAGAATTACGACCATCTTAAAGATTGGATCGACAATGAGTACGAGTACTGGTGCGAGAAAAATAAATAAGACCGCGTGACTACGCGGCCTACAATCAAGTCGCTATTTTATTTCTTCAGGATGAAATCAGACATGACTGCCTTTTCCCATTGGATTCCTTTTGGACTCACATTGGTGTAAAGCGTTATGGAGTCCGCATCTTCCATTACCGCTTTCAAATGAAAATTCATGTCCTTGGGCTGCAAATACTCATCATACAGCTGTTTGTAGTTGGGGTCGTTCTTTTCTTTTGCAGCCTTGATGTAGTCCACGGTGTCAGGGTCTTTCTCAAAGTTTTTGTATTTCACTTGATATCCGAATGTCGCTTCTACTTTTCCATCTACGGTTTTCTCTTCATAATCCGACAGGGTAAACTCGAGCAGCTCATAGTAAGGGGAGAAAGCTTTGTTGCTCTCTTCTTGCAAATAGCCCGCAATTTTGTCATAGCTTGTAGTGCTGTCCACCGATTGTTTCTGTTCTGTGCCAGTGTTCGCTGCCTCTTTTGCAGGTGGCGCTGCAGTCTGATTTTGTACGACCGCATCTGAGCTACAGCCGCTAAAGAAAATAGCCAAGACCATGCTTACGATCACTTTTTTCAAAGGAAACACCCCTTATCTCCATCGTCTTTTGCTACAAGGTATACGTGTGAGACATGATCTACGTCTCAGTATTTTCCAAATAAACGATGTGGGGGGATGCATAAAAAAGAAAAAACCTTGACACACCAAGGTTTTCCCTACAATGGCGTCCCCGAGAGGATTCGAACCTCCGACCTACAGTTTAGGAAACCGTTGCTCTATCCTGCTGAGCTACGGGGACATTTTACATTCACTTCCATTATAGTGAAATCGCTCGATTTTGGCAATCGAGGACCAGGTGACCATGCCCGGTCCTCCTTTGTTTATTTGTCATTTGATCACGGTTCTTCCTGTGTCCGTTCCAGTACAGCTCCGGTGATCGCATCAATGTATGTTTTGATTCCTTTTTCCTTGTACACACGGTAGACAAGAAGCGCTTGCTTGTCAGATGTCCCCTTTTTACCCGTAAAAATATACGCAAGCTCCAGAGGATGATTTTTTCTTAGTGTTGCCTCAGCAGCTTGTTTGGAAATTGCCTTGGCAGGATCGGGATAGCTCGTGGCCCCCTGTCCAAACGCACCTGACATGCCGACAACTTCTCCTGTGTTCGTATCCATAATCACTTCATAGGAGTGATCCTCAACGGGAATGCCCTGATACAGCTTGGTAAATCGAAAGCGAACCTCTGCTGCTTCCCTGCTGATGCTTGTCAGCTCCAGCTCTTTGATTGTCTTGTCCAAGTAACGCTGCAAATGCTCAATCGCAGGCTGCAACAAGGCTTCCGGCAAAGGTTCCTGATTTTTTCCAGAAGAGGACCTTGCCTCTTGTTTGCTATTGATCCGATAAGATAGCAATTGCCCATTTTCATGTACTCGAGCCGTCAGTTCAGTTTCTTTCTTCTCCCACTGATACTCCCGTATCCCGTCTCTCCCTACAGATGTCGTCCCTTTCCAATTATCGAAAGAAAATGGCAAAGCGAATTCCTGAATTAGCAAGGAAAGTGTCTCTTCACTTGCACCGGCTTTTAGCGTTCTCCCCTCAGCAGCTATTGGTACGATGCGTTTTCTCTCCTCTCGCTGTATGGGAACGCCTTGGCCAGTGACCAAAGCTCCTGTATTGGCATCAATGAACCCGGCAATGTCAAGCTCGTAGTGTAAGGAAGCTACTTCCCCCCCTTTTTCCCGGTAAACCAACCGCAATGTCGAAGCAAGTACTTCTCCCGCCTTTTCTTTGGATAGTACGGCCGTTGGTTTGGGAATCTGCGCAAGAGACAGAAGTTGATCGGAGTCCTGAAAGATTTCAAAATTGGATACCTGATCGTCAATCATTTTAACGGTGTAGCTTGCTTCATAAAAGGGTATGCCATGAACAACCCGACTAAACCCAATGGTTCCTCGTTTTAGATCAGACTGGGAAGGATTGTATTGGTAATGCTCTCCTTTTTCACCCAACATCTCCAGCACGTATGTTTTTGCTTTTTTCACCAAGGGAGGGATTGGTATTGCATCGGCTACGGCATCAGTCTGCTTGAGCGAAGAGGTAGCTACTGGTGGTAAAGCCTTTTCTGGCTGTTTCTTGTGCTCTGTACGTACAGTAGTCGTCTTTGACCGATTTGTTTCGGGCGGACGATTCACAACTTTATTCTCTTTTGGCGTGCTTGCTGGAGGAGGAGAAAACGGCAGCGGTGTCGATTCGGGAGTGGGTGCAGGAACAATGGTTGCAGAAGGTTGCTCATGCTTGATGGTATGCTCCCACAGAGTTTGAAGGCTCTGCTGCCCACTCTCTGTTGACACCCATCCTCCCAACAATACGATTGCTGCAACGCCAGCTACCCGATTTGCCACACGTTGAAAATGCAAACGACGCATCAGTTGATTTGTACGTAATTGTAAACTACGATGAGTCTCCCTGACGTATTCCGGGCGAGGTGGTGATTCCGTTTCCTTTAGCCGTTTCAGTCGTTTTTCCAGCTCTTCTTCATGCCAGCTCATGTGGAACCCCCCCTTTCACCGAATCCTTCAGGAAGTGCTGAAGCTTTTTCAGCGCCCGATGATAAATAACCTTGACCTTGGCCTCCGAAATAGCCAGAAGTTCCGCCGTCTCCCTGATGCTGTACCCTTCCACACTGCGCAAGATGACGACCATACGATAAGATGGTTTTAGTCTTTGCAACGCATCCTTGATCTCCCGCATTTCTTCCTTGTTATCCAGCTCTACTTCTGGTATCCCTTGCTTTGCTGTTAACCGCATCAGCCAGTTTTCGGAAACCAGTTCATACAGCTTCTGCTTGCGATAATGGTCGATCGCAATATGCTTTGCGATGGAGAATAGCCAAGTCTTTACTGCTACTCGCCCGTCGTAAGTCGGCAATGCTTTCACGACACGGGTAAACACCTCTTGTGTCAAATCTTCGGTTTCATTCTGATTGCCCGTGAAATGAAGCAAGAAGCAGTAAACAGCCAGATAGTGCTGTTCATAGATGCTCCCCATTTTCTCATTGAGGTCGTCATACATGCGCGTCCTCCTTTCTCCGCGTGTTTTCTATCCTTGGTCAAGATACATCAATCGGCCTCTTGGTCCCCATCCTTTTGAACAATCTTTCCTGTTAACGCATCAATTTGTTTATTTACCGTTGTATAGATCGTGGCCAGTTTGTATACCAAAAGTGCCTTATTCCCGTTATTTTCAGGATAAAAATACTCCAATTGAAATTTCTTGAGGAATTCCTGCGCAGCCTGTTCCGCCGTTACCCCTGCCTTCAAGTCAGGTAGCTGTTCGGTGAATTTCGCTTTGCTAGTCGTGTCCATTCTCATGACCTTTCCGTTAACGATGTAGACATAGAAGCTTCTGTCTCGTACGGGTATCCCCTGGTGCACCTTGACGAACTCAAATTCGAAGCTCCCATTTCCTTCGCCATTGATATGCTTTGAACTACCGATTTCCATCATTTCTTTCATATCAATGGGTAGGTATTTCTCCATTTCTTTGATTGCTAGCGAACGCGCTTCTTCCCTCGTCGTACTATCTTTCTTTATTTGTGTTACTTCTTTAGAAAAAGATAGAATCTCTCCTGTTTTCTCCACAACAGTTACTACCGTTTCATCGTCGGTTTCTTCCTTCCATGTAAATACCTTGATCCCCGTTTTCGGAAAACTCTCTTCCTTCCATTCCTCTGCTTTTATGTCTACGTTAAATTCCTGTTTGACGTATGAGGAAACTTCCTCTCTCGTTTTGGCTGTCAGTTTATTCGTTTTCGGCGCAACTTTCACGATTTCTCCGGGCAGGTCGTACTTCTGTTCCGACACGTACAAGGACTTCCCTGTCGTTGCATCCAGATATCCGGAAAACGTGGGCTTATACGCAAGCAGCTTCTGATCGGCCCAATAGGACAATTTCATGTGGGAAGCTACTGTTTTTGTCATCTGTTCCTTTGCCAATGCTTCTTTGGGATCAGGGAAAGAGGTCTTTTCGATTGAAGGGATCTCATAGGGAAAGCCCCCATTTGGTCCGCCGGAGACAACCTCACCTTTGGCATTCAACTCTAGGCGTGTATTCAAATTCGGATAGAGTAAACCATTTACGGATTTGGAAAACACAATACCGTATCCACCCTCTTCAGTGAAGAGCTGATTAAGCTGATAACCATCCATATCTGGACCGTACCACTCTTTTAGAAAAGCGGTTGCCTTTTCTTTGGACTCCTGCCAGGTTGGTTTCTTTTCATCTTCCGGTTCCTCTGCTGCTAGCCTGAAACTTATTAATTTCCCAGTTTTCGCTTCAAATTCGATGTCTACTCTCGGCTCATTTTGGTCTTTTTCTTTTCTCAGCTGAACAAAGATAATGTTCGGTCTCTTTTTATCAAGCGTTACCGTCTTGAACGTATACTCCTTGAGATACGGCAATAATTTCCCCGCTTTGACAAGTGCTTCGTCTACTGTTTTCATGACATCATCCGTTACACTTGCTTGTTTTCCTGCTGATAACGTTGTTTGCTGATACTCTCCTTTGGTGGCTAAAGCTACAGGCGTGGAGGCCAGGACACACATGGCTCCCATCACACATACAGCTTGCGAAAATTTTTTCTTCATACGTTCTCTCCTTTGTATTGGTTGCTTGGATGCTGCTTGCTCTTGATTTACATTGACTTATTCGTAGAAACGACCAAAAGGTTACACTTTCCAGTAAAAACATAAAAACCCTGTAGTGGTAGTCTTACCTCTGCCAAGCAGACAGAATTAAAAAAGTCTAAGCAGCCAGTGTGATTCGGTATTCTACCGGGGCAATGGCTTGAACAAATACAAGTAAGATCTAAAGACAACAAAAAAACCTTGGCATTCCAAGGTCTTTTGCATCTCAATCCTATTTTGCTCAAAACATACTACTTTTCACAGTCAAGCAAAGCGGATTGGCTTCATGATCCGTTGACGACCGGAAAAAGTGGCAATTTCCGTTACCCCCATTGAATGGAGGATCTCCAGATTCACCGCCACATATCTGCCAATATCATCGGGAAAGTGCGCGTCAGACGAGAGTGTCAGTGGAACACCATGCGCCACCAAAACATCGAGGAAAGCGGGACTAGGGCACATTTCCTGAACAGGATAGCGGTAGTACAAGCCCGCATTGATTTCGGTCGCTGTATCCGTTTCCTTCAAAGCAGTTGCGATTCGGTGGTAATAAGGAACAAGCTCCGATTCATCTGGACGATAGGAGAACACTTTCAAATTATCCAGATGGGCAACAAAATCAAACAAATTGCTCCTGATCATGGACTCAACTGTGTGGAAAAAGTCCGCGTATAGCTGTTTCAGGTCATGCTGCTCAAACAGATGGCGAGTATCGGGATTGTCAAAGCCCCATCCTTGCAAAAAATGAACAGAACCGATCACATAATCCCACGAAGCACCTGCGAGCAAGCTTTCCAATTCTGCCTCCCCGCCGATAAAGTAATCCGCTTCGATCCCCAACCGTAACTCCACACCGCTTGCCGACCAACGCTGCTTTGCTTCCTCAATGGCGACACAAAAGTCACTGAGACTCTCGGTGCATACTTGATCAAGCCACGTTCGCTGCAAACGACCCAACTCGGTGTCCCCCAGCTCCATATACCGTTCAAAGTAAGGACGGGCTTCACGAAAGCGGTATAAATGATCGACGATCCCCACTTCCTTCAAGCCTTTGTTTAACGCTTCACGTAAATACAGATCGATCCAGGATGGGTCATATGCCCCCAAAGACATGCGGTTATTTAATCGCGCAAGACTGCCCAGCAGCCAGGCACGGGTATGTCGAGGTTCAGATAACGGATAAAAATGGTCGAGGGCCATATTGGTACGGTCGAGCCAACGCAATGAAAAAGGCCCTTCTTCTAGATGAAGATGATAGTCGATCAACATGTGAAATCTCTCCTTCCCGGATGTTCGCTTATCCAGGTAGTTTGCATACCAGACGATAGCCATTCATCCGGCATCGGCTGGTCACAAACAACCGCGCTGACATCCTGCCAGCCGCAAATACGGAAAAATTGCGTTTGGCCGATCTTCGATTTGTCTCCCAATACATAGACTTGCTCCGATCGCTGTACCATCATGGTCGAGCACAGCGTTTCTTCCATATCATAATCGGTGAAGCCATCAGCCGTAATCCCTCCACAAGAAATGAACGCTTTATCAAAATGAAAACGAGACAGTAGCTCGCAGGTAAACGCCCCGGCAACCGATTTTTGGGCCGGATGGGTCAGCCCCCCTAGCATAATGACCTGACCGTTGAATTGATTGGCTTCCAACAGCTCGTTTAGTAAAGAAGCGGCGGGGAGTGAATTCGTGACAATCGTTAATTGATTGAGGCCCTTGATAGCACGTGCCAATTCCAGTGTTGTCGTCCCGACATCGAGCGCGATAGTATCCCCTTCAGACAAAAGTTCTGCCGCGATTTGCCCGATTTTCGTTTTTGCCGTCTGTTGGATCGCCTGTTTCTTTTCAAAATGCGGCTCGCGTTTCGCCAAATGATAAGGAATCGCTCCTCCGTACACTCGTTTTAACAAACGCTGCTGCTCCAACTGGTCCAGATCACGTCGTATGGTCTCCGGTGTTACTGCCAGGGTTTTAGCCAGACTCATCACCTGAATTTTACCGTGACGGTTCAATTCGTCCAGAATCACTTGCTGTCGCTCTTCAGGCAATAGTGTCATAAAGCGGAATCACATCCTTGGGACTTACATAAAATGTTTTTGTTGTGCCTATCTGCTCCTGCTCGAAGGACAGGTGAAGAGTGTCTACCAGTATAGGAACATCACCAATGTTCAGCTCATAACGGGTAATGTTTCCGAGCATGGTTACCTGAGCGATATTCCCGGTCAAACAGATGTCCTCCCCATTCAAAGGCTGCTCACGAAACGTCTCCGGACGGATTGCAAAACGTTCAACTGCCGGCTTAGGTAAATTAGGCGTAATTCGGGTAAGCTGTTCGGCAGTCAGCACGTTGTAATTGCCAATGAAGCGAGCGACAAATTCAGAACGAGGTTGCGTGTAAATCTCTTGAGGACTGCCGTGCTGAACGATTCGTCCGCCATTCATGATGTAGATGCGATCACTGACAGCCATGGCTTCTTCCTGATCGTGAGTAACCAGCACAGTCGTCATATTTAACTCACGTTGGATGGTGCGTAGCTGCTTTTGCAAATTTTTTCGAATCTGGGCATCAAGCGCACTTAGCGGCTCATCGAGCAAAAGTACTTTTGGCCGGGTGACCAGAGAACGAGCAAGTGCGACACGCTGCTGCTGACCACCAGACAATTCTCGTGGGTAAGCCTGCTCCTTTCCCACCAATCCCACCAGCTCAATCATTTCCTGGACACGCAGACGAATCTCCGTTTTCGAGATTTTGTTCATTTCCAGGCCAAAGGCAATGTTTTGACTGACCGTAAGATTGGGAAAGAGCGCATACGATTGAAACACCATGCCGATCTGCCTGTTTTTTGGCGACACGTCCGTCACATCTTTGCCGTCAATGTAGATCATGCCTGTATCAGGAGCCGTCAAACCACTGAGGATGCGTAACAACGTACTTTTGCCACACCCGCTAGGGCCAAGCAAGGTAACCAGCTCGCCTTTTTCAATCGCAAGATCAAGTTGCTGCAGCACGTGTTGACCGTGAAAGGTTTTGGACAAGTTTTTGATTTGGACGTAACTCATCAGGGGACCTCCTTGCGTGCGAAGCTTCGGCGCGTGAATTTTACAACCAGGCCAGTGATGATAGCCATCAGGACAAAATAAGTGACCGTAATCGCGCTGGCGACATGTCCACTTGACGATAGCTTGGCGTACAAATACATCTGTAGGGTTTCGTATCTTCCACCCACCAGGATGTTAATCAGAACGAATTCACCAAACAAAATAGAGAACGACAAGAGTGAGGACACGAAAATTCCAGACATGATATTCGGAACGATAATTCGTACGAACGCCTGCCAGTGGCTCGCACCCAATAGCTCGGCTGCCTCCATCAACGAACGTGCCTGCATGGCAAGCAGGCTGTTGCGCGTTCCCTGATAAAGATACGGAAGCAAACCGACCAAATACGCCCCTGCTGTGATGATGACCATGGGAATTCCGTTTCCTGAATAAGTACGGATCAATCCGACCGCCATAATGACACCCGGAACGGCGTAGGTCAGCATCACCAAAATCTGAACCAGCCTCTCCATCCGGGGAGCGTAGACGATAATGGAGAATACAGCAGGAACAATAATGACGACGGCAACGACTGTCGTCAGAAAGCTGAGCAGAAAGGAACGCCCGAATGCCTGCAAGAATCGGGGATCGGCATACAGCTCCGCAAACCATTTTCCTGTGAGTCCTTCCGGCAAAACCGTGCTATTCCACTCGGTTGCCAGTGAGTAAAGGATGGTAGCAGCTACTGGCAAAAACAAATACAACATGACCAACGCAAACGACAAGGATGGCAAACTGATCCGCTTCAAGATAAATCCCTCCGAATCTTCCGCGTCAGCCACTCGTTCACGATCAGGGCGGCGGCAAGCGTCAGGCCAAGCAGTACTGCGAGTGCGCTACCTAGCTCGGGTCTTGCAAAAATGTCGCCAGATACTAGCGCACCAATCCGAATGGGCACTAGATTGTAGTTACTCCCGGTGAGCGCGTAGGCAGAAGCATAAGCACCCATTGCATTGGCAAACAGAATGCTGAATGTGCCAACGATACCCGGAAGGAGTACCGGAAACCCGATTCTCAGCCAAAACTCCCATGGACTTGCCCCAAGCAGCTCGGCCGCTTCCATCCATTGCTTCTGAATAGCGTTGTACAGGGGATACAAAAGCATTACCGCCAGAGGCAGTTGAAAATAAATATAAACAAGCGTCAAGCCGCCCCACGAATACAGAGTAAAGGACTGACCAAAATCAATCCCCAGTTGCTTTGCAAGCAAAACAAACAATCCACTGTTTCCCAACAGGACAATGAAGGCAAAAGCGAGCGGAATCCCCGCAAAATTGGAGGTTAGATTGGTAATGACAAGCACTCGCTGTTGCAGAGCCTGTGGGAAACGGGTAATCGCATAGGTGGCAAAAACAGCAACGACGATTCCAATGAGAGCAGACAGGAACGAGATGAGCACACTGTTCTCGAAAGCCTGCAAGTAATACGGATTTGAAAAAATCTCACGATAGTTACTTATGGTAAAACCGCCGCCCCCCTCGGCCTGAAAGCTCCCTCCAATCATGGAAAGCAACGGGACGAGAAGAAACAGAGCGATCATTGCAAAGAACGGAATCGTCGTGACCCAAAACATACTGACAAATCGTTTCATCGCAAAAGCTCCTTTCTTAGAGGAAAAGACGCCCCCTTAGGGAGACGTCTTGCTCAGCCCTCATACGTTCAATGGCTGCATCTCCTTCGAGGGAGAGATGCCAAGCAAATGGCAGGCAAGCGGAGCGACCTGCAATTGCGGGATTGCCTCCTCGCGAATCCCCGGAGATATCAGGTTGCTGATGACAAACAAGGGAACGTCCCGGTCAGCACTAGAAGTGCCACCATGATTTCCATCGGCTGTCATCCCGTGATCAGCTGTCACGATGATTTGATAACCCGCATCGATCCACGCAGGAAGCACATTTGCCAGTATCGAATCTGCCGCCAGAACGCGATTTCGATATTGCGCGGAATCAGCCGTATACTTATGGCCATCATCGTCGATATTCATGGAGTGGACGTAAAGAAAATCTGGATTGTATCCATTCAACAAAAAGTTGGCGTCAGCAAACAAGTGTGTATCCGGATAGTGATCCTCCCAGTAGAACATCCCGTTTTGTATCGGCTTGTCGGAGTTCAATTGGATTCGGTCGTGAAACGGATTGAATGGAGCCTTGTTATAAAGCTCGCTTACCCAGCCATAAGCGGCAGCAGCGTTGGACATCCCGTTTTTTTGCGTCAGGTGAAAGAGACTCTCCTGATGCGAAAGTCGAACCGTCTGATTGCTAGAAATACCGTTCTTCCACACAGGAGTTCCTGTTAAAAGAACCTCGTACAAGGGACGAGACAGACTGGGTAATTCCGATCTCACCTGAAACCGGGCCGCAATGCCGTATTCGACCAGGTGATGCAGATACCCCATGTGCGAGACGGCTGTGTCAAATCTCAATCCGTCGAGCACAATCATGGCGAGCTTGCTAGCGCACATGGATTAACACCTTCTCTTGCCATAACTGCGGCAACTTTTTAGCCGTCTCTTCCCAAGCAGTCAAATCGCCCACAGGACGTGCGTTTTTATACATACCATCGGGGAGCAGCATAGCTTTAGCGGATTCATCCAGCTTGGCGTTGGCGCGAATCGGTCGTGCATAGCCGCGAGCCAAATTGGACTGTCCAGCGTCGGAGAGAATGTATTCACGAGCCAGCATGGCAGCGTGTGGGTGCTTGGCGTACTTGTTGATTACTGTAGCGTACCCGCTGCTGACTGATGCTTCCTCCGGGATGAGGACATCAAAGCGGTTCTTATCGATTTTGTCCCGATACCCAAGCGCGTTGAAGTCCCACAATATTGCGACTTCGACCTCACCCTTTTCTAGATTGGCAAGGCTCGGATCGCTCGTACTGAGCCGTTTGTTTTTGGCCAATTCAGTGAAAAAGTCAATGCCGGGCTGAATATTTTTCTCATCTCCCCCATTAGCATAGGCGGCGGCCAGAACGGCAAATTGCGCCTGGTTCGCTTTCATGACATCGCCAATCGCGACCTTGTAGCTTCCGTTTTTCAAATCCGCCCAGGACTTGGGGGGATTTTGCACCTTTGTCTTGTCAGTGATAAAGGCCAGCGTTCCGGTATACCCTAGCAACCAATGTCCTTCATCATCTTTTGCCCAGTCGGGAATGTCGTTCCAGTAAGAGGTTTTGTAAGGCAGCGTCAGCCCTTTTTGCTTGGCTAACGGTCCAAAAGCGATACCTACATCACCGATATCTGCAGTCGCGTCTTCTTTTTCTGCTTCAAACTTAGCCAATTCTTCTGCGCTCGACATATCTGTGTCGGTATGCTTCAAGCCGTATTCTTTTCCGAGATTGCTCCAGGTCTCCCCCCAGTTTGCCCACGTGTCTGGCATACCCACGGAGTTGACTTCTCCCTCCTGCTTCGCTTTTTCCACGATTTGATCCAGGGTCAATTGCGACGTATCCAGAGAAGTGCCTGATTTCGTCTCGGTGGCACATCCCGCAAGCAGAAAAACAGATGTCATGACAACAACGGTTCGTTTCCAGCTTAACTGGTTCCCTCTCATCTTTAAGGCCCCTTTTCGTTTTTATTTGTGTTTGGTCTTTTGGCTTTTTCTAACCCAATCGTAAACAATCAAAATGAAACTGATATAAATGCGTTGTTAAAAAGCTATTAAGACTCTATGAAAAATAGAAGTGAACGCAAAAAGTGGCCCTCTGAATACCAGAGAACCACCTAGGCCTTCGTTTTTCCTCTTTAATTGTGAGCAAATTGCTCCTCTTCCGTTGACCCGCTGAGGGCAGTCGTAGAGGAATTGCCGCCAGAGATGACCTGCGCAATCTCATCGAAATACCCGGTACCCACTTCACGCTGATGACGAGTGGCCGTATAGCCATGGACTTCGCTATCGAACTCAGACTGCTGCAATTCAGAGTAAGCAGCCATTCCGCGGTCACGATAGCCGCGCGCCAGTTCAAACATGCTGTAATTCAGGGAGTGGAAGCCAGCGAGCGTGACAAATTGGAACTTGTAGCCCATCTCGCCGATCTCTTCCTGGAAGCGAGCGATAGTCTGTTCATCCAGCTTCTTTTTCCAGTTGAAAGAAGGAGAGCAATTGTACGCTAACAGTTTGCCCGGGTATTTGGCATGGATCGCTTCTGCAAAACGGCGTGCTTCCTCCAGATTCGGCTCAGAAGTCTCGCACCAGATCAAATCTGCATAAGGAGCGTACGCAAGGCCACGCGCAATCGCTGCATCCAATCCGCCGCGTAGACGGAAGAATCCTTCTGCTGTTCGTTCACCCGTCAGGAATGGTTTATCCTGCTCGTCGATGTCGCTGGTGATCAGGAAAGCGCCATTGGCGTCGGTACGCGCTACGATAATTGTTGGAACTCCCATCACATCTGCCGCAAATCGAGCGGAAATCAGATTACGTACAGCCGCCTGCGTCGGAATGAGTACCTTTCCGCCCATATGACCGCATTTTTTCTCAGAAGCGAGCTGGTCTTCAAAATGCACGCCTGCTGCGCCGGCTTCAATCATACCCTTCATCAATTCGAAGACGTTGAGTGGGCCACCAAAGCCCGCTTCTGCGTCTGCTACGATTGGAGCAAACCAATGCGTGTCGGTACCTCCCTCTGATTGATCGATCTGGTCAGCGCGTTGCAATGCCTGATTAATTCTTTTTACGACTTGTGGCACACTGTTTGCCGGGTAGAGGCTTTGATCAGGATACATCTGACCAGACAGATTGGCATCGGCCGCTACCTGCCAGCCACTCAAATAAATCGCTTTTAATCCTGCCTTTACCTGCTGAATCGCTTGATTCCCGGTCAAAGCCCCCAACGCTTTAATATGGTGCTCGGTATGCAACAGTTCCCACAGACGCTCTGCTCCCAGACGAGCTAGCGTATGCTCGATTTGTACGGAACCGCGCAGACGAATGACATCTTCTGCCGTATACGGGCGTGTAATTCCTTTAAAACGCTCACCCTGCCAGCTTTGCTCCACCTGTTGAATCGCGTCTTGCTTGTTTACTTTCGTCATTTTCATTTCCCCCACTCTTTTTATTTTTACAAATAGCGATAACCCGGTACTGTTAGGAAGTCTTCGAAATCTTCTGTCGTTACCAATTGCAAGAACAGATCACCTGCAATCGTATACTTGCTGTTATCGTACCTCTCTTGGCCAATTGCTTGCTTGATCGCTTGCAGCTCCTCACTCAGCCACTGCTTCACCAAGCCTTCCGTCACCTTTCTACCATCCTGCAAGACTCCGTGACGATGGCGCATCCATTGCCAGACCTGTGCCCGCGAAATTTCTGCTGTAGCCGCATCCTCCATCAGATTGTTGATCGGCACAGCCCCAGAGCCTCGCAACCAAGCCTCGATGTACTGCAAGCCTACACTTATGTTCGTACGGACGCCCGCTTCTGTAATCGTGCCCTCTGGGACTGCCAGCAGGTGACTAGCAGATACGTCTACGTCTTCACGTTTGTACCAAATTTGGTTCGGCTCTCTCATCAGGCGATCGAACACTTCCATGGCTACCGGCACTAGCCCAGGGTGAGCAACCCAAGTCCCATCATGTCCATCGTACGCTTCCCGCTCTTTGTCAGCGCGCACTTTGGCGATGGCTTCTGCATTTTGTACCGGGTCATTTTTCACCGGAATTTGTGCCGCCATTCCGCCGATGCAGGGTGCCATCCGTTTATGGCAAGTCTTCACGGCCAGCGTTGTGTATGCTTTCATGAACGGAACGGTCATGGTTACTTGGGCACGATCCGGTGTAATCACATCAGGCTGATTCCGCAGCTTTTTGATATAGCTGAAAATGTAATCCCAACGTCCGCAATTCAGTCCTGCACTATGCTCGCGCAGCTCATACAGAATCTCATCCATCTCAAAAGCTGCGAGAATCGTTTCGATCAGTACTGTCGCGCGAATTGTACCGCGTGGAATATTTAATTCATCCTGCGCGAAAAGGAAGACGTCGTTCCAGAGTCGAGCCTCCAAGTGGCTCTCCAGTTTCGGTAAGTAGAAATACGGTGCTGTCTGATTCGCGATAAGAGCATCTACGTTGTGGTAAAAGTAAAGCCCAAAATCAAGCAGGCTGCCGGAGATCGGTTTTTGATCGAGGAGGATGTGCTTTTCTTCAAGATGCCAGCCACGAGGACGCACGATCAAAACCGCTGTCTTTTCATTGAGGGTGTATGATTTTCCCTCTGGACTGATGTAAGAGATATTGCGGCGTACCGCATCCTTCATGTTGATTTGGCCTTGGATGGTGTTCTCCCAGGTCGGTGAGTTCGCGTCCTCAAAGTCAGCCATGAAAAGCCGAGCACCCGAGTTCAGTGCATTGATGACCATTTTTCGGTCACCCGAAGGTCCTGTAATCTCCACCCGTCTGTCCTGCAAATCTTTGGGCAATGGAGCAACAGTCCAATCTCCTTTACGAATGTCCGCTGTTTCCTGTAGAAAATCCGGCAGTTGACCTGCATCAATTTGCAATTGACGCTCCACGCGTTTCGCCAACAATTGTTGTCGTCTGTCGCCAAACCTTTGCTCCAGCTTCATCACGAATTGAATCGCTTCTGGTGTCAGGATTTCTTGATAACCAGGGTGCATCTCACCGGAAATCTGCACCTCCAGCGGATATGGATTCGTTGGTACGGTAGTCAAAACAGCCCCTCCTCCCTCAATTCAAAGTTATTATGGTACAGATTGATAAAATTATTTTTATTATATAACAGTAGTGACAAAAAAAATGTCCTTACTCCTGATACCCGCTGCCACTACAATGACTGCAGCATACATGTCCGTCTCCCATGCACTTGTGGCAAGCCGCTCCGTTGGCATCACGACCAACGCCTCCACATCTTGGGCAATTTTGTTCTCCGTTTCCTTCACACCGATAGCAGTCCATTCTCCATTCCTCCATTTCTGTATTAAAACAATATTCTTAAAATTTGTTTTTATTATATAACAGAGATTAGTACAGTGCAACACGTTTTTTTAAAAAATTCGCCTGTATTAGTACACAATATAAAACAGCCCTTGACCCGTTATGGATCAAGAGCTGCTTTTTAAATCTCTCGGTTATTACTTCGGTGCGATCTTGTCTACTCCGCCCATGTATGGACGAAGAACTTCTGGAATCACGATTGCTCCGTCTGCCTCTTGGTAGTTCTCCAAGATCGCTGCTACTGTACGTCCAATCGCCAGACCAGAACCATTCAATGTATGCACAAATTCCGGCTTCGATTTCGTATCGCGACGGAAACGGATATTGGCACGGCGCGCTTGGAAATCTTCAAAGTTCGAGCAAGACGAAATCTCACGGTATGTGTCGCCGCTCGGAATCCAAACCTCGATGTCGAATTTCTTCGCAGCCGTAAAACCAAGATCGCCTGTGCACATGCTAAGAACACGGTATGGTAGTCCAAGCAGTTGAAGTACCTTTTCAGCGTTTTTCACCAGCTTGTCGAGTTCGTCATAAGACTCTTCTGGTTTCACGAATTTCACCAGCTCAACTTTGTTGAATTGATGCTGACGAATCAACCCACGCGTATCACGACCGGCAGAACCCGCTTCCGAGCGGAAACATGCGCTGAAAGCAGTGTAGTAGCGAGGGAGATCCGCTCCATCCATGATTTCATCACGATGCATATTGGTGACTGGCACCTCTGCCGTTGGAATCAGGAAGTAATCTGGTCCCTCGATTTTGAATGCATCCTCTTCAAACTTAGGCAATTGACCCGTTCCCGTCATGCTCGTACGGTTGACGATAAACGGTGGGATCACTTCTTCATAGCCATGCTCGTTCGAGTGCAAATCCATCATGAAGTTCATCAGTGCGCGCTCCAGACGTGCACCCAAGCCTTTATAGAAAACAAAACGGCTTCCTGTTACTTTTGCCGCGGTTTCAAAATCGAGAATGCCTGCTTGGCTAGCCAGCTCCCAGTGAGGCTTAATCTCGAAGTCAAACGCACGTGGCTCTCCCCATGTCCAAGCAATCACGTTATCGTCTTCTGTCGTACCGATCGGCGTGCTTTCATGCGGAAGGTTCGGAAGGCTCAGCAAAATGAACTCCAGCTGTTCATCCAGTTGGCGCAGCTCTTCATCCAAAGCCTTGATGCGCTCATTTACTTCTTTCATTTCCGCGATCAGATGGTCTGCATTTTCCTTATTGCGTTTCATAACCGCTACTTGTTCGGATACCGTGTTACGCTTATTTTTCAACGCTTCTGCTTCTTGGATGACTTCGCGACGCTTTTCATCTACTTCTACGAATTGATCCAACGCAGAAATATCTTCATTACGGTGAGCCAAACGGCGTTTTACTTCTTCTAGATCCTGGCGTAATACTTTTACGTCCAACATGTGTAAATCCCTCCGAATCGTATTGAAAAAAAACAAAAAACACCCGTCCCCTGGTAAGGGACGAGTGTTGTATACCCGCGTTGCCACCCTCGTTGACACATGCAGTAATCCTTCATGCATATGTCCACTCTTCCGTCATAACGGGACGGTTCCGGACAAAGTTGTTGTTCCTTTGCCACTCCGAGATGGATTCCCTCACATAACCGGATCGGTTCGCACCTACCACCGACTCTCTAGGCCTGGCTCTTGTGAAGTACTTGTTCTCATCATCGCATTCTCATTCATGAATACTATTATTGTTAACTGTACTACAGGTTCTATACGTATGTAAAGAGCAGCCCACCTCGATCTTTACAGAAAAAAGAAGATCGGCGCCTTTTTAAGGGCCCGATCTTCCGGTACGACAACTAGCTTCTGTATTCCTTAACCATGTCGAGAAAGTATTTGTGCAGTCTTGTATCTTCGGTCAATTCTGGGTGAAAGGCTGCTGCCAAATAGTGACCGCTTCGGGCGACAACAATCTTGTCTTCGTGCTTAGCCAAGACTTGACCGTTCTCTCCCACTTCCATGATATACGGTGCCCGGATGAACACTGCCGGGTAATCTGCCCCCACATCGGCAACTGGCATCAAGACTTCAAAGCTCTCCTTTTGGCGACCAAAAGCATTCCGCTCCACTTTGATATCCATCAAGCCTAAATGGTGATCGTCTTGTCCTTGAATCCGTTTCGCCAGAAGAATCGCTCCAGCGCAAGTTCCGAAGATCGGCTTGTTCGCCTTACCGAACTCTTGAACCGCCTCCATGAATCCGTACTTGTGCATCAGCTTGCTAATCGTGGTGCTTTCTCCGCCGGGAATGACCAGTCCATCAAGGTCATCCAGTTCTTCTACTCGTTTGACCGGGACAGCTGTGGCACCAACCTCTTCTAGCATTCGCAGATGTTCTGCTACAGCTCCTTGTAGAGCGAGTACGCCGATTTTCATGCTACTCACCTTACCAGCCGCGCTCTTGCATGCGATCAGCTTCACGAATTTTGGAGATTTCGATTCCTGGCATTGCCGTCCCCAAGCCTTTGGATACGCGAGCAATCAGTTCGTAATCCGTGTAGTGGGTGGTCGCTTCCACAATCGCGCGAGCAAACTTCTCTGGATTCTCTGATTTAAAGATACCAGAGCCAACAAACACGCCATCGGAACCGAGTTGCATCATCAGGGCAGCATCTGCTGGTGTTGCTACTCCACCTGCTGCGAAGTTTACAACTGGCAGCTTACCTGTTTTGTGTACCTCTTCAAGCAGTTCGTATGGGGCACCCAGGTTTTTGGCTTCCGCCATCAGTTCATCGTAGGACATGGCTTGCACTTTGCGGATTTGGGACATCATCGTGCGCATGTGACGAACAGCCTCTACAATGTTTCCGGTACCAGGCTCACCTTTTGTGCGGATCATGGATGCACCTTCCCCAATACGGCGGAGGGCTTCACCCAGATCACGGGCGCCACATACAAACGGGACAGTGAACTCTTTTTTATTGATATGGTACAAGTCATCTGCAGGAGTGAGCACTTCACTCTCATCGAGATAATCTACACCCAGGGATTCGAGAACACGCGCTTCAACAAAATGACCGATACGAGCTTTTGCCATAACAGGGATCGAAACAGCATTCAGTACTTCCTCTACAATGCTAAGGTCAGCCATACGCGCAACTCCACCAGCTGCACGAATGTCAGACGGTACACGCTCCAAAGCCATTACAGCAACAGCACCCGCTGCTTCTGCAATTTTCGCTTGTTCAGCATTCACGACGTCCATAATGACGCCGCCTTTTTGCATTTCAGCCATACCTCTTTTAACGCGGGACGTTCCTACTTGTACCATTACAAATACCCCCTACATCATGAGTCAGAACCGAAACTGTTATGCGGTGTTATGGTTCCTGTTACCGTCATTGTAAACGATAGATGTAGGGGAAAACAATAGTTATTTAATTTCCTGTTCCACTGCTAAACAAATTGCTGAAAAACTCTATGATGCTGCGGAAGAACAGACGAATCCAGCTGGCTTCCTCTACTGCCTGTCCTGCTACGATATCCACGCCTGCTTTTGCTGCGTCTTCAGGCTGCAAGTAATCCGATTCCTTCATACCTTCTTCTTTCAAAACGATCTTACCGACAACCTGTCCTTGCTGGATCGGTGCGGTTAGCTCCTGGAAGGTAACCGTTGGCGTGTATTTTGCATCCGTACCGGTTTTGGTGATCATATTTACTTCACTGCCTGTAACAACTGGTACAGTTACTTCTACACCGTTTTTCACAGGAGCTGTTTCAAAGCCTTTGACTGGTACATTCTTGTCCAACTGTTTCGTTAGCTTATAGTTACTGAATCCGTAGTCGAGCAGTTTTTTGGTCTCGCCGAAGCGTTTGGGTTCGCTTGTCGCTCCCATAACTACACTAATCAAGCGCATACCGTCGCGCGTAGCTGTACCTGTAAAGCAATAGCCTGCTGCATTCGTGTGACCTGTCTTCAATCCGTCTACACCCGGGTAATATTGGATCAAGCCTGGAAGCATCCAGTTATAGTTCGGTTTTTCTGCACCCTTTCTAAACTCCAATCGCGGAATTTTCGATACTTCCAAAGCTTCCGGGAAGTCATGGATTAATGCACGTGCTAAGATCGCGGAGTCGCGAGCGGACATCAGGTTTTCTTTTTGTTCCGACTGAACCGAATAGGGACCCAATTCATCAGCCGGCAGCCCAGTAGATGTCACGAATGAGGAATTATTCATTCCAAACTCTTTTGCTTTTGTATTCATCATTGCAACAAAATTTGCTTCACTACCGGCAATTTTTTCAGCAAGAAGCACCGTTGCATCATTAGCAGAAACGACTGCCATTGCTTTATACAGTTCTCTCACCGTATGAGACTCCCCTTGATTCAGGTAAACACCCGAAGAGTCTGCCATTTTTGCAATGTAAAAGGCGTACTCGCTTACTGGAACTTTTTCATCCCATTTGATTTTCTTTTGTTTAACTGCTTCATTGACCAGATACTCCGTCATCATTTTAGTCATGCTAGCGGATGCCAACGGAGTATCCGGATTGCTACTATACAACACCCTGCCTGTAGAGGCCTCAACGAGGATGGACGACTTTACTTCCAACTGCAGCTTTGCGGCAGATTCAGCATCTACTTTTGCTGCCATGCTTCCCATTGCTGTAACAAACACAGCGACAGAGAGGAATAGACTTGTCAGTCGCTTTGTACATGTGGTTCGCTTCATAATTTCTTCTCACTCTCCAGTTCTGTCATAAGTTCATACGGTTATTGAGCACCAAGTGTTAGTTTAACATATCATTATGATTGCATTGAAGTCCGATTAGCATCATAGGCAGGTAGTTTATTCCATGATTACCTACGGCCAATCTATCCATGCCTTTATGATGGAAAGAAAGTCTGGGTATTTGTTACTATTTTTAATTCATATAATTGATTCGAGTTAATATTATGGTATATTTGGAAATATATTGTAAATACATGGAGGGATTTTAGAATGAAAAAAGTTTTCTATACCTTCGCTTCACTCGGTCTTGCTTTGTCTGTTATGAATCCGGTTTCTGCTCATGCGAATGTAGAAACAAATGTTAATAATCATGTAGCTGGAAAAAATGTTAAAATCATGAGTATTGAACTCGATTGGAGATCTTTCAGTGTAACACAGGGTGGAACTTATATTGGTCGTGACACTTTCCATCTCTTTGGAAAGGCTAACGCTGGTTTAGTTGCTTCAGATAGTAATTGTGATGTTACAGTTTATATCGAAAAACTAAGTGAAAACGGAAAAGTAGAAAATACAATTAAACTGGGAAAATTAGCGGCCCCAAAAGGTAACACTGACTATACAGACCCTGTATCTGTGCCGCCAGGAAACTATCGGCTTAAGATAAAAGGTAACATCTCATCTAGTGGAGAAATTGCTATCTATAGAAATTAACGTCCAAATTATAAAATATAGTTAAAATTACCCCCTTTCTTTTCAGAAAGGGGGTAATTTTATTCTTAAGAAATCGAGTAGTTAGGTGATTCTTTAGTAATTTGTACATCGTGTGGGTGGCTTTCACGCAAGCCAGCGCCGGTAATGCGAACGAACTGGGAGTTTTGAATCAAATCTTCGATAGTCTTCGCTCCGCAGTATCCCATACCTGCACGCAGTCCACCAATCAACTGATACGTGACATCTGCCAACGGGCCTTTGTAAGGAACACGGCCTTCGATCCCTTCCGGAACGAGCTTTTGTGCGTTCTCTTGGAAGTAACGGTCCTTACTACCGGCTTTCATCGCGCCAATCGATCCCATTCCGCGATATACCTTGAAACGACGCCCTTGGAAAATCTCGAATTCACCTGGGCTTTCTTCTGTACCAGCGAACAGACTTCCGATCATGATCACTGAAGCACCTGCACCAATTGCTTTTGGCAAATCACCGGAGTATTTAATGCCGCCGTCGGCAATAATTGGAATATTGTACTCTCGTGCTACCTGTGCACAATCGTGGATCGCTGTAATTTGCGGAACCCCGATACCCGCTACAACACGAGTTGTACAAATGGAACCAGGACCGATACCAACCTTCACCACAGATGCACCAGCTTCAATCAGATCACGAGTAGCTTCTCCAGTTGCAACGTTTCCTGCGACGATGGTGAGCGTTGGGTATTCTTTGCGAACTGCTTTTACCGTTTCAATTACGCCTTTGGAATGCCCATGAGCCGTATCGATGACTAAAACGTCCACGCCAGCTTGTACAAGTGCTGCTGCACGCTCAAACGTGTCTGCAGATACCCCAACAGCAGCACCACACAGCAAGCGGCCTTGGTTATCTTTTGCTGCATTTGGGTATTGGATTGCTTTTTCAATATCTTTAATCGTAATGAGTCCACGCAGGGTGTTATTCTCATCCACCAATGGGAGCTTTTCAATCTTATGTTGTTGCAGAATCAATTCTGCCTGTTGCAGTGTAGTACCAACAGGAGCCGTCACCAGATTTTCTTTGGTCATAACCTCTTTGATCTTAATGGAGAAGTCATGCACAAAGCGCAGATCGCGGTTGGTGAGAATTCCAATCAGTTTTTGATTCGCATCGACAATCGGAACACCGGAGATACGATATTTACCCATGAGAGCATTCGCTTCTTCAACGGTATGTTCTTGGGTCAAAGAGAATGGATTGGTAATAACGCCACTTTCAGAGCGTTTTACACGATCTACTTCGCTTGCTTGTTGCTCGATGGTCATGTTTTTATGGACAATCCCGATACCACCTTGGCGAGCCATGGCGATTGCAAGTCCAGACTCCGTTACGGTGTCCATCCCAGCACTGATCAGAGGAATATTCAGCTTCACATTCTCACTCAATTGTACTCGCAAATCAACATCCCTTGGCAAAACCTCAGATTTTCCTGGAATGAGCAATACATCGTCAAACGTTAAGCCCTCTTTAACAAATTTGTCTTCCCGCACAGTTGAAAGCTCCTCTCGGCGAATAGTTTAAGACAGTTTAACAAACGGCTTAATTTACTGTCAAGAAATGAGTATAATGTTCGGTTATAGAATGCATTAGACAGATAAATCAAAAAACAATTAGAGAAACTTAACCATATTACGAAAATTGGTAAAGGTGGGTAACATGGATAACGCTTGGAAGACATTACGCTATTTTGAGACAGAACCAACTGCACGAAAATACTTGGCTGCCTGCTATCATGACATGGGTGCTGAGCATGCCGAGCGACTAGCATTTCAACAAAGCTCGCGTTTCCTGTATCTCTGGAGACAAGCCAGACATTTTTATTCCACTTCCGCTGTTGCTGACTTGTCCATCCAACCATTGCTACTGTTTTATGGCTGCACTCACTTGTTGAAGGCGATGTTATTGACTCGTGATCCGTATTATCCCCAAAACAGTCGTGTTCTGCAACATGGTGTCACGACACGAAAGCTCAAAAGAAACGCCTATATACTTATGGAGGATGAGGTTCGTCCACAAAAGGAAGGTTTTTTTGCACAATTAGCTCACGCATTCCAGCTTACGCCGTTACAAGACCGCTATTCAGTCCATGACCTATTTTCATCTATCCCCAGCGTAAGCGATAGTTACGGAATTGCTACGGATAAACCACGTAACTGGTTAACCCTAAAGATTGCGCATATAAGTCAGGGTGATTTGGTTCGCATTACCTTTCCTGAAAAAACGGACGGGCCATTATCCTATTCAACCGAGACCTTTATTCAGTACATTTGCAGGCTGGCTCCATCTGTTTGTAACCTGGAAAAGTCTTCCTGGGCAAATAACAAAAACAGAAAGGAACTGACCCTTCCTCAGTGTGCCCTGTCTGAACTGGATCAACACCCGTTATTTCGTTTACATCAGAACGTCCTGTTCTTTTGGAATGGTTCTGCCTCTTCTCTACCTCTTCCTGAATGGGCCAGTCATTACTTGCTGCTATATTTACTCAGCATGCTTTGCCGATATGAAACGGAGTGGTGGGGAGAGCTAACGATGTCTCACGGACTTGTTGAGCGATATTTGGTCGAACACTTTTTGGATAATCACATCGATACCTTCCCCTCGATTATTCGAAAGCAATTTTACCAAAATCACCGGATGCCCCTTCCCTTTTTCCCCTCCGATCCGTATTAAGTTTCATGTCACTGCTTTATCTACACGAAAAAACCTTCCTGCCATCATTAGCAAGAAGGTT